>NZ_JBHSFQ010000003.1:0-434732 GCF_042653925.1 Nocardiopsis mangrovi
CGGTATGCGGAGCCAACGCCTCCGCACACGCCTCGATCCCCTCACGAAAGACCGGCGACGCCTCCAACAGCCCCGACGCCATCCCCGCCCACTGCGCCCCCTGCCCCGGAAACACGAACACCGGCCCGCCGCCGGCCGCTTCTCCACGGATCACCCGCGGATGCTCCACACCACCCGCCACCGCACCCAACCCCGCAACAAGACCACCCCCACCCGGCAACACCGCGGCACGATGGGCGAAGTGCGAGCGCGTGGCGCCCAGCGCGCGGGCGATGTCCCGGGGATCCGCGGCGGCGGACCCGGTCTCCACGTGCGCGGCCAGCCGCCGCGCCTGGGCGCGCAGCGCTTCCGCGCTCCGGCCCGATACCGGCCATACGACGGGAGGCGCCGCGAACGCGGGCACGGCCTCCGGACCGCCTGCGGCGGGTGCGGGTGCGGGGCCGGGCGACTGTTCGACGATGACGTGGGCGTTGGTGCCGCTCATCCCGAACGACGAGACACCGGCCCTGCGGGGGCGGCCGGTGTCGGGCCAGGGCAGGGACTCGGTGAGCAGGCCGACCGCGCCCGCCGACCAGTCCACGTGCGGCGAGGGCCGGTCCACGTGCAGGCTGCGCGGCAACCGGCCGTCGTGGAGGGCCATGACCATCTTGATGACCCCGGCCACCCCGGCGGCGGCCTGCGTGTGGCCGATGTTCGACTTCACCGACCCGAGGCGTAATGGGCGGTCGGCCGGCCGGTCCTGCCCGTAGACGGTCAAGAGCGCGCGCGCCTCGATCGGGTCGCCGAGCGTGGTGCCCGTCCCGTGCGCCTCGACCGCGTCGACGTCGCCGGGCTCCAGCCCGGCGTCGGCCAGCGCTTGGCGGATCACCTGTTCCTGGGCCGGCCCGCTCGGCGCGGTCAGCCCGTTGGAGGCACCGTCCTGGTTGACCGCCGTGCCCCGGATCACCGCCAGGATCCGGCGCCCGTTGCGCCGGGCGTCCGACAGCCGCTCCAGCACCAGTACCCCCGCGCCTTCGGCGAACCCCGTGCCGTCGGCGGCGGCCGCGAAGGGCTTGCACCGGCCGTCGGGCGCCAGGCCCCTCAACTGCGCGAACTCGGTGAACACGCCCGGGGCGGTGATGATGGTGGCCCCGCCCGCCAAAGCCAGGCCGCAATCGCCGGCCCGCAGCGACCGGCAGGCCAGGTGGATCGCCACCAGCGACGACGAGCACGCGGTGTCGAGCGCTATGGCCGGACCCTCCAGTCCCAGCGTGTAGGCGACGCGTCCGGCCGCCACACTGGACATGCTCCCGGGCAGCACCGTCCCCTTGAGGTCACCGGTCGCCTCATGCATCCGCACGCCGTACTCCTGGGCGATCACGCCGGTGAACACCCCGGTCCGGCTGCCGCGCAGCGCGCCCGGCACGATCCCCGCCCGCTCCAGCGCCTCCCACGACACCTCCAGCAGCACCCGCTGCTGGGGGTCCATCGCCAGCGCCTCACGCGGACCGATCCCGAAGAAGCCCGCGTCGAACCCGCCCGCGTCGTCCAGGAAGTGGCCCCGCCGCACATACGTGCTCCCGGGGGTCTCGGGGTCGGGGTCGATCAGCCCGTCCAGGTCCCACCCGCGGTCGCCGGGGAAGTCGCCGACGGCGTCGGACTCGTCGGCGACCAGCCGCCAGAGCCCCTCCGGGGAGTCGGCGCCGCCGGGGAAGCGGCAGGCCATCCCCACGACGGCGATCGGCTCGTGCGCGCGGTCGGCGAGCCGCCGGTTGTAGCGGCGCAGCCGCTCGGCCTCCTTCAGCGCCGCGCGCAGCGCGGCCACGAGCCGGGGGTCCTCCGCGGTCATGCGTCTCCTCCGGAGGCTCCGATGTCCGTGGCGGCCACCGCGTCGGCGGGGCGGGCCGGATCGGCCGGGTCGGCACGTGCGTGCCGACCGGTGGGCCCGGCGACCTCGTGCGCGGCGGTTCCGTCCGCGCGGTCGAGCGCCAGGTGGACGAGGTCGTCGATGGTCATCGCGTCGATCGCCCCCGTATCGGTATCGTGCGGCCGGCGCGCCCGCTCCGGCGCGTCCTCCTTGGGCCGGGCGAGTTCCAGCAGTGCGTCCAGCAGTCCGGACGCCTTCAACCGGTCGAGGGGGATGGAGTCGAGCGCCCGCCGGGCGTCGGCCAGACCGGGCCCGGCTCCGCCGGCGGGCGCCGCGGAGCCGGCGCGGGCGCTCGTCGCCCCCGCGGGTGCCGGGGCTCCGCCGGCAGCGGTGCCGCCGGGCAGCAGACCCGCGAGGAGCTCGCGGCTCACCGCCGCGGGTGTCGGGTGGTCGAACAGCAGGGTCGGGGACAGCCGCAGCCCTGTGGCCGCGCTGAGCCTGTTGCGTAACTCGACCGAGGTCAGGGAGTCGAACCCGCCCGCGGAGAACGGCCGGTCCGGATGCACGTGGTCGGGCCCGCCGTGGCCCAGTACCCGTGCCGCCTGCTCGCGCACGAGGTCCAGCAGCATCCGCTCACGCTCGGGCCCGACGAGGGCCGCCAGCCGCCCCGGGAGATCCGTCCGCGCGACATCGGCGGCGGAGACGAGGGAGCGGGCGCGCGCGCCGCCCAGGAGTCCGCTGAGCACGGCCGGGACCTGGCCGGCGGCGGCCGCGGCGTCCAGCCGGAGCGGGACCAGGTGCGGGCGCTGGAGCAGGAGTGCGGTGTCCAGCAGGGCCAGCGCGCGTTCCGTGGACAGCAGGCCGATCCCGCCGCGCGCGAGCCGGTCGCGGTCGGCCGCGGTCATGGCCCCGGTCATGCCGCTGGCCTGTGCCCACAGTCCCCAGGAGAGCGAGGTCGCGGGCAGGCCGCGGGCGTGGCGGTGATGCGCGAGGGCGTCGAGCGCCGTGTTGGCGGCGGCGTAGCCGCCCTGCCCGGCACCGCCCAGGACCCCGACGGCCGAGGAGAACAGGACGAAGGCCGCGACGTCGCGCCCCGCGGTTTCATCGTGCAGGTGCAGTGCCGCATCGAGCTTGGGGCGCAGGACGCGGTCGAGGCGGTCGGTGCTGAGGGACGCGATGGTGGCGTCGTCGAGTACTCCGGCGGCGTGCACCACAGCGGTCAGCGGGTGTTCCGGCGGGACGGTGTCGAGCAGGGACGACAGCGCCTTCGGGTCGGCGATGTCGCACGCCGCCACCTCCACGCGCGCGCCCAGGCGGCCGAGGTCGGCGCGCAGCTCCGCCGCCCCCGGCGCTTCGGCCCCGCGCCGCCCGGTCAGCAGCAGGTGCCGGATGCCGTGCTCTTCGACGAGGTGGCGGGCGACCAGCGAGCCGAGCGTGCCGGTGCCGCCGGTGACCAGGACGGTCCCGGAGGGGTCGGGCGGGCGCGGCACCGTCAGCACGACCTTGCCGGTGTGGCGCGCCTGCTGGAGATGGTGGAACGCCTCGGGCGCGCGGCGGATGTCCCATGCCGTGATCCTGGGCGGTGTCAGCGCGCCCTGCTGGAACAGGGACATCACCGAGGCCAGGGCCGAGCGGATCCGATCGGGGGAGACGCGCGGCAGGTCGACCACCCGGTACCGCAGGCCCGGGTGGGCGGCCTCGACCGCCCCGGGGTCGCGGACGTCGGTCTTGCCCATCTCCACGAACCTCCCTCCGGGGGCCATCGACCGGAGGGACGCGTCGACGAAGGGGCCGGACAGCGCGTCGAGCAGGACGTCGACCCCGCGCCCGTCCGTCGCTCCGCGGAACAGCCGCTCGAAGTCGAGGGTGCGCGACGACGCGATATGGCGGTCGTCGATCCCCATGGCGCGCAGGGTGTCCCACTTGTCGGGGTGGGCGGTGGCGTAGACCTCGGCCCCCAGGTGCCGGGCGAGCTGAACGGCCGCGGTGCCCACGCCGCCGGCGGCGGCGTGGATGAGCACCGTCTCCCCCGGGCGCAGCCCGGCCATGTCCACGAGCGCGAGGTAGGCGGTCAGGAAGACGACGGGCACCGCGGCGGCCTCGGCGAACGTCCACCCCTCGGGGACGCGCACGATCGTCCGCCAATCGGCGACGGCCACCGGCCCGAAGGAGCGGTCGAAGAGCCCCATGACGTGGTCGCCGGGGGCCAGACCGGTCACCCCGGGGCCGGTCTCGATCACCACCCCCGCGCCCTCGCTGCCCATGTCCTTCTCACCCGGGCACATGTCGAGCGCGATCAGGACATCGCGGAAGTTGAGCCCGGCGGCCCGAACGGCGATCCTGACCTCGCCGAAGGCGAGCGGGGCCCCGGCCTCCGGGGCGGGGAGCAGCCTCAGCGCGTCCAGGGTGCCGGGTGCGGCGGTGTCGAGCCGCCACGGACCGCCGCCGTGGCCGGCGGGGACGAGCTCGTCCGCCACCACCCGGGCCAGCCGGGGGACGAGCGCCGATCCGCGGCGCAGCGCGACCTGCGGTTCGCCGCCGAAGGCCGCTCGCACCAGCGTCCGCCGGGATTCGGGGGTGGCATCGGTGTCGATGAGCACATACCGCCCGGGGTGTTCGATCTGCGCGGAGCGCAGGAGCCCCCACACCGGGGACTGGGCGAGTTCCGGGACGCTGTCGCCCGGGGCCGCGGCCACGGCCCCGCTGGTGAGGACCGCCAGCCGCGATTCCCCGAACCGGGGGTCGGCGGTCCACGACCGCACCAGCTCCAGCAGCCGGCCGAGGACCACATGGGCGGCGGCAGCGGTGTCATGGCTCGGCACGAGCGCCCCGCGGCAGTCGACCACCACGAGGCCGGGCGCCGGCGCCCCGGAGTCCACGGCGGAGCGGAGAGCGGACAGGTCGGCATGGACGGGCATGCCGGCGAGCGCGCCGGACGCGGACTCGGGCGGGTGCCGCCGCCCGGCGGCCGGACCGGGGCCGGCGGCCGGCGGGAACCACGTCCGCGCCACCTCCGGCACGGCTGCGGAGACCGGTGCCGCCGCGGGCGGCCGGCCCATGCGGATGGCGGCGCAGACAGGGGTATCGGGCGGGTCGGGCAGTGCGGCGGCGATCCAGTCGACCCCGAAGAGCGCGTCGCCCGTGCGCGCGCGCACGGCGAGGCGGTCCCGTGCGACGGGCTGCGCGACCATCGCGTCCACCGACAGGACCGGGGTCCCGGCGGGATCGGTGGCCTCCACCGCCGTGCCGGCGGCACCGGCCGGCGACCAGCGCACCCTCAGGGCGGTCGCGCCCTCCGCGTGCAGGCGCACCCCGCCCCAGGCGAACGGGAGCCGCACGGTCCCGTCGCGGCCCGCGTCGGAGGCCAGGAGCAGCGGGTGCAGGGCGGCATCGAGCAGGGCGGGGTGCAGGCCGAACGCCGGCGCCGCGGCGCGCTGCCCCTCGGGCAGGGCCACCTCGGCGAAGACCTCGGTCCCGCGCCGCCACGCGGCGCGCAGCCCGCGGAAGGCCGGGCCGTACCCGTATCCCCGGTCGGCGAGGGTGTCATAGGCCGCGTCGACGTCGATCGGCTCGGCGCCGGCCGGCGGCCACTCGGCCATGGGCCGCGCCGGTGGACGCGGTCCCCCGGCCAGGGTGCCCGACGCGTGCCGGAGCCACGGCTCGTGCTCGTCGCCGTCCGGGCGGGCGTGGACGGTGAAGGCGCGCCGCCCCGCGGTGCCGGGCGGCTCCACGACGGCTTGGATCTGCAGCGCTCCCTGCTCGGGCAGGATGAGCGGCGCCTCCACCACGAGTTCGTCGAGGTAGCCGGCGCCCACGCGGTCGCCGGCGCGGGTGGCGAGTTCGACGAGCGCGGTGGCGGGCAGTGTCGCGGTGCCCGCCACCCGGTGATCGGCCAGCCAGGGGTGGGTCCGGTGGGAGAGCCGGGCGGTGAAGACGGTGCCTCCGCCGTCGGCGAGGCGCAGCACGCCGCCCAGCAGCGGATGGTCGGCCGCCGCCACTCCCAGGGATCCGGGATCGCCGGGGGCCGCCGGCCCGGAGAGCCAGTAGTGCTCGTGCTGGAAGGGGTAGACGGGCAGGTCCACGCGTTGGACACCGCATCCGGCGAACGGAACGGCCCAGTCGACGTCCGCGCCCTGCGCGAACGCTTCGGCGGCCGACGCCAGCAGCCGTGCGCGGCCTCCCTCGCCGCGGCGCAGCGACGCCACGGCGGTCCCGGGGGCCCCCGCCTCCTCCAGCAGCCCCTCGATGGCGACCGTGAGCACCGGGTGCGGGCTGACCTCGATGAACAGGTCGTGCCCCGATGCCGCCAGGCAACGGACGCCGTCGGCGAACCGCACCGGGCGGCGCAGGTTGCCGAACCAGTACCCGGCGTCCAGATCCGGGCCGTCGACCGGCGCGCCGGTGACGGTGGAGACGAAGGGGACCGACGGTCGGGTCGGGGCGATGTGCGCGAGCGGGCCGACGATGTCGTCGCGCAGGTGCTCCATGTGCGGCGTGTGCGAGGCGTAGCCGACGTCGATGGCGCGCGCCGCGACCCCTTCGGCGGCGCACTTCGCCACCAGCGCGGCGACCGTGCCCGGGGCCCCCGCGACGACGGTGGCCGCGGGGCCGTTGTAGGCGGCGATGTGCAGGCCGCCGGGCAGGTCGCGCAGGAGCCGTTCGACGGCGCCGGCCGGCAGCGGTACCGATGCCATCGCCCCGGGCCCGGCACGGTCGCGGACCGCCCTGCTGCGCAGCGCCACCACGGCGGCGGCGTCCGCCACCGACAGCGCGCCGGCGACGACCGCCGCGGCGGCCTCGCCTTGGGAGTGGCCGATCACCGCGGCCGGCTCGACGCCGAGCGCGCGCCACTCGCGGGCCAGCGCGACCATGACCGCCCACAGCAGCGGCTGGACGACGTCCACCCGCTGCGCGGACGGAGCGTCGCCGCCGCCCCGGACCACGTCCATGAGCGACCAGCCGGTGTGGGGCTCCAGCGCATCGGCGCACTCCGCCATGGCCGCGCGGAACACCGGGGACGCGCCGGCCAGCTCGGCGGCCATTCCCGTCCACTGCGCGCCCTGGCCGGGGAAGACGAACACCGGGGCGCGGCGCGCCGGCGCGCGGGCGCCCTCCGGCCGGTCCGGCCGCGATGTGACGACCCCGGCCGCCGGAACCCCGCGCGCCAGGGCGTCGAGGCCGTCGAGGAACCCGGCGCGGTCGCGCGCCACGACGACGGCACGGTGCTCCAGAGCCGACCGCGACACCGCGAGCGCGTGGCCGATGTCGGCGTTCCCGACCGCGGGGCCGCGGCGGACCGCGTCGCGCAGCCGGGCGGCCTGTTCTCGCAGCGCGGCGGCGCTGCGCGCCGAGAGCGCCCAGGGCAGCACGCGATCTCCGCCCTCGGGGGCGGCGCCTTCCGCCGGGGCGGGGGCGGGCGCCCGCGGCGCGCCCGCCCGGGCCGGACCGGCCGCGCCCGGCACCGTCCGGTCCGCTGGGGGCGCCGCGCCGGATCGATCGGCCTCCGGTGCCTCCTCGATGACGACGTGGGCGTTGGTGCCGCTGATCCCGAACGACGACACCCCCGCGCGGCGCGGCCGGTCCCCCTTCGGCCAGGGCGTCCCCTCGCGCAGCAGCTCAACGGACCCGCCCGACCAGTCGACGTGGGGCGTGGGCTCATCGATGTGCAGGGTCGCCGGGAGCAGGTCGTGGCGCAGGGCCTGGACCATCTTGATGACCCCGCCCACGCCCGCCGCCGCCTGCGCGTGCCCGATGTTGGACTTCAGCGACCCCAGCCGGAGCGGGCGGCCCGCGTCGCGTCCGCGCCCGTAGGCGGCGATCAGAGCCGTGGCCTCGATCGGGTCCCCCAGCGCCGTGCCCGTGCCGTGCGCCTCGACCGCGTCGACGTCGGCCGCCGCGAGCCCCGCGCCGGCGAGCGCCTGGCGGATCACCTTCTCCTGGGAGGGGCCGTTGGGGGCGGTGAGGCCGTTCGACGCGCCGTCCTGGTTGACGGCACTGCCGCGGAGCACCGCCAGGACCCGGCGCCCGTTGCGCCGGGCGTCCGACAACCGCTCCAGCACGAGGACGCCCGCGCCCTCCGCCCACGCCGTGCCGTCGGCTCCGGCGGCGAAGGGCTTGCACCGGCCGTCGGGGGCCAGCCCGCGCTGCCGCGAGAACTCGGTGAACATGCCGGGATGGGCCATGACGGCGACGCCGCCGGCGAGGGCGAGCGCGCACTCGCCGCCGCGCAGCGCCTGAGCGGCCAGGTGCACCGCGACCAGCGATGACGAGCACGCGGTGTCGACCGTGACCGCGGGCCCCTCCAGCCCGAGCGTGTAGGCCACCCGGCCGGACAGCACCCCGCCGGTACCCCCGGTGAGCAGGAAGCCTTCGACCTCGCCGGTCGCCTCGTGCGGGCGGGGGCCGTAGCCGTGGTTCATGGCCCCGGTGTAGACCCCGGTGCGGCTGCCGCGCAGCGACGCCGGGCCGATCCCGGCCCGCTCGACCGCCTCCCAGGAGACCTCCAGGAGCTGGCGCTGCTGGGGGTCCATCGCCAGGGCCTCGCGCGGACTGATCCCGAAGAACGCCGCGTCGAACCCGCCCGCGTCGTCGAGGAAGCCCCCGAGGCGGACACGGCTGCGCCCCGGGCGGTCGGCGCCGGATCCCACGAGGTCGTCCAGGTTCCACCCCCGGTCCTCGGGGAACGCCGTGATGGCGTCGCCGCCCTCGGCGACCAGCCGCCACAGGTCCTCGGGGGACCGCACCCCGCCGGGGTAGCGGCAGGCCATGCCGACGATCGCGATGGGCTCGCCCGTCGGCGCGTGCGCCCCGGCGGGGGTGTCGGCGGGCCCGGCTCCCATGAGGAGTTCGCAGAGGTGCCGGGCGAGCGCGGCGGGCGTGGGGTGGTCGAAGACCACCGTCGGCGGCAGGTCGACGCCGCCCGATGCGCGGAGCCGCTCCCGCAGGTCGACCGCCGACAGCGAATCGAAGCCCAGGTCCTTGAAGGTGCGCTCGGGGTCGACGGCGTCGGCGGAGCCGTGCCCGGCGATGGCGGCGGCCTCGGCCCGCACCCACTGGGTGGCCCGGCGGATCCGGCTTCCCGCGTCGAGCGCGGCGAGGCCGGCGAGCGGTTCCGGCCGCTCGCCGCCGTCGCGGGCGGGGGCGGGGGCGCGGCCGGGGACCGGCACGGCTCCGACCGGGTCGGCCGATGCGGCCGGAGCCCCCGCGGGCCGCGCCGCGACGTGATCGGTGAACCAGTAGCGCCGCCGCTGCCAGGCGTAGGTGGGGAGCCGGACGCGCCGGGCGCCGCTTCCCGCGAAGAACGCCGGCCAGTCCACGGCCGCACCGGCCGCGTGCAGCCGGCCGAGGGCCCTGACCAGCGCTTCGGGCCCGCTTCGCCTGGTGTCCTGGGTGGCCACGGCCGTGGCGGCCGCCCCCGGGGGCAGCGCCCCGCGGACCATGGCGCTCAGCACGCCGTCGGGCGAGACCTCGACGAAGGCGCGTGCCCCTGCCGCGTGCAGCGCGTTCACCCCGCGCGCGAAGCGCACGGGCGCGCGCACGTGGCGCACCCAGTGGTCGGCGGTGAGAAGCCCGGTGGAGGCGGGGCCGCCGGTCACGTTCGACACGACGGGGATGGCGGGCGGGTGGAACGCGCACCGCTCGGCGGCGGCGCGGAACTCCGGGAGCATGGGGTCCATCAGCGGGGAGTGGCAGGCGGCTCCGACCCGCAGCCGCCGGACCCGCACGCCGCGCGCGGCGAAGTGCGCGGCCACCCGGTCGACGGCGCCGGCGGCGCCGGAGACCACCGTGGCCTCGGGCCCGTTCACCGCGGCAACGCCCAGCCGGTCCGTGTCGTCCCCGATCGCGGACACGACGTCGGCTTCCGGTGCGTTGACGGCGGCCATCGCCCCGCCCGCCGGAAGTCCGTCCATGAGCCGGGCGCGCGCGCAGACCAGGGCCGCGGCGTCCGGGAGTGAGAACGCCCCGGCGACGTGCGCGGCCGTCAGCTCCCCGATGGAGTGGCCCGCCACCGCCACCGGCCGGACTCCCCACGCGCCGAGCTGACGGGCCAGGGCGACACCGAAGGCGAACAGCGCGGGCTGGGTGAACAGCGTCCGGTCGAGCGCCTCGGCGTCGCCGAACATGGTGTCGCGCAGGGAGCGGCCCAGGTGCGGGTCGAGATGGGCGCATGCCTCGTCGAGCGCCTGCGCGAACACGGGGAAGGCGGCGTACAGGTCGCGGCCCATCCCCACGCGCTGCGCCCCCTGCCCGGCGAAGAGGAAGGCCGCGGGCACCGGGGGGTCGCCGGGAGCATGCGTACCGCGGACGACGCGGGGATCGGGGACGCCCGCGTCGACGGAGTCCAGGCCGCGCACCAGGCGGTCGCGCCCGGCGCCGATCACCACCGCGCGGTGACGCAGCGCGGACCGGCCGGTGGCCAGGGAGAAGGCGATGTCGGTACTCGCGTCCGCGGGGTGGGCCGCGGCGTGCTCCCGCAGGTGTCTGGCCTGGGCCCGCAGCGCCTCGTCGGTCTCCCCGGAGACGATCCACGGCACGGGGCAGGGGCCCGGCGGCGGCTCGGGGGCGGCGGGCCCGGCCGGTGACACGCCTTCGGCACGTTCCGGCCGGGCGCCGCCGGGCGCCGCCGGGGAACGGCCGGCCTCGTCTCCCGCGGGTGCCGGTCCCCTGTGCCGCAGCTCCGCCACGCGCGCCTGCTCGGACCCGGTGGAGGGGGCGGGCGGGCGGACCGCGGGCCGCGCGCCCGATGGCCGCGTGGGGGCGGCGCTCATCTCGGCCGCACCGGACGGGCGGTCCCCGGCCGCGCCCGCGTCCTTCGCGGGGGCCGCCGCCATGGGCACGGCGCCCGGCGCGTGCGGGTGGTGCCCGGTCCGGGGGGTGGGCACCGCCGGCGCCGCGGCTCCGGGCGGAGCCGGGTCCGCCCCGCGTTCCGGCGGCGCGCCGGCGGGCCCCGGTCCCCCATGGGCGGCGTCCGGCGGTCGGCGGGCGGTCCCGGGATGTTCGGGCGGAGGAGAGGGGCGGGTGCCGGCCGAGGGCGGTTCGCCCAGGACCATATGGCAGTTGGTCCCGCCCATCCCGAAGGCGCTCACCCCGGCGAGCAGCGGGCGGTCCGGAGCGGGCCAGGCGTCCAGTGAGGTCTGCACCCGCAGGCGCAGCCGCTCCAGGTCGATGCGGGGGTGGGCCGCCGCGAAGTTGAGGCTGGGCGGCAGGGCGCGGTTCCGGATGCTCAGCGCGGCCTTGATCAGCCCCGCGATCCCCGCGGCGCCTTCCAGGTGGCCGATGTTGGTCTTGGCCGAACCCACGGCCAGGGGGTGCTGGGCCCGGCGCGACGCGCCCAGCACCGCGCCCAGGGCGGCGGCCTCGACCGGGTCGCCCACAGGTGTGCCGGTGCCGTGCAGTTCGACGTACTGGGCGTCGGCCGGATCGGCGGCGGCGTTGCGCCAGGCGCGGCGCAGGACGGCCGCCTGCGCCACCGCGCTGGGGACGGTCAGTCCGTCGGTGGCGCCGTCGTTGTTCACCGCGCTGCCGCGTATGACGCAGAGCACGTCGTCGCCGTCGGCGACGGCCGCGTCCAGCGGCTTGAGCACGACCACGCCGCCGCCTTCGCCGCGCACGTAGCCGTTGGCGCGGGCGTCGAACGTATAGCAGCGACCGTCGGGGGACAGCGCACCGAACTCGGCCATGCCGATGCCGCTCTCGGCGGCCAGGATCAGGCTCACCGCGCCGGCCAGAGCGACGCGCGACTCCCCCGTGCGCAGGCTTTCGCACGCCATGTGCACGGCGACCAGGCCGGACGCCTGGCCGGCGTCAACGGCGACGCTGGGCCCGCACACCCCCAGCACGTAGGACAGGCGGTTGGCGATCGCCCCCCGGTGCAGCCCGGTGGCCGTGTGGCGGGTGATGGCCGCCGGGCCGCGCCGGTGGATCAGCGCGGCGTAGTCGTCGGCCATGGCCCCCACGAACACGCCGGTCGCGGTGCCGCTCAGCGCCGCGGGGACCGTTCCGGAGTCCTCCAGCGCCTCCCAGCCCAGCTCCAGCATGAGGCGCTGCTGGGGGTCCATCGCCGCCGCTTCGCGGGGGGCGATGCCGAAGAACCCGGCGTCGAACGCGTCGACGCGGTCGAGGAACCCGCCCCGGCGCGGCCCGCCGGCGGCCCGGCGGAGGTCGCCGCGGTCGTCCGGGACCTCGCCGACGGCGCTGGCGCCGTCGGCCAGCAGCCGCCAGAAGGCTCCGGGGCCGGCCGCGCCCGGGAAGCGGCAGGCCATCCCGATGACGGCGATCGCCGCCTCCATCGTGGAAACGTCGTCGTCAGCCGCCGAACACGGACCGCTCGGCACCGTTCCACCCCGTTTCACCATCACTGACCGCCCAATTCGCGGCGCGGCGGCGGGTGTCCCGCTCACCGGCCGCCCACGCTGTTCGCACGGTTCACCCCCATCGAAATGTCCGACACGCCGTTTTTGGTAGCGTTTCAGGAAAATCGACGGCCATATGTGCCACTGACTTCCGCACCGTAGGTCCGTTATGCCGCGAGACCGACCCCCGCGCCGAAGAAGGGGGTGATTGATGGTTTTCTACGGCCGGAAAGACGCTGACCGGCGAAAACCGGCCGGCGTGGTGATACGGACGGCCTGGGTCGGCCACCACGTGCTGCCCGCACGGCACACCTCCGAGGTCCGGGGAGGAGCAATCGTCCGGAAGAAATGCCGGGAACCGCGCGCGCCGCCAACCGCGGGGTGCCGCATACCCTCCGCTGTCCACCTGAAAAGTCCACGGGGCAGCCTAACGTCCGCGCATAAGCACCGGCAATATGCAAGCTCCCCTTTGGGAGTGCAGATAATAGTCCCCGTGGCCTTACCTGATATCACTGGTGCCCATGGGGCACGAGTGGCGAACGACCCGGAAGCCTCAAGGGCGGCATCCGGGTCGCACGACAAAGCGTTTATTTCTGGCTAGCCCGATCGTCGATTATGGGCCGCCGTAACTTCGGCAAGATAGGCGCGCGCTCCCTCGGGATCGAACAGCCAGTCGGCATATGCGGGAGGATTGTTCCAGCCCTGGATCCACCGGTCGCCGATCTCGGGATACGTCCCGGCCGCCCCCAGGATCTCGTTCATGTGCGGCGGCTGTTCGATCTCCCAATACGACGAGATCGCCTCCGCCCACTGCTCGGCGACCTGCCCGTAGCTCCAGAAGCGATCGAACATGCTGGTCATGAACTCTTCATCGAAGGGGCGGTCGCCCCGCTGGAGGATGGACTCCAGGTAGCTCTTGGCGCACCGCGTGGAGTTGTTCCAGCCCTGCCCGGCGAAGGGGTCCGACGTGATCACCACATCGGCGATGCCGAGCACCCGTCCGCCCGACGGCAGCACCCCGACGGGCTTGCGCACCTGCGGGTTCAGCGATTCGATGAGGCGGCTGTTGCCGTCGACCAGCTCGGCCTTGTGCACGCGCTCGTAGTAGTGCGGCACATGCTTGCGCAGCAGGTCCTGCATGCGCCGCCACTGCTCCGCGGGGCCGGGCCGGTCGCGCCAGCTGTCCATGGGGCCGTCGTGCTTGCCCACGAGGAACAGGGAGTGGCACGGACCCTCCGCGGTCAGGATCGGGAAGAACCAGATCATCCCCGCGTCCTCGACCGCCCCGACCCACCCGACTGATTCCGCCTCCCCCGGATCGGGTTCCACATCGTAGATGTGCGCCTGGGCCAGCACGCGGTGCCGGGCGCTGCTGAAGCGGCTCTGGTCGGTGTCGAAGAGGGCGCCCAGCTCGCCGTGCCCCACGGCGACGACGATGAGGTCGAACATCCTGGAGAAGTAGTCGAGGTCGCTGAGGGTCACGCCGTGGATGACGACCTTGCCGCCGCAGTCCTCGAAGTACTCCAGCCAGTCCGCCATCTTCACCCGCCGGTCGACGGAGACCGCGTAGCCGTCGAACCGGCCGCCGACCTCCACCGGATCGGGCATCCCCGACGGATAGACGTGCAGTTTGCACTTCTCGATCTGGGGAGCCTGCGCGCTCCAGAAGTCCAGGTGGAGCTCGCGCTCGTACTCCAGCACGGTCGGGTAGGTGAGCTGCGTGATCGACGGCCGGCCGGTACGGATCTCGGTCGAGGTCTGACCGGTGATCACGGTGACGTCGTACCCGTGGCCGAGGAGACCGTGGGCGAGGTGGAGCCCCGATTGGCCGGCGCCGACGATGAGGATCTTACGCATCCTGAATGTACTTTCCCGGGATCGGTCTGATGAGGAGGTGTCCCTCCGGTGCGGAAGGGGTGCCGGCCGGCATGGGGGCTCAGCCGACGGGGGTGGCGGCCGCGTTGGTGGCCAGCGCGTAGCGGAGCAGCGTCTTGAGCACCATCCCGCCCGAGGACCGGTCGCGGGCGTCGAAGTCGATGATGGGGACGTCGTCGCTGACCTCCAGCGCCTCGCGCACCTGGTCGACCGAGTACTCCAGCCGGCCGTCGAACTTGTTGAGCGCGACGATGTAGGGGATGCGGCGGTTCGTCTCGAAGTAGTCGACCGCGTCGAAGCTCTCGGCGAGGCGGCGGCAGTCGACCACCACGACCGCGCCCACGGCTCCGCGCACGAGGTCGTCCCACATGAACCAGAACCGGGCCTGGCCGGGCGTGCCGAACATGTACATGATCAGCTGCCGGTCGACGGTGATGCGCCCGAAGTCCATGGCGACCGTGGTCGTCACCTTCCGGGGCGTGGCCGAGGTGTCGTCGTAGTCCACGCTCGCCTCGGTCATCACCGCCTCGGTGGTCACGGCGGGGATCTCCGACACCGAACTGACGAGCGTGGTCTTCCCGGCGCCGAAGCCCCCCGCGATGACGATCTTGGTCGACATCTTGGTCTGGATGTCATTGGAAAAGTCGTTCGAGACCACGAAGCGCCCTTTCGAGAACCTGATTTTCCGACGGGCTGTTGCCCGTGATGGTGGGGTGGATGTAGACGAGGCCGAGTTCCGCGAGGTCGCTCAGGAGGACCTGGGCGACCCCGAGCGGGATCTTCAATTCGGCCGCGACCTCGGCGACGGAACGCGTCTCCCGGCACAGCAGATAGATGTTCTGCGATTCGGGCATGAGATTCGCCGGCGGATCATTGCTGGGATCCGCGGTCGAAACGAGCGTCTGCACCATGAGCGGATGACGCGACCTGGTCCTGCCCCCCGTGAAGGTGTAGGGGCGGATGCGCGTACTCCTTCGCCTGCGGTAGCTCATAACTGTGGCAACCTCTTCATGATTCAGGTCCAGCCGTTCCTGGCACCGCCGACTCAGTTTCCGATCACTTCGCGCAGCTCGGAACGCAGCTGCGGCGTGAGCGCGTGGCCGACGTTCTCCACGAGGCGCGTCATCTGGTAGGCGACGATCTTCATGTCCGCCGCCGGGGAGCTGAGCACCGCCAGGCAGGAGCCGTCACTGATCGACATCACGAACAGGTGCCCGCCCTGCATGCGGACGATGAGCTGCTCGCAGGTCCCCTTCGCGAACAGGTTCGCGCCGCCGACGGCGAGGCTGTGCAGCCCGCTGGCGATGGCCGCGAGTTGTTCGGCGTTCTCCTCCGGGAAGTCGCGCGATGAGGTGAGCAGCAGCCCGTCGGAGGAGACCACGATGGCGTGCTCGACCCCGTGCACCTCACCGACGAAATTGGAGATGAGCCAGGTGAAATTCTCCGCGTTGGCGCTCAACTGGTCGTTCATGGCTGTCCCTGCCTCTTGACTGCTGTTTAGGGGTCGTATGCGTGCGCGGCCGGCGGGCCGCGCGGTGGGGCGCGATCGTGCTGTGCGGGGCCATCGCGCTAGTCGTTCGTTTCGGTGGCGGCGCGCTCGCCCTCCATGAAGCCGCCGAGGTCGTCGCGGATCCGCTCGGCCCGCGCGCCGGGCGTCTCGGCGGGACGCGGCGTGAACCCGTGCTGGACCGGGGCCGCGGCCGCTCGCGCGGGGGCGTCGGAGCGGCCGGCGCTGCGGCGGGGCAGGCCCGCCGCCGTGAGTCCCGACCCGCCGCCGGTGCGCCCGGGGCCGCGGGAACCCGCGGGGGCGGGCGGCGCGATCTGCGCGCGCGGGTGCGGGGTGACCGTGGGCATGGAGCGGGTCGGCCGCTGCTCGGGGGCCTCGGGACGCGGACCGAACGCGGTGAGCAGGCGTTCGGGGATGACGCTGTAGGCGCTGGTCCCCCGGAAGGAGCGTCCTTCGAGCTGTACGCGCAGCCCGTGCCGGTGGGCGATGCGGCTGGCGACGTACAGGCCCATGTGCCGCATGACGCGCTCGTCGAGAACGGGGGTACCGCTGAGGCGGGTGTTGAGGTCGGCGAGCTGGTCGGCCGGGATGCCGATCCCCTCGTCCTCGACGGTGATCAGCAGGCCGCCCTCGGCGCGGGTCTGGCCGCTGATGACCACCTGGGCGTGGTCGGGCGAATGCGTGGTGGCGTTGTCGAGCAGTTCGGCCAGCAGGTGGCTGATGTCGTCGGCCGCGGCGCCCGCGACGAAGATCTCGGGCAGCCGGCCGATGTGCACCCGGCTGTAGTCGCGGATCTCGGAGGTGGCGGCGCGCGCGACGTCGAGCAGGGGGACCGGCTCGATGTTGGGGTCGCTGCCCTCCTGGTCGGCGAGGACCAGCAGGTTCTCTCCGTTGCGGCGCATCCGGGTGGCGAGGTTGTCGATCTCGAACAGCTTGTCGAGCAGTTCGGGGTCCTCGGCGATGTCCTCCAGCTTCTCCACGATCGCCAGGAGGGAGTCGACCAGGGCGAGGTCGCGCATGGCCAGCCCCGCCAGGGCGTCGGTGAGCAGCTTGGACTCGCGGGCCCGGGCGCCGGACGGCGGGGCGCCGGCGGGCGGCCCGGCGGGCACCGCCCCGGCCTGCCAGGACTGCGTCGGCGGCCGGTGGGCCGGGGGCATGGGTGTGGTGGGCGGGCCCGCGTACGGCCCGGTGGAGGGCGCGGCGGGTCGTGCCGGCGGGGCGGTCGGCTGTACCGGTACCTGTGCGCGCACGGCGGCCTGCGGCGGCCGGTGCGTCGGGGCAGGGGGCTGCTCCGGGCCCGGGGGCCGGGCCGACGGCGCGGGGGCCGGCGCGGGCGGCGCCCACGGCGACTCGCGCGGTGCCCGGCGCAGCCCGCACCAGGACAGGAACCTGCGGAACCGTCCGCCGCGCCCGGACTCCGGCGCGCCCGTCATCTGCGCGCGGGGATGGCCATCGCTACCTGGCGGTGAGGGCGCCTGTGCCACAACACGCCTCCTCGTTTCGGGTGGGGGTGGACAACGACAGTGGCCCTGGGGCGCACCGGTCGATCGGCACGCCGGTTCACACATGGGCCACACGGGACGCCCGCGTCCGATGCTCCGGGCGTCGCCGACATGACATGGAGAGCTTCCGGATTCGCCTTGCCGTGGGGTGTTCGCTGTCGTTTCACCGGATCATGCGGTTCATCCGGAAAATGCGGCACACCCCAAAGAAAGTGCTCCTCCGATCGCCTGAGATATTCGCACGGACAACGCACTGTTTTCAGTGGAACCGTTAATGATCGACCGATTCAACCGCGAGCCTAGCAAAGGAGGTCCGCGACATCAGGCGCTTCGAGAGATCCACCATCGAAACGCATGACCAGGTACGACGCGTTCGGATGCGAGGTAACGCAGACATCGACCGCTATGTCGGAATATGATCCATTGTCACTCGTCCGCGTTCGATGTGAGATTTGATGAAGGTGGTGAATTCGCCGGAGGAGGGAGAAAACCCCCGCGGCGGACGGCGACCGCCCGGACTCCATTTCCGCCGCGTTCTTCGAGGCAGGGACCGCCGCGCCCGGCCCCGCGGCGGGCGTCCGGCCCCGGGGCCCCGGGGCGCGCGCCGGCGGCGGGCCCGGCACAGGGGAAGTGGCCGCCGGGGGGACCCGGCGGCCCGGCGGCCGCGTCGCGCACGGGGCGCCCCGGCGGTGCGATCCGCCCGGTGGCGCATCGGGTTGCGCGGGAGAAATCGATGCAATTGCGCAAATGCACATGCATAAGATGCCTTTGCGGGACACCGCCGGCGGGACGGCGCTCCCGACCGCGTCCGCGCACCGCGGCCGGGCCTCCCCGGCGCTCCGACCTGGGCCGGAGTCGCCAGCGGTCGGCGCGGTCGCCGCAACCTCAGGAGAGGTCCGGAGTCCTGTGGGGTCGTCGCCCGCCGGAGTCCGAGCTCGCCATTCCGCGTGACCGCTCCCGATACGCCGGCTCGGAGAGGACCTGGGACACCGGCCGGCGCCGCCCGCCCGTCAGGCTCTCGGTGGCGTCCCGCCCGAGCGGGACGTCACTCGCGCAGGGCGGCGGTGGAACCGCGGACGATCAGTTCGGGCGCGAAGCGCATCTGCTCGTGGCGGTGGCCGGTGTCGTGGAGCTCCGAGAGCAGGAGCCGCATGGCGGCCCGGCCCAGCTCGTACTTGGGCTGGGCGACCGTGGTGAGGCCGGGGTGGACGAGCGCGGAGAACCCGACGTCGTCGTAGCCGACGACGGACAGGTCCGCGGGCGCGCCGAGCCCGCGCTCTCCCAGGCCCTTCAGCACGCCGAGCGCGAGTTGGTCGTTGGCGCAGAACACCGCCTGGGGGCGCCGGCGGGGTCCGCCCGCGAGGACCTCCTCGACCGCCTTCTCCCCCGCTTCGGCGGTGAGCTGCGGGGTCCGCACGACGCGCACGGCGTCGTCGGGGTCGATGCCGGACTCGGCCAGGGCGGCGCGCAGCCCGGCCAGGCGGGTGCGGCACTGCTCCAGCCCCTCGGGCCCGCTGAGGTAGGTGATCCGCTCATGCCCCAGGTTGATCAGGTGCCGGCCGGCGGCCGCCCCGCCGGCGTGGTTGTCGACCGCCACGCTGCACCCGGTCTCGGCGCCGACGTCGCCGCGGTCGAGCAGCACCCAGGGCACCCCCTGCTTGCGCAGCCACAGCAGGTCGGCGGTGTCGCCGTCGACCGGCATGACCACGGCCCCCGCGGCGCGCTGCTCGGCGAGCAGGCGCAGGGAGCGCTGCTGGCGCTGCTGCTGTTCGGCGGAGTTGAGCAGGACGACCGCCAGGCCCTCGCCGGCCGCCACGTCCTCGACGCCGCGGGCGACCTCCGTGAAGAAGGGGTTGGTGATGTCCAGGACGAGCAGGCCCACGGAGTCGCTGCGGCCCGAGCGCAGGCTGCGGCCGGAGGAGTTGCGCACGTAGTCGAGGTCGCGGATGGCGTCTTCGACCCGGGCCCGCGTGGCGTCGGCGACCCGCTCCGGGCGGTTGAGGACGTTGGAGACCGTCCCGGGGGAGACGCCGGCGCGGGCCGCGACGTCGTTGATGCCGACGGGCCGGCGGACGCCTTCTGTCGAGGACAACGCTGCTTCTCCGAGGGCTCGGTGGATCTGGGCGCTCATGTTCACAGGTCGATTAAAACGTGTCAACGGCCGGAACGCACGCCGGAGTCGCACGTCAGGCCGGAGGGACCCGAAGTACGACCATACGCGACGGTCGAGACACCCATGGTGACGAACGGGCGATATCGCCCCGACCCCCTTGACGCTCGTCGTGTGACCCACCTAACGTCCTCCTCAATTGAAACGTTTTTCCACCGCGTTCGCGACGTGCGTGGCACCCGAGCGAAGGAGGAGCCGTGACCGCCCACCCGCCGACGGCACCTCCGCCCCTCTCCCTGATCGGCGTGGCGAAATCCTTCGGGATGGTCGCCGCCCTCCAGGGCGTCTCACTGGAGCTGCGCGCGGGCGAGATCCACGCGCTCTGCGGTGAGAACGGGGCGGGGAAGTCCACGCTGGTGAAAACGATCGCCGGGGTGCACCGCCCCGACCAGGGGCACGTCGAGGTCGACGGGAGGCCCGCCGTCTTCACCGCCCCCGCCGATGCCCGGCGCGCGGGCGTCGCCGTCATCTACCAGGAGCCGACGCTCTTCCCCGATCTGACGGTGGCCGAGAACATCTTCATGGGCCGCCAGCCGCTGGCGCGGGGGCGGCGGATCGACCGCGCGGCCATGCACGCGGCCACCGACCGGATCTTCGCCCGGCTGGGCGTGCGCATCGCCCCCGACCGGCCCGCCCGCGGCCTGTCCATCGCCGATCAGCAGCTCGTGGAGATCGCCAAGGCGATGTCCCTCGACGCGCGCGTGCTGGTCATGGACGAGCCCACGGCGGCGCTGTCGGGGGTCGAGGTGGAGCGGCTGTTCTCCGTCTCACGCTCGCTGCGCGACGACGGAGCGGCGGTGCTGTTCATCTCGCACCGCTTCGACGAGGTGTTCGCCCTGTGCGACCGCGTCACGGTGATGCGGGACGGCCGGCACATCTCGACCGACCCGGTCGCCGGGCTGACCGTGAACGCCGTGGTCCGCCGGATGGTCGGCCGCGACGTCGGCACCCTCTACCCCAAGCAGGACACCGAGCGCGGCGCGCCCGTTCTGGAGGTGGCCGGGCTGACCCGGCGCGGGGTGTTCGCCGATGTCTCCTTCACCGTGCACGCCGGCGAGATCGTCGCGCTCGCCGGGCTGGTGGGCGCCGGGCGCAGCGAGGTGGTGCGCGCCGTATTCGGCGTCGACCGCTACGACTCCGGGGCGGTGCGCGTGGCCGGCCGCCCGTTGGCACCCGGGCGGCCCGCCGCCGCCATGGCCGCCGGCGTCGCGCTGGTGCCCGAGGACCGCCGCCAGCAGGGGCTCGTCATGGAGGCGTCGATCGAGCGCAACGCCACCCTGACCCGGCGGTGGCGGCTGAGCCGGTTCGGGCTGCTGCGCCGCGGCGCCGAGGAGCGGGCGACGCGGGTCTGGGCCGAGCGGCTGAGCCTGCGGTCGGGGCGGTTCACCGATCCCGTCTCCACGCTCTCGGGCGGCAACCAGCAGAAGGTGGTCCTGGCGAAGTGGCTGGCCACCGAGCCGCGGGTGCTCATCGTCGACGAGCCGACCCGGGGCATCGACGTCGGGACCAAGGCCGAGGTGCACCGGCTGCTGTCGGAGCTGGCCGGGCAGGGGCTGGCGGTCGTCATGGTCTCCAGCGAGCTGCCGGAGGTCCTGGGCATGGCCGATCGCGTCCTGGTCATGCACGAGGGGCGGATCACCGCCGGGCTCTCCCGGGCCGAGGCGACCGAGGAGTCCGTCATGTACGCGGCGACGGGACAGAAGGAGGCCGCTGTCTGATGCTCGGGCCAGACCACGGACCGGGGCGGTACCGCCCCCGGTTCCCGCAGTGGCCGGCGCCGCCGGCCCGCCACCGGCGCACCGGACCGCCCGCGTCCGCGAACGGCGGGCGGCGGCCTACGCGGCCCGCCGCCGGCACCCCCGCCGGCACGGAGCCGCGCGGCACCGGCACACCGCTGGAACGCGCACGGTGCCGGCCACAGGCGGGACCGCGAGCGGCGGGGCCCTCCGCGGCACACGTCCGCGGCCGCGCGGCGGGCCGGGACGGAGGCCGGCGATGAGCGCCCCCGCTGCGCCGCCCACCGGACGGCACGGTGCCGGCGCCCCCGCCGCCGGGCGGCGGTTCCGGCAGGTCCGCGAGCTGGGGATCCTGCTGGCCCTGGTGCTGCTGGTGGCGGCCACCACGGCGTACAACCCCAACTTCCTGTCCGGGCAGAACATCCGCGACCTCCTGCTGGGCGCGACCCTGCTGACCATCCTCGCGGTGGGCCAGTCGATGGTCCTCATCACCCGCAACGTCGACCTGTCGGTGGGGTCGGTCCTGGGGCTGTCGGCGTTCGCCGTGGGCACGCTGTTCGTGTCCTTCCCCGGGCTGCCGCTGCCGGTGGTCGCGCTCGCCGGGGTGCTCATCGGCACCGTGTGCGGCGTGGTCAACGGCGTACTGGTCGCCGCCGCCCGCGTCCCGGCGCTGGTGGTCACGCTGGGCACGCTCTACATGTTCCGCGGGATCGGCTACTGGTGGGCGTCGGGCCGGCAGGTCAACGCCGCCGACATGCCCGCCGCGTTCCTGGGACTGGGCCGGACGACGGTGCTCGGCATCCCCGTTCCGGCGCTGATCGCGCTGGCCGTCGTGCTGGCCGCGGGCTGGTACCTGGGCTCCTACCGCAGTGGGCGCGAACTCTACGCCGTCGGATCCGAGCCGAGCGCCGCCCGGCTCAGCGGCATCCCCGTGGACCGGCGGGTCTTCCTGCCCTTCGTCGTCAACGGCTCCCTCGCCGGGCTCGCCGGGGTGCTCTACGCCGCCCGGTTCGGCACGCTCGACGCCACCGTGGGCACGGGCCTGGAGCTGGAGGTCGTGGCCGCCGCCGTCGTGGGCGGGGTGGCCATCTTCGGCGGCAGCGGCACCGTGTACGGCGCGGCACTGGGCGCCCTGCTGCTCACCACCATCGGCGCTGCGCTGCCGATGCTGCGGATCGACTCGTTCTGGCAGCAGGCGGTGGTTGGCCTGCTCATCCTCGTCGCGATCGGACTGGACCGGCTCCTGGCGGTGCGCGCCGCCCGCCGGCTCCGGGGAGGTGGTTCCCATGGCGCCTGACATCGGCGCGCCCGCCGCCGGCACCGCTCCCTCCGGGCCGCGCCGGCCGGGCGCCCTGCCGGGCCTGCGCCGGGCCCTCGCCACCCGCGAGACCTCGGTCATCGGAGCACTGCTGGTGTCGGTGCTGGCCGCTTCCCTCGTCGTCGAGGGCTTCGCGAGCGGCCGCAACGGCGGCTTCCTCGTGCTGGACATCGCCTGCATCGCGCTGATCGCGCTGCCGATGACGCTGGTCGTCATCACCGGCGAGATCGACCTGAGCGTGGCCAGCACCCTCGGGCTGACCAGCGCGGTCATGGGGCAGCTGTGGGTGATGGGGCTGCCGCTGGAGACCATCGTGCCGCTGTGCCTGGTGCTGGGCGCCGTGCTGGGCGCCGTCAACGGGCTGCTGGTGACCGTGGTGGGGCTGCCCTCGCTGGCGGTCACCATCGGCACCATGGCGATGTACCGGGGGCTGGCCTACGTCGTCCTGGGCGACCGGGCGGTCGCCGATTTCCCGTTCTCCTGGACCGGCGGGGCCACGGCCCGGCTGCCCGGGACCGACATCCCGTGGGTCGCGCTGCTGATCGCGGGACTGGCCGTCGTGTTCGGCGTGGTGCTGCACGCCACCCCGGTGGGGCGCGCCCTGTACGCCATCGGCAGCAACGACGAGGCCAGCCGGTTCTCGGGGATCTCGGTGCGCGCCACCAAGATCTGGCTGTTCACCGCGTCGGGCACCGTCGCGGCGCTGGCCGGGGTGTTCTGGACGCTCCAGTACGGCAGCGCGCGGGCCGACAACGCCGCGGGCCTGGAGCTGTCGGTCGTGGCCGCGGTGCTGCTCGGCGGGGTGTCGATCTTCGGCGGCAGCGGCACGCTGCTCGGCGTGGTGGGGGGCGTGCTGCTGCTGGGCACGGTCCGCAACGCCCTCCAGCTGGCCGATGTGTCCTCCGATGTCCTGTCCATCGTCACCGGACTGCTGCTGGTGGTCTCGGTGGTCCTGCCCAATACCCTCGCGCGGATCCGCGAGCGGCGGCGCAGACCCGGCGCACCGCCGGGTCGGGGCTGAGAGGGCCCGCACCCCTCGGTCCGCACCCCTCCGATGCACCGCCCGTCCCCCGCCCCCTGCACGAACACGAGGTGAGCCCCCATGTTGCGAACCCGGATCAGATACGGCGTGACCGCCGCGGCCGTCGTCGGCGTGATGCTGGCGAGCGCCGCCTGCGGCGGCACCACCCGCGGCGACGCCGATGAGCCCGGCGGCCAGGGCGCCGCCGGCGAGGCCGACCCCGGCGCGGAGATCCCCGACGGCCTGGCCATCAGCTTCCTGCCCAAGCAGCTCAACAACCCCTACATGACCTACGCCAACAGCGGTGGCGAGGAGGCGGTGGCGGAGCTGGGCGGGGAGTACAAGGAGGTCGGCCCCTCCGAGGCGTCTGCGTCGTCGCAGGTCAGCTATGTCAACACGCTCAGCCAGCAGGGCAGCGACGTCATCGTGATCGCGGCCAACGACCCCAACGCGGTGTGCGGTGCCCTGAACCAGGCCCGCCAGGCGGGCGCGGCGGTCGTGGCCTACGACTCCGACACCGCCCCCGACTGCCGCGACATCTTCATCAACCAGGCGACGGCGGAGGACATCGCGGCCGTCCAGATCGAGATGATCGCCGAGCAGATCGGCGGCGAGGGCGAGATCGCGTTCCTGTCGGCCACCCCCAACGCCACCAACCAGAACACCTGGCTGGAGCTGATGGACGAGGAGCTCCAGAAGGAGGAGTACGCCGGCATCGAGGTCGTCGACACGGTCTACGGCAACGACGAGGACCAGAAGTCCTTCAACGAGATGCAGGCGCTGTTGCAGAGCCACCCGGATCTGGCGGGCGTGGTGTCGCCGACGACCGTCGGCATCGCCGCCGCGGCGCGCTACCTGAGCGCCTCGGACTACAAGGGCGAGGTGGCGCTCACGGGCCTGGGCACGCCCAACCAGATGAGCGAGTACGTCGAGGACGGCACGGTCGAGGAGTTCGCGCTGTGGGACCCCAAGGACCTGGGGTACCTGGCCGCCCACGCCGGTGCCGCGCTGGCGGCCGGGCGGATCACCGGGGCAGAAGGCGAGACCTTCGAGGCCGGGCGCCTGGGCGAGTACACGGTCGGGGCGGACGGCGAGGTCGTGCTCGGCCCGCCGACGGTGTTCGACGCCGACAATGTCGCGGACTACGACTTCTGACCCCTCCCGCGGGCGGCCGGAGGCCGCCCGCGGGGCGTTCACGAGAGGACGGGTGGCATGCAGCGCGTCTGCTTCCTGCTGAAGGTCCGCGAGGACCGGCTCGCGGAGTACCGCGAGCGGCACGCCGCGGTGTGGCCGGACATGCTGGCCGCGCTGAGCGGGGCCGGGTGGCGCAACTACTCGCTGTTCTGCCGCCCCGACGGCCTGCTGGTGGGCTACCTGGAGACCGACGACTTCGCCGCGGCGCAGGAGGCCATGGCGCGGACGGAGGCCAATGCCCGCTGGCAGGCCGAGATGGCTCCGTTCTTCGAGGGGCTGGACGGCCGGCCGGACGAGGGCATGGTGCCGCTCACCGAGGTCTTCCATCTGGCGTAGGGGCGCGTTCGCGATGAATCGATTCACCTGCCGCCCGCCCCCTGCGGTCCGGCCGCCGCTCCAGCGGGCGGCCGGCCCCGGACGGCCCGGGGCCCCTCCCGCGGCCCGCGGGACGCCGCTCCGGCACGCCCGGGCACCCTGACCGGCCCGTTCCTCCCCTCCGAGACCGCGATGTTCGAAGGAGTCCCCCATGACCGACCTCGGCGCCGTCGCTTCAGCGCTCCGCCAGCAGGCCATCGAGCTCCCGTCCTGGGCGTTCGGCAACAGCGGCACACGCTTCAAGGTGTTCGCCCGCGCCGGAGTCCCCCGCACGCCGCAGGAGAAGATCGCCGATGCCGCGCAGGTGCACCGCCACACCGGCATCGCGCCCAGCGTGGCGCTGCACATCCCGTGGGACACCGTGGACGACTACGCGGCGCTCGCCGCCCACGCCCGCGACCTGGGTGTGCGGGTGGGGGCGATCAACTCCAACGTCTTCCAGGACGACGACTACATGCTCGGGAGTGTCACCCATCCCGACGCCAAGGTGCGCCGCAAGGCCCTCGACCACCTGCTGGCCTGCGTGGACATCATGGACGCCACCGGTTCCACCGACCTCAAACTGTGGTTCTCCGACGGCACCAACTACCCCGGCCAGGACGACATCCGGGCCCGCCAGGACCGGCTGGCCGAGGCGCTCGCCGCGGTCCGCGACCGGTTGGGCGAGGGACAGCGGTTCCTGCTGGAGTACAAGCTGTTCGAGCCCGCGTTCTACACCACCGACGTGCCCGACTGGGGCACGGCCTACGCCCACTGCGTGAAGCTGGGCGACAAGGCGCAGGTGGTGGTCGACACCGGGCACCACGCGCCGGGCACGAACATCGAGTTCATCGTGGCGTTCCTGATGCGCGAGGGAAAGCTCGGCGGGTTCGACTTCAACTCGCGGTTCTACGCCGACGACGACCTGATGGTGGGGGCGGCGGACCCGTTCCAGCTCTTCCGGATCATGCACGAGGTGGTGCGGGGCGGCGGCCACCTGGCGTCGTCGGGGATCGCGTTCATGCTCGACCAGTGCCACAACATCGAGCCGAAGATCCCCGCGCAGATCCGCTCGGTGCTCAATGTCCAGGAGGCGACCGCCAAGGCCCTCCTGGTCGACACCGCCGCGCTGGAGGCGGCGCAGCTGACCGGTGACGTCCTGGGGGCCAACGGGGTGCTCATGGACGCCTACAACACCGATGTCCGGCCGTTCCTGGCCGACCTGCGGGCCGAGCAGGGGCTCGACCCCGACCCGATGGCGGCGTTCGCCCGATCCGGCTACCAGGACCGGATCGACGCCGAGCGCGTGGGCGGCCGGCAGGCCGGCTGGGGTGCCTGAGCGATGCCCCCGAACGCCCCCGCCCGGGCCGCGGCCGCCGAGCCGTCGGTCCCCTGCCAGGAGCCCGGCCGGGGCAACGGCGGGCCCCCGCTCGTCCGGGCGGCCGGCATCCGGCCGGGCTAGCCGCGCCCCGGCGAACACCACGGAGGCGCCCGGCGCCCCGGCGACCGACACCCGCACCGACCGACATCCCCAGGGGACGACATGACCGAGCAGACCCATCCCGAGGTCGCCGCGCTGCTGGAGCGCTCGCACCGGCTGGGTGCCGACCCGCGCAACACCAACTACGCCGGCGGCAACGCGTCGGCCAAGGGGGAGGCGACCGACCCGGTCACGGGCGAGCCCGTGGAGCTCATGTGGGTGAAGGGCTCCGGCGGCGACCTCGGGACGCTGACCGAGGCGGGGCTCGCCGTACTGCGCCTGGACCGGCTGCGCGCGCTCGCCGGGGTCTACCCGGGGGTGGATCGCGAGGACGAGATGGTCGCGGCGTTCGACTACTGCGCCCACGGCAAGGGCGGCGCGGCGCCGTCGATCGACACCGCGATGCACGGCCTGGTGGAGGCGGCGCACGTGGACCACCTGCACCCCGACTCCGGAATCGCGCTGGCGTGCGCGGCCGACGGCGAGCGGCTCACCGCCGAGTGCTTCGGCGGCCGGGTGGCCTGGGTGCCGTGGCGGCGGCCCGGCTTCCAGCTGGGGCTGGACATCGCCGCCATCAAGCGCGCCAACCCCGGGGCGATCGGGGTGATCCTCGGCGGGCACGGGATCACCGCGTGGGGCGACACCGGCGACGCGTGCGAGCGCAACGCGCTGGAGATCATCCGCACCGCCGAGGAGTTCATCGCCCGGCGCGGCGAAGGCCGGCCCCACCCGTTCGGCGCCGAGGTCGCGGCCCTGGCCCCGCTGCCCGTGGCGGAGCGGCACGCCCGGGCGGCGGCCCTGCTGCCCGTGGTGCGCGGGCTGGCCTCGACCGACCGGCCCCAGGTGGGGCACTACACCGACAATGACGCGGTGCTGGACTTCCTCTCGCGCGAGGGGCACCCGCGGCTGGCCGCGCTGGGCACCTCCTGCCCGGACCACTTCCTGCGCACCAAGGTGCGCCCGCTGGTGCTGGACACCGCCCCCGACGCCCCGCTGGAGGAGGCGGTGGCCCGCCTGCGCGAGCTGCACACCGGCTACCGCGAGGACTACCGCGCCTACTACGAGGGCCACGCCGCACCGGACTCCCCCGCCATGCGCGGCGCCGACCCCGCGATCGTCCTCGTGCCGGGGGTGGGCATGTTCTCGTTCGGCCCCGACAAGCAGACGGCGCGGGTGGCCGGCGAGTTCTACGTGAACGCGATCAACGTGATGCACGGCGCCGAGACGGTCTCGTCCTACGCGCCCATCCCGGAGTCGGAGAAGTTCCGGATCGAGTACTGGGCGCTGGAGGAGGCCAAGCTCCAGCGCCGGCCCAAGCCCAAGGCGCTGGCGTCGCGGGTGGCCCTGGTGACGGGCGGCGGATCGGGGATCGGCCGGGCCGTGGCGCTGCGGCTGGCCGCCGAGGGCGCGTGCGTGGTGGTGGCCGACCGCGACGCCGGCAGGGCGGCCGGGGTGGCCGCGGAGATCGGCGGGGCGGACGCCGCGATCGCGGTGGCGGCGGATGTCACCGACGCCGGGCAGGTCGCCGGCGCGGTGCGGGCCGCGGTGCTCGCGTTCGGCGGCGTGGACCTGGTGGTCAACAACGCGGGGCTGTCGATCTCCAAGCCGCTGCTGGAGACCACCGACGCCGACTGGGACGTCCAGCACGGGGTGATGGCGCGCGGCTCGTTCCTGGTGTCCAGGGAGACGGCCCGGGTCCTGATCGAGCAGGGGATGGGCGGTGACATCGTGTACATCTCCAGCAAGAACGGGGTGTTCGCGGGGCCCAACAACGTGGCCTACGGGGCGGCGAAGGCCGACCAGGCCCACCAGGTGCGGCTGCTCGCCGCCGAACTGGGCGGGCACGGGGTGCGGGTCAACGGGATCAACCCCGACGGAGTGGTGCGCGGATCGGGGATCTTCGCGGGCGGCTGGGGCGCCCGGCGCGCGGCGGTCTACGGGGTTCCCGAGGAGGAGCTGGGCGCGTTCTACGCCCAGCGGACCCTGCTCAAGAGGGAGGTCCTGCCCGACCACGTGGCCAACGCGGTCTACGCCCTGACCGGCGGCGAGCTCAGCCACACCACCGGCCTCCACATCCCCGTGGACGCCGGGGTCGCCGCGGCGTTCCTCCGCTGACCGCCGGTCTCCGCCCCGGCACGCTCCCTTGCGCGCACGGCCGGTGGGCCAGGGCCACCGGGGCGGGTCGCAGCAGGTCAGGACGGTTTGGAAGGGTGCCGCCGACCGCAGGTGGCGGTGCGTCCGGCGGCACCCCTGCGTCACGCCGGCGATCAGCCGGCCGATGATCCCCATCCCGGCCTCCTCTCCCCGCGCCGACCGCGGCGCGGTGTCGTCGCCCCATCCCGGCGTCACCCGACATCCCATCCGAGTCACCGCACCCCGCGCCACGTCGATCCGGGATCTGTGGAAAACCCTCCGCGGCCGACCGGTCGTCCGTCTCGATCACATCAGGAAGGCCCGAACGTGTCCTCTCCCGCCACCGTTGCCGCCGTCGACCTCGGTGCGTCCAGCGGACGCGTCGTCGTGGGGCGGGTCGGCTCCGGCACCCTGGACCTGACCGAGGTCCACCGGTTCGCCAACCGGCCGCTGCGGCTGCCCAGCGGCCTGCACTGGGACGTGACCGGCCTGTACCGCGGGGTGCTCGACGGCCTGCGCGCCGCCGCCCCGCACGCGCCCGGGTCCGTGGGCGTCGACGCGTGGGCGGTCGACTACGGCCTGCTGGACCGGACGGGCGCGCTGCTGGGGCTGCCCTTCTCCTACCGCGACGAGCGGACCGCGGAGGCGGCGCCCCGGGTGGTCGCCGAGATCGGGGCGGGCGCCCTCTACGCGCGCAACGGACTGCAGTTCCAGCCGTTCAACACGGTCTTCCAGCTCGCCGCCGCACGGGCGACGCCCCAGTTCCACGCCGCCGACCTGCTGCTCCTCATCCCCGACCTGATCACCTACTGGCTGACCGGCGCCCGCGGCGCCGAGATCACCAACGCCTCGACGACCGGCCTGCTGGACGTCACGGCGCTGGAGTGGTCCGACGAGCTGGCCGCCGCAGTGGGGGTGCCGGCGTCGCTGCTGCCCGGCCTGGTGCGCCCCGGGACGCGCGTCGGCCCCCTGCTGCCCGGGGCCGCCGCCGAAACGGGGCTGACGGACACGGTCGTCACGGCCGTGGCCTCGCACGACACGGCGTCGGCCGTCGCCGGGGTCCCGGCCCGCACCGACCGCTTCGGCTACATCTCCTGCGGCACCTGGTCGCTGGCCGGGCTGGAGCTGCCAAGCCCCGTGGTCACCGAGGAGGCGCGCGCGGCGAACTTCACCAACGAACTGGGGGTGGACGGCACCACCCGGTTCCTGCGCAACATCACGGGGCTGTGGCTCGTGCAGGAGAGCCTGCGCACCTGGGGGCTGGGCGCCGACGCCCTGCCGGGCCTGCTGGCGGACGCGGCCCGCGCCGCGCCGTTCGCGGCCCTGATCGACGCGGGCGACGCCCGCTTCGTCGCCCCCGGCGACGTGCCGGGCCGTATCGCCGAGGCGCTGCGGGAGAGCGGGCAGCCGGTCCCCGAGGGACGCGGTCCGCTGCTGCGCTGCGTGCTGGAGAGCCTGGCCCTGGCCCACCGCGACACCCTGCGCCGGGCCGCCGAGCTCGCCGGGCGCGACGTGGAGGTCGTGCACCTGGTCGGCGGCGGCGCCCGCAATGAGCTGCTGTGCCAGTGGACCGCCGACGCCTTGGGGGTACCGGTGGTGGCCGGACCGACGGAGGCCACGGCGGTCGGCAACATCATCGTCCAGGCCCGCGCGGCGGGCGTGGCCGACGACCTGGCGGCCCTGCGCGCACTCGTCCACGACACCCAGGACCTGCGCACCTACACCCCGGTCTCCCCCACCACCCCCTGGGACACCGCCGCCGCCCGCCTGGGCCTGCGCTGACCGGGACGGACGAGCGCGGCGGGGCGGGGCGGTCACCCGCCCCGTGGATGGCGGCCGGCGTTCCCGGTCCCGCCGGTCGCGGGAACGGCCATGGCCGGGCGCCCCTCCGGGCCGGCGCCCGGCTCCCGGGTCCGCGACGCCGTTTCCCGGAGTGCGGCCGGGGTCAGGCGACCGGGGACGGTTCCTCCGCCATGGGCGCGAGCGGGCGCGGGCGGCTGCCGAGGGGGACGGTCGCCCCGTAGGTGAACGCCGCGGCTCCGCGCACGACCGCCTCCTTCACCCGGGCCGCCGCGCGGCCGGTGATCACGGCCGGGTGCGGCGTGTCGTCCGGCGCCACGAACTGGATCAGGCCGTCGCGCCGGCCCAGGCTCACGCACCGGATGTAGAAGCGGAACCGCAGGTCGCGCGGTTCGCGCCCGGCGATGCGGGCGGTGATGGCACGGGCCGCCTCGGACGCCATCGGCAGCCCGGCGGCGCACGACATGCGCAGCTCGCCCCCGCCGGGACCGGCCGCGCGGGCGGCGTCGCCCACCGCGTACACATCGGGGTGGGAGACCGAGCGCTGCGTCCCGTCGACCACCACGCGTCCGGCCGCGTCCACCCGGATCCCGGCCGCACGCGCGAGCCCGGGGACCGTGTACCCCGTGCTCCAGACCACCGCGCCGGCGGGGATCGCGGACCCGTCGGCGAGCACGACGCCGTCGGCCCGGACTTCGGCGACCGCCGCGTTCTCCGCCACCGCGACACCGAGCCGCTCCAGGGTGCGCAGCAGGTGCCGCCGGCCCCGCGGGGAGAAGCGGGCGCCCAACCGCCCTCGGGTGACCAGGCGCACCCGGAGTCCCGGCCGTGCCTCGGCGAGTTCGGCGGCGGCCTCGATCCCCGTGAGGCCCCCGCCGACGATGGCCACCGTCGCCCGCTCGGCGGCCAGGCGCGGCAGCGCCTCCCCGAGGGCCCGGGCGGGACCGAACCCGGCCAGGGTGTAGGCGTACCGGCCGGCGCCGGGGACCGAGGAGGTGTCGGCCCCGCTGCCGGGGGCGTAGACGAGGGTGTCGTAGCCGATCTCGGCCGCACCGTCCGCGCCGGTCACGCGGATCCGGTGCCGCTCCGTGTCGATACCGGTGGCGCGGCCGACGGCCAGTGAGACGCCCGTGCCGTCGAGGACCCGGTCCAGCCGCCGGCCGGTGGATCGCCGCCCGGCGGCGGCCTCGTGCAGCCGGACCCGTTCGACGAAGTGCGCCCGCTCGTTGACGAGGGTCATACGGGCGGGCCCGCCCCGTGCCGCGCGTACCGCCGCCGCCAGCCCCGCGTACCCCGCGCCGATGACCACCACGTTGTGTTCCATGACCGCGCTCCTTCCTTCCGGTCGCCCGGTGTCCTGGCGCCCCGGGTCGGTGCGCCGGAACCTGAACCACCGGGCGGGCCCGGACGTGACGGGCCACCGGGTGAGGTGAATCACACCACGGATCAACGGCCGGCCGCCCCGAACCGGTGGCGGCCGCGGCACGCGCGGCCGGTCAGCCCGCGGATCGGAGCTGCCGCGCGAGGAAGGCGAGCTTGTCGGGGTTGACCGCGGCCCGGATCGCCGCCACGCGTCCGGCGACGACCTCGGGCGCCAGCACGGCGACCGGTTCCCCGTCGAGCAGGACCAGCACCGCCGGGGCACCGTTGACCTCGGCGATAACGATGGTGTACTCCTCGGCGACCCGGCCGGCGAACCCCACCAGCAGGCGGGCGACCCGGTCGCGGCCGTGGACGGGGCGCCGGCCGGCGCTGGCCTTGCCGCCGCCGTCGGACCAGGAGACGGCGTCCTCGGCCAGGAGCTGCTCCAGCGCGGCGATATCGCCTCCGCGCGCCGCGTCGAGGAACTTCTCGACGACGTCGTGCCACCGCCGCTCCGACGGCTCGAAGCGGCGCCGGTCCTGGGCGATCCGCTGCCGCGCCCGGCGGTAGAGCTGGCGCGACCCCTCTGGCGTGATGTCGAGGATCCCGGCGATGTCGGAGTGGGGGTAGGCGAACGCCTCGCGCAGCACGAACACGGCCCGTTCGACCGGGGTCAGCCGCTCCATGAGCGAGAGCAGGGCCAGCGAGACCGAATCGCGCTGCTCCGCCGTCTCCAGCGGCCCGACCCCGGAGCCGCCGCCCGCCGCCGCACCGGTGAGGACGGGCTCGGGCAGCCACGGGCCGACGTAGCGCTCACGCGTCGCCCGGGCCGAGGTGAGCCGGTTGAGGCACAGGCGGGTCAGCACGGTGGTGAGCCAGGCGGCGGGCACCTCGATCGCGGACGCGTCGGCGGCGCTCCACTTCAGGTACGCGTCCTGCACCGCGTCCTCGGCCTCGCTCGCCGACCCCAGCATCCGGTAGGCGATGGAGAAGAGGCGGGGCCGCAGCCCTTCGAACTCCACGGCCCGGTCTTCGGCGTCGCTCTCCATTCCCGCAGAATCCCATGCCCGCCCACCCCACCGCCCGCGCCCCCGTCTTCAGCGGGCGCCGGCACCCGGGCCGGCCGCTCACCCCGTGATCACCGTCCCTCGGGTGAGGGCACGGACCGACAGCACGGGGCGCCCGAGGTGCGGCGCGAGCGGAACGACTCCTCGGGCCTGGTGCGGCCGCGCGTCCTCATCCGGGTCTTCCTCGCCCCTGACACGCTGGATTCCGGAATCGCGTTCTACGAACGCCTTCAGGAGGTCGAAGCCGGTGCGCGGTTCTCCGTCCCCGCCGCGCGGCCGCACCTTGCCGTGGTGGGCGCGTTCCTGCTGATCGAGGGCGACGACGAGGCGCTGATCCCCTTCCGCGGCACCACGGGGACGCTTCTGGTGGACGACGTGCGGCCCTACTACGGCCGCTCGGTGGCCGAAGGCTCGGAGATCGTTTTCCCGTTGCAGGAGGTTCCGGCGGGCGCCGCGTTCAACGCGCGGCGCCCGGACGGCACGGTGGCGGAGTACGTCCACCACCGGCCGACGCCCGGCCGGCGCCGACCGGGAGGGCGGCACGCGGAATTCGCCGGGGTGCACGCTGTTGCGGGGCGGTCGGCGGATGATGCTGCTTGACCATGAACGAACAGCACCACGCGCCCCGCCTCCGGCGCACGCGCAGCGACCCGTCCGGCCCGGTCGAGCGCCGCCGTGCGCTCATCCGCGTGTTCGTGCCCCCCGGCGCGCTGGAATCGGGGATTACGCGCTACGAGAGACGCGAGGGCGTGCCGGCCGGTGAGCGCTCGGTGTTCCCCGCCGCGCGCGTGCGCTCGGCCGTGGTCGGGCGCTACCTGCTGATCGAGGGCGACGAGGAGTCGCTGCGCCCTTTCCGCGACACCGCGGAGGCCCGCCTGCTCGACCGCCTGCGCCCCTACTTCGACCGCATCGCCGCCGAAGGAGCGGAGGTCATCATCCCGCAGCGGCATCCGGACGGCACCGTGGCCGGGTACCTGTGCCACCGGCCGCCCGGCGACGGGCGCTGAGCGCCCGCCGCGCGGGCGCCCGCGCCGGTCCGTGACCGGACCGGCGCGGCCAGCGGCGTGCGGCCGGTCTACGGAGGAGGGCGGGGTCAGTCGGCGGTTTCGCCGGCGGCGTACCGACGGGCCGCGCGGCGGCCCGCGTAGCGCTCCCTGCGGTTGCCGGCCCTGGTGTAGCGCTGCCACTCCTTGATGTGGGAGCGCCTCTTGCATCCCGAGCAGCAGGTGTGGCCCATCACGACCGCGCCGAGGTCCGGCCAGCGGCAGCGCGTGCCAGCGGCCGCCCGGGCGGGCTCGCCGGGCAGGTCGCAGGGGCCGAAGCGGTGGTCGTGGACCGGCCGGGGGCCGTGTTCCGCGTAGCGCACCCGCAGCGGTTTGTCCTTGTCCGTACGGGACATCTCGTTCCTTCCGGAACCCGCCGCCCGGGCGCCCGGACCTTCCGGGCGGGCGGCTAGGGCAACCGCTGCACCGCTCCACGCTCCTTCCTCTGTCCTTCGTCCGCGACGTCCACCGGGTGGAATCCGGTGCGCGCGCTGGTGTGTCCCATCGGCCGGCACCGGGCGGCCCCGCCGGACGGGGTCCCGGTGCGGACCGCGGTGGAGAACGCGGTCCGCGGGGTGGAGAGCCTTCCGGTCCCCGGCGGCGGCCGGTCGCGGTGGAGGCGACCGGCATCGCCGCCGCGGCCCCGGGCGCGCCTCCTAGCCGACGCCGACCAGGTCCACGACGAACACGAGGGTCTCGTTGGGCTTGATCTTGCCCCCGGCGCCGCGTGAGCCGTAGGCCAGGTGCGGCGGGATGACCAGCCGGCGCCGGCCGCCGATCCGCATGCCGAGGACGCCCTGGTCCCAGCCGGGGATGACCTGGCCGGCACCGAGCTTGAAGCTCAGGGGCTCGCCGCGGTTCCACGAGGCGTCGAACTCCTCGCCGGTGGAGAAGGAGACGCCCACGTAGTGCACGTCGACCGTCGAGCCGTGGCCGGCCTGGGCGCCTTCGCCGATGGTGACGTCGGTGATCTCCAGGCCCGCGGGCGGCGGTCCGTCGATGTAGTCGATTTCGGGACGCTCAAGCGCCATCGGGTTTCCCCCACTGTCGTTCGGTTCGTCGGGCGGCACCCCAGCGTAGCGGCGCACGGGGCCTCCGTTGCGCGCGCGTGCCGGTGTGGCCCCCGTGCCGCCGGGGCGCCCCGGCGGGGCCGCGGCCCCCTCCGCCGTGCCTCCCGCCTCAGTCCCCGACCGTCGCGGCCACGAGGTGGCCGTCGCCGAGGATCTCCACCCGGCCGGCGGCCGCCGGAACGAACACCGATTGCCCGCGGCGCAGCGTGAGCGCCTCCCCGGTCTCGGCCTTGAGGTCGGCGCCGCCCTCCAGGGCCAGCACCACCGACGGCACGCCGCCCGGCAGGTGGGCGTCGACCGGACCGGGGCCGAGGGTCGCCAGGGCGAAGTCGGGCACACCGGGGCGGAACTCGCTGCGCCCGTCGACGCGGACGGGCTCGGTGAAGGGGATCGGCAGCACCGAGAAGTCCACGACGTTGAGCAGCTCACCGGTGTCGACGTGCTTTCCGGTGAGCCCTGCTCTGAGGACGTTGTCGGAGCTGGCCATGACCTCCACCGCTGTTCCCCGCAGGTAGGCGTGGACATTGCCGGCCGGCAGGAACAGCGCCTCGCCGGGGCGCAGGGTGACGCGGTTGAGCAGCAGCGCGGCGACGGCGCCGGGGTCGCCCGGGTAGCGTTCCGCCAGCTCGTTGACCGTCTCGTAGTGCGGACCGCGGCCCGCGACGGCCCACTCGGCGACGAAGTCGGCCAGCAGCGGCCCGCGCTCCGCGCACCCGAGCGTGAGCAGCCGGGTCATGGCGGCGCGCAGCGCGCGGTGGGGGTCGGGCTCGGCCAGGTCGCCGCGGAGGATGCCGGCGAGCTCGCCGCGCAGCGGTGCGAGGTCGGCGTGCGCGTTCGCCGGGTCGCGGAACCCGCACAGCGCTTCGAAGGTCTCCAGGGCGAACACGAGCTCGGGCTTCGCCTGCGGGTCGCGGTAGTTGCGGTCGGGGGCGTCGACCGGGATGCCCGCGGCCTCCTCGGCGTCGAACCCGGAGCGGGCGCGCGCGGCGTCGGGGTGCACCTGGAGCGACAGCGGCTCCTCGGCGGCCAGCACCTTCAGCAGGAACGGCAGGCGGGGGCCGAAGCGGTCCACGGTCCGCTCGCCGAGGACGTCGCCGGGCGCCGCGGCGATGACGTCCTCGAACGACGCCGTCCCGCCCCCGGTGACGAGGGAGCTGGGCGCGCCGGGGTGGGCGCCCAGCCACAGCTCCGCCTGGGGACGCCCGTCGGGCCGCGTGCCGAGCAGGCGGGGGATGGCGTCCTTGGCCCCCCACGCATACGGGCGTACCTGGTTGATCAGCCTGTGCATGCGCCCTGCTCTTCCATTCCGCGTCCGCCGAATCCGGGTTCCCAGTGTTGCCGACGGATGTCGCCGTGTCTGCAACGCCAGCGCTACGCGTACAGGTGGTGCGGGCCCCACCCGGTGCCGCACCGCCGTTCCCCACAGCGGCGTACCCATGAATTCACCGGCTGGTTCACCCGCATTCTTGACTTTCCCTCCAGCCACTTGGGAACGTACCCAAAGGCCGCCGATGTTACGGAGCGTTCCATGCACGACGACCATGAGTTGGTGGAACAACGCCTTGAGCGGGTCCTGGGCGAGCGGATCTGGACATCGGTCCATCCGGTCTCGGTGCCCCTCCAGGTCGCCCGATGGGACGTCCCCGAAGAGCCGGTACCCGTGGCGGAGGCGCTGCGGGCGTCCTACCGCTCCGCGGCGGTCGGCGACCCCTGGGGGCCGCCCTGGGGCACCACCTGGTTCCACTTCGCCGGCACCGTCCCCCACGCGTGGGCCGGCCGGACCGTCGAGGCCGTCGTCGACCTCGGCTTCGACCCCGACCGCCCCGGTTTCTCCGCCGAAGGGCTGGTCCACGACCCCTCCGGAACGGTCCTCAAGGGCCTCAACCCCCGCAACCACTGGGTGCGGGCGGCGTCCCCGGCGGTCGGCGGCGAGAAAATCGACTTCTACGTCGAGGCCGCCGCCAACCCGCTGATCCTCGGCCCGGCCGGGTTCCGCCCCACGTCGCTGGGCGACCCCGCCGCCATCAACGGCGCGCCGCAGTACCGGCTGGCCCGAGCCGACCTCGCCGTCTTCGACGAGGAGGTGTGGGGGCTCAGCCTCGACCTGGAGGTCCTGGGCGGGCTCATGCACCGGCTGCCGGCCCAGTCCGCGCGGCGGTGGGAGATCCTGCGAGCCGTCGCCGCCTGCCTGGACCGGCTCGACCCCGGCGACGTCCCGGGCACCGCCACCGCCGCCCGCGCCCCCCTCGCCCCCGTGCTGGCCGCGCCCGCCGAGCGCAGCGCGCACCGGCTGTCCGCGGTGGGCCACGCCCACATCGACTCCGCGTGGCTGTGGCCGCTGCGCGAGACCGTGCGCAAGGTCGCCCGCACGGCCGCCAACGTCACCGCCCTCATGGACGACCACCCCGGCCTGGTCTTCGCCATGTCGCAGGCCCAGCAGCTCGCCTGGCTGCGCGACCACCACCCCGGCGTCTTCGAGCGAGTGCGCTCCCGGGTCGCCGAGGGGCGGTTCGTCCCCGTGGGCGGGATGTGGGTGGAGTCCGACACCAACATGCCCGGCTCCGAGGCGCTGGCCCGGCAGTTCTCCTTCGGCAAGCGGTTCTTCCGCGAGGAGCTGGGCGTGGACACCCGCGAGGTGTGGCTGCCCGACTCCTTCGGCTACTCCGCCGCCCTGCCGCAGCTCGTGAAGCTGTCGGGGTCGCGCTGGTTCCTCACCCAGAAGATCTCCTGGAGCCAGACCAACACCTTCCCCCACCACACCTTCTGGTGGGAGGGCATCGACGGCACCCGCGTCTTCACGCACTTCCCGCCCATCGACACCTACAACGCGGAGCTGACCGGCCACGAGCTCGGCCACGCCGCCGACAACTTCCGGGAGAAGGGCCGGGCCACGCGCTCCCTCGCCCCGTTCGGGCACGGCGACGGCGGCGGGGGCCCCACCCGGGAGATGCTCGGCCGCGCCGACCGCCTGGCCGACCTCGAAGGCTCGCCGCGGGTGCGGCTGGAGCGCCCGCAGGACTTCTTCGCCGCCGCCGAGGAGGAATACCCCGACGCCCCCGTCTGGCTGGGCGAGCTCTACCTGGAGCTGCACCGCGGCACCTACACCAGCCAGGCCGCCACCAAGCAGGGCAACCGCCGCAGCGAGCACCTGCTGCGCGAGGCGGAGCTGTGGGCGGCCACCGCCGCCGTGGCGTCCCACGCGCAGTACGACTACCCCTACGACCGGCTCGACGACCTGTGGCGCAAGGTGCTGCTCAACCAGTTCCACGACATCCTCCCGGGGTCCTCCATCGCGTGGGTGCACCGCGAGGCCGCCCGCGCCTACTCCGAGATCGCCGGCGAACTGGACCTGATCATCGAGTCCGCCCAGACCGCCCTGGCCGGTTCGCCGGGCGCCGGGCCCGCCGGGGACCCGGGCCCGCCCGGCGAGGTGGTGTTCAACCCGTGCCCGCACGAGCGCGACGGCGTCCCGGCGCTGGGGGCCGCGATCCGGGCGGTGCCCACGACCGCCCCCGAGGTCACGGCCGTCCCCGACGGCGACGGCCACGTGCTCGACAACGGCCTGCTGAGGGTGGCCGTCGACGGCCGCGGGCTGGTCACCTCCGTGGTCGACCTCGGCACCGGGCGCGAGGCGATCGCCCCGGGCTCGGCCGCCAACCTGCTCCAGCTCCACCGCGACCTGCCCAACGCGTGGGACGCGTGGGACATCGACCCGTTCTACCGCGGCAACGTCACCGACCTGGTGGCGGCCGAGGAGATCGACGTCGTGTCGGCGGGCCCCGGCAACGCCTCGGTGTCGGTGCGGCGGACCTTCGGCTCCTCGTCGGTGCTCCAGGTGCTCACCCTGCACCGCGGCGCCCGGCGGCTCGACATCACCACCGAGGTCGACTGGCACGAGCGCGAACGCGTGCTCAAGGTCGCCTTCCCCCTGGACGTGCGGGCCGACACCGCGGCGTCGGAGATCCAGTTCGGCCATGTCCACCGGCCCACCCACACCAACACGTCATGGGACGCCGCCAAGTTCGAGACCTGTGCGCACCGCTGGATCCATGTCGCCGAGCCCGGCTACGGCCACGCCGTCGTCAACGACTCCACCTACGGCCACGACGTCACCCGTGACGTGCGGGCCGACGGCGGGACCACGACCACCGTCCGGCTGTCCCTGCTGCGCGCGCCGCGCTTCCCCGACCCCGAGACCGACCAGGGATCGCACCGGTTCGGCTACGCCCTGGTGCCCGGCGCCGCCATCGCCGACGCCGTGCGCGAGGGCTACCGGATCAACCTGCCCGAGCGGGGCCTGCTCGGCGGGGCGCCGGTGACCCCGCTGGTGGAGGTCGACGGCGCGGGGGTGGTGGTGGAGTCGGTGAAACTGGCCGACGACCGCTCGGGCGACGTCGTGGTGCGGCTCTACGAGGCGCTGGGCGCGCGGACGGAGGGCACCCTCACCGCGTCGTTCCCGGTGGGCCGGGCCGCGGCGGTCGATCTGCTGGAGGCGCCGCTGGACGACGCGCCGCCGGTCGACGCCGCGCACCTGCCGGCCGTCGCGTTCCGGCTCCGCCCGTTCCAGATCCTGACCCTGCGCCTCGCCCGCGCCTGACCCGCCGCGGCCGCGGGAGGCCGCTCTCGACAAGGGGCCCGGGGCCGCCGATCCGGCGGCCCCGGGCCCCTTGCGTGTCACGGAGGAACGGGCGCCGCCCCGGCCGTCCGGGGCGCGTCCCGGCGACCCCCGGATAACAATTCCCAACGCCGGGGATCACAGATGCTCACAAATGGTATTACGATTTGCGGCAGCGTCCTCCACGCACGCCGCCCGGCGTGCGTCCCCATCCGCCACAAGGAGGCACCCGTTGGAAGCCGCACAACCCGCCCTCTCGACGGGGCCGCTGCTGCTGATCGCCGCGGCGTCCATCGCCGTTCTGCTGTTCCTCGTCATGAAGGTCCGGCTGCACGCGTTCGTCGCCCTGACCCTGGTCAGCCTGCTGGTGGCCCTGGCCACGGGCATCGGGCTGGCCGATGTGGTGCCCACCCTGCTCGACGGGTTCGGCAGCACGCTCGCCAGCGTCGCGCTCCTAGTCGGCCTGGGCGTCATGATCGGCCGGATGCTGGAGGTGACCGGCGGCGCCGCGGTCCTGGCCAACGCCCTGATCCGCGCCTTCGGCGAGAAGCGCGCGCCGTTCGCGCTGGGCGTCGCCTCTCTGCTGTTCGGCTTCCCGATCTTCTTCGACGCCGGGCTCATCGTCATGCTGCCCATCGTGTTCGGCGTCGCCCGCCGCATGGGCGGATCGGTGCTGCTCTACGCGCTGCCCGCAGCGGGCGCCTTCGCGGTCATGCACGCCTTCGTGCCGCCGCACCCCGGACCGGTGGCCGCCAGCGACCTGCTCGGCGCCAACATGGGCCTCACCCTGCTCATCGGCACGGTCTTGGCCATCCCCACCTGGTACATCGCCTCCTACCTCTACAGCCGCTACGCCGGCGCGCGCTTCCAGATCCCCGTCCCCGACGACACGGGCGACACCGAGGACCAGCCCAACCCGCCGCACCTGGCGACCGTCATCGGCATCCTGCTGATGCCGATGGTGCTGATCTCCCTCAACACCGTCGTCACGACCCTGGGCACCACCGGCACCGTCGACACCGAGGCCGCCTGGGCGCAGGCCGCGGTGCTGGTCGGCCAGACCCCGGTGGCCCTGCTCATCACCGCGCTGTGCGCCATGGTCATGCTGGGCGCCGGACGCTACTCGCGCGACCGCGTGGAGCAGATCATCGAGGGCTCGCTCGGGCCGGTGTGCTCGATCATCCTGATCACCGGGGCCGGCGGCATGTTCGGCGGGGTGCTGCGCGCCAGCGGCATCGGCGAGGCGCTGTCGAGCAGCCTGGCCGCCACCGGGCTGCCGGTGATCGTGGCCGCGTTCATCATCGCCACGGCGCTGCGCGTCGCCCAGGGGTCGGCCACGGTCGCCCTGACGACGGCGGCCGCCCTCATCGCCCCGGCCGTCGAGGCCACCCCCGGTGTGACGACGATCGACCTGACGCTGATCGTGATCGCCATCGCCTGCGGTTCGACGGTGCTGTCCCACGTCAACGACTCGGGGTTCTGGCTGGTCGGGCGGTTCCTGCGCATGGACACCGCGACGACGCTGCGCACCTGGACGGTCATGGAGACCCTGATCGGCGTGGTGGGCTTCACCTTCGCGTTCCTGCTCAGCCTGGTTCTGTGAGTCCCGTCGGCCCCCGGTCCAGAGCGGTGACGACCTCGCCGACGATCGCCCGCATCGCGGCCTCCGCCACCTCGGGGAGGCCGTCGCGGACGGCCGAGGCCACGTGGGTGTGCAGGCGCAGCGCCTCGGGCCGGGGGTGCTGCGGCATCAGGTCGTACTCGGTGCGGCCGGTCAGGACCTCCGCCACGACACCCGAGAGGCCGGCGAACATGTCGTTGCCCGACAGCTCCAGGATGCGCCGGTGGTATTCGACGTCCAGGCGCAGGAACGCCTCCAGGTCACCGCTCTCGCCGGTGGCGACCATGCGGGCGTTCAGCTCGGCCAGCGCCGCTCCGTCCGCCGCCGAGGCGCGGCGCGCCGCCGACGCCGCGGCCGGCGGCTCCACCGCCGCGCGCAGCTCGGTGAGCGAGCGGAGCTGCTCCATGCGGCCCGGCCCGGCCAGGCGCCAGCGGATGAGCTGCGGGTCGTACACGCTCCACTCCTGCGGCGGGCGCACGCGGACGCCGGTGCGCGGGCGGCTGTGCACCAGGTGCATCGACTCCAGCACCCGCACGGCCTCGCGGGCGACCGTGCGCGAGACCCCGTAGTGGCGCTCCAGGCGCTCCAGCGTGAAGACGTGGCCGGGGGCGTACTCGCCGGCGGCGATGGCCGGGCCCAGCTCCGCCAGCACGCGGTTGTGCAGGGTGCGGTGGTCGGCGTCGGCGCTCATCGGGCTCCTCGTTCGCTGCGGTCCCACCGCCGTCCGGGGGCCGGGGCGGGTCGGCGGACACTATTGGTATCACTATTAATACACGGTGCGTTCGGCCGAACACGGCCGCACATCGGTACAACGCACCCCGTCCTGGGAGGGACCACCACATGCACGTCGTCTTCATGGGGGTGTCCGGCAGCGGCAAGAGCACCGTCGCCCTCAGTGTCGCCCAGAGCCTGGGCCTCCCCTACGCCGAGGCCGACGGATTCCACCCCGAGGCCAACATCGCCAAGATGTCGGCCGGAACGCCCCTCACCGACGAGGACCGCGGGCCGTGGCTGCACACCCTCGCCGACTGGATCCGCGGCCACGAGCTGCGCGGCGAGACCACGCTGATGGCGTGCTCGGCGCTCAAGCGCTCCTACCGCGACATCCTGCGCGGCGGCGCCCCAGGCGTGTACTTCGTCCACCTCGACGCCCCCACGGAGGTCATCGCCGAGCGGCTGCGGGCCCGCGCCGGGCACTTCATGCCGGCCGGGCTGCTGGCCTCCCAGCAGGCCACGCTGGAGCCCCTGGGCGACGACGAGGAAGGGGTCACGATCGACGTCTCGGTCCCGGCCCCGCAGGTCGCCGAGCGCGCCCTGGACGCGGTGGCGGCGGTCCTGGGCCGCCGGCCCGCCCCGCCGCAGGGGTGAGCACGGGCGCGGCCGGGCCGTCTCCGCTGTGCCCGGGCCCGGCCGCGGGCGCCCTCAAGGGACCCGCATGTGCCCCATGCGGGTGGAGATCTCCACGGCGGCCTTGCCGACCGCCTCACCGATCCCTTCGAGCTTGTCCTGCTCCATGCGGTAGGACGGACCCGACGCGCTGATCGCGGCGATCACCTCGCCGGTGATCCCCCGGATGGGGGCCGACACGGCGTTGAGCCCCACTTCGAGCTCTTCGACGGCGATGGCGTAGCCGCGTTCGCGGATGCCGCCGAACTGGGCGCGCAGCGCGTCGGGGTCGACCACGGTGCGCGGGGTCAGCTTCTCCAGCGGGCCGCGCAGGACCCGCCGCTGCTCGGCCTCGTTCATGTGCGCGAGCAGCACCTTGCCGCTGGACGTGGAGTGCAGCGGGTTCTGCCGGCCGATCCAGTTCTGGCTGACGACCGCCGAGGACCCCCGGACCTGGTCGATGTTGACCACCATGTTGCCGCTGGGGATGGCGATGTTGACGGTCTCGCCCAGCTCGGCCGCGAGGTCCTCGCACACCGGCCGGCTCTGCTGCGTGAGGTCGAGCCCGGCCGCCATCGTCCCGGCCAGCCGGATGATGCCGAATCCGAGCTGGTACTTGCCCCTGAGGCCCGGCTGCTCGACCAGGCCGCGCCGTTCCAACGCCCCTACCAGGCGGAAGGCGGTGGACTTGTGCACACCGAGTTCCACTGCGATCTCGGTGACCCCGGCCTCGCCGTGCTGGGCGAGGATCTCCAGCACCGTGATGGCCCGGTCCACCGATTGCACCGGCGCGGCCTCCTTCACCCTGGCTTCGGCGCGCGCCGGGATCATCTCCACACCCGACCCCCGCTCGAACCGATCGCCATCCGTCGTAATCGGACTCTTTTCCATGTCTGCGCGGTGGTCGTTGGAAGCCATACCTTCCACGATAGTGGTCGCCCCGTCGCATTCCCCGGCGCTGAGCGGCCACAATCGGGGCGACGGGGCCGGGCGCACCGCCCCGACCTGCGATGGCGCCACCCGCGGACCCGCCGCGTAACGGATCCGGACGCGCTGCGCGGATACCGCCGGTGGCATGATCGGCGGGGCGGCCGCCGATCCGCCGGCATCGGGGCGAGGGACAGGGGACGGCACATGCACATCCGCGCGGGCGGGCCGGAGGACACCGGGACACTGCTGGCGATGTTCGACGGCGCGGTCGAATGGCTGGTCGCCAACGGGCGGCGGGACCAGTGGGGGCCGGAGCCGTGGTCGGTCGTCCCCGCACGGGTGGAGCGGGTCCGCTCCATCGCCGCGGGCGGCGGACTGTGGATCGCGGAGGACGGCGGCGAGCCCGCGGGGGCGATGTCGCTGATCGACGGCGGCATCCACTACGTCCCGCCGGCCGACGGTCCCGGGCTCTATGTCGACCTGCTCATCACCGCGCGCGGCCACACCGGCGGCGGCGTGGGCGCCCGGCTGCTGAACTTCGCCCGCGAGCAGACGCGCGCGCGGGGCATCGGCCTGCTGCGGGTCGACTGCTGGGCGGGCGGCGACGGCGCGTTGATCCGCTACTACACCCGGCAGGGGTTCACGCCGGTGGAGCTGGTCCCGGTCGGCGACACCGCGGTCCAGCTCTTCGAGCAGCGCCTCTGAGGACCGAAGCCGTCAGCCTCCGCCGCCGCGCCCGGTGGCGGCGTCGGCCTGGGCGATGAGCCGGTCGGTCACCCGGCGTACGAGCTCCGGATCGGGGCGGGGCAGCCCGGCGATGGACGCCAGGTAGAGGCCGTCGCCGACCAGGCGGATGGTCTCCGCGAGGACGGGATCGTCCAGCTCCTCTTGGAGCAGCCGCGACCACTCCTCGAAGATGCGCCCGATCAGCCGGCCCGACTCCTCGGACATGGCGTCCTCGCTGCGCAGGGCGGCGATGAGGGACCAGTACAGCTCGGCCTCCTCCACCGACTCCGGCACCGACGTGCGCAGGAAGACCCGGACGACGCCTTCGTCGCCGGCGGCGGCCTCGCGGAACTCGTCCTCGGCGCGGTCGGACAGGCGGCGCACCAGTCCGTCCATCAGCGCCGCCTTCGAGGGGAAGTGGTAGAGCAGCCCGCCCTTGGAGACCCCGGCCGCCGACGCGACGGCTTCCAGGGTCACGGCGGAGGCGCCGCCCTCGATCAGGATGTCCTGCAGCGCATCAAGGATGCGATCACGGGTCGTGGAAGCACTCACGGTTGGACACTGTACCGGCTGGACGGTACTGTACCGTCCGGACGGTGCACTTCTTCGCACGCGTACCGGCGCCCGGAACGGCCGCCCGCGACCGCGGCGGCCGCCGCACGGCGCCACGACCATGAACACATGAGAGAGGACCCATGCACCCCGCAGCCCCCGGCCACGAGACACCCGCGTACGGAGGCCGGCCCAAGGCCGGCCCCCGCGAGTGGGCCGGGCTCGCCGTACTGACGCTGCCCGTCGTCCTGATCTCCGTGGACATGACGGTGCTCGGCTTCGCCGTGCCCCACCTCAGCGAGGACCTCGCGCCCACCGCCGGGCAGCTCCTTTGGATCATCGACGTCTACTCGTTCGTCCTCGCCGGCCTGCTCATCACCATGGGCACGCTGGGCGACCGCATCGGGCGGCGCCGGCTGCTGCTCATCGGGTCGGCCGGGTTCGGCGTCGCGTCCCTGGCCGCGGCCAACGCCCCCACGCCCGAGGTGCTCATCGCCGCCCGCGCCCTGCTGGGGCTGGCGGGCGCGACCCTGATGCCCTCCACGCTGTCGCTGCTCCGCAACATGTTCCGGGACCCGCGCCAGCGCCTGTTCGCGATCGCCGTATGGGCCTCGGGGTTCTCGGGGGGCGCGGCACTGGGCCCCATCGTCGGCGGCTGGCTGCTGGAGCACTTCCACTGGGGCTCGGTCTTCCTCATCAACCTGCCGGTCATGGCGCTCATCCTGGTGGCCGCCCCGCTCCTGGTGCGGGAGTCCCGCGACCCCCGCCCCGGACGCCTGGACCCGGTCAGCGTCGCGCTGTCGCTGGGCGCCATGCTGCCCGCGGTGTACGGGGTGAAGAAGCTCGCCGAGGACGGCCTCGCCATCATGCCCGTGGTCGCGATCGCGGCCGGCCTGGTGCTGGCGGCGGCCTTCGTCCGGCGCCAGCTGCTGCTGGAGGACCCGCTCCTCGACGTCCGGCTGTTCGCCGTCCGCGAGTTCGCCGTCGCGGTGGCCACCAACCTGATGATCGTGTTCGCCATGGTGGCGTCCCTGTTCTTCATCACCCAGTACCTCCAGCTCGTGCTGGGGATCAGCCCCCTCTACGCGGGGATCGCGCTGCTGCCCGGGCTGGTGCTGTCGGTGGCGGCGAGCTTCGTCGCCGTGGCGGTGGCGCGCCGGCTCAGCCTGGGCTCGGTGATCGTCATCGGCCTCGCGCTCGTCGCCGCCGGGTTCCTGGCGATCACCCGGGCCCCCACGGAGGGCGGCCTGTGGCTCATCGTCATCGCGTTCGCGCTGCTCAACATCGGCGTCGGCCTGACCGAGACCCTGACCAACGACGCCATCCTCACCGCCGCCCCGCCCGAGCGCGCGGGCTCCGCCTCGGCGATCTCCGAGACCGCCTACGAGCTCGGCGCCGCGCTGGGGGTCGCCCTGCTCGGCAGCGTGCTCACCGCCGCCTACCGCGTCCGGCTGGGCGAGGTCGAGGGCGTGCCGCCCGAGGCCATGGACGGCGCGCGGGAGACCCTGGGCGGCGCGGTGACGGCGGCGGAGGGCCTGCCCTCATCGGCGGCGGCGGCCCTGCTCGACGCGGCGCGCACCGCCTTCACCGACGGCATGCACCTGACCAGCGCGATCGCAGCGGTGATCGTCATCATCGCCGCCGTCCAGGCGGGCGTGCTGCTGCGCGGCCACCGCTCCCCCGCGTCCGCTCCCCCGGACGCCCGCCACGGCGCCGCGTGAGACGGCGGGGTCAGCCGGCGCCGGAGGCGCGGGGCAGCGCCGCGGGCGCGCCCGCGGCCGGCGCCGGCAGGACCCGGTCGACGATGCCCTGCACGGGAACCCCGCGCGCGTGGGCGAGGAGTTCGCGGGCCAGCAGCGGCTCGGGACGCCGTTCCGCGGCGACCATGCCCACCTCGATGTCGCTGACCGGCTCGACCATCGGCAGCACGCGCAGGCCGGGCGGCGGCTCGGCCCCGCACAGCCAGGCGTGCGGGAGCACCGCGCACCAGCCGCCCTCGCGGACGTGGGTGTAAAGAGCGGGCAGGGAGTCGGTCTCGATCTGCGCGGCCCACGGCGTGCCCGAGGCCGCCATGGCCTCGTCCAGCAGCCGCTGCCCCTCCGGATCGGCCGTGAAGCGGGCCATGGGGACGTGCGCGAGCTCCGCCCAGCGCACCGCCGCAACCCCCGAGAAGCGACCGTCCTCGCCGGCCACCAGGGCGTGCCGGGTGCGGAACAGGCGGACGGCGCGGTTGCGGTCCCGTGCGCTCGCCGCCGAGAGGCGGGTGACCCCGACGTCGAGGTCGAACCGGTCCAGCGCGGCGCGGATGTCGGCGGCGGGCATGGAGCGCACCACCAGCCGCACCCGGGGGTGGCGCACCCCGAACCCGGCGGTGATGTGCGCGAGCGGGGCCGCGGCCTCGGGCAGCGCTCCGATGCGCAGGGTGCCGGTGTGCCCCTCGCGCATCGGGCCGACCTCGCCGGTGAGGGCGTCGCGCTCGGCCAGCAGGCGGTAGGCCCACCGGAGGACCCGCTCCCCTTCGGGGGTGAAGCCCTCGAACCGGTGCGCGCGCCGCACGATCGGCACGTCGAGTTCGGCCTCCAGCTTGCGGATGCCGGCGGAGAGCGCGGGCTGGGTGACATGGCACGCCATGGCGGCGCGGGCGAAGTGCTGTTCGCGGGCCAGAGCGGTCAGGTACTCCAGTTGCCGCATCAGCATCCGCGCTCCAGGTCCGAGGTGGGGCCGGCCGGGGACGGGCCCAGGGCCCTGCCCCGGTGAGGGGCGGCGGCATGCCCCCGGAGACCGGCCGATCCCGGAGCGGCAGGCACCGCCCGGCCCCAACGAGAGGCCGATCACACATTCTGGTGTCTCGCACCACACACACGCCAGGGGCTGCCGGACTTTCTCCGGTTTTCCCCGTGCCGGGGCGGGCACCCGGACGGGTCCGGCCACCTGCCGGGACCGACCAGGCGAGCAGCGGGCGGGCCCGCCGCACGCCGTCGTCCGCCCCGCCCGCCCCTGCCGTTCGTCGGCCACGGCCGCCACCGATACCGACCTTCGTAGGTGCGCTCCTCGGCACCCGCGGCCGATGTCCTGAAACGCGGTGATCTCTAGCCTGGGTGACGCACCGGAGAACCGAACGCCTGGGAAAGAAAGGGACATCCCGTTGAGCACCTCGAATGGATGGAGCGGAGCCGGCGTGCGTATCCGGCGGACGGCCCCCCGCGCCGCGGCATCGGCGCTCATCGTCGCGCCCGTCATCGCCCTGGGCGGCCCGGCGCAGGCCGAGCAGGCGGCCGGCTGCCTCGGCGAAGAAGGCGCCACCGTCGAAGAGGCGCGGCTCGCCCAGGACGTCCCGCGGGAGATCCTGAGCAGGTCCGGATTCGACTCCGCCGTGGACCGCTTCACCCGGGAGCTGTGCGAGGCGTCCGACGCGGACGACGCGGGCGCGGTCGTCGAGCGGCACGCGGACGCGCTCTGGCAGGAGGCGGTGGATCGGGTCCAGGGGACCGGAGAGGCCGGCGGAGACCTGAGCGCCGGGGACGACCGGCCGCTCTACTGGGCGCGGCTCGGCATGACCTCGGCCCTCAACCGCTGGGAGCCGGACTTCGAGCTGGACGACGCCGAGCGCGCCGCGCTCGTGGCCGACATGGACCGCCGCTCCCGCGGCCAGAACGACGCGGACTTCCCCGAGGTCCCCGGGGAGTCCGAGGTGCGCCAGGTCGTCGTGACCGGGTTCGACCCCTTCGAACTCGACTTCGACATCCGCCAGGCCAACCCCTCCGGCGCGGCCGCCCTCGCGCTGGACGGAGCGGTGATCGAGACCGACGACGGCGTCGTGGCCGTCAAGGCCATGCTCTTCCCCGTGCGCTGGCGCGACTTCACCGACGGCATGGTCGAGCAGGCCCTCCTGCCGCACTACACCGGTGACCGGCCGGCCGACGCGGTCATCACCGTCAGCCAGGGCAGGCCGGACCAGTTCGACCTCGAGGCCCACAACGGCGCCTGGCGCGGCGGCTACGACGACAACGAGTCGGTCGGCACGGAGGAGATCGTCCCGGTCCCCGACGACGTCCCCACCGTCACCCCGCAGCCGCAGTGGTCGGACTCCTCCCTGGACCGCTCCGCCATCGTCGAGCAGACCACCGGGGAGCCGTTCCCCGTGATCGACAACACCGAGGTGACCGAGATCCCCGCGGGCGAGACCGAACCGGTGGTGAGCCCGGACGGGCCCACCCCGGGCTCCGAGGCGCGGGCCGGCGGCGGAGGCGACTACCTCTCCAACGAGATCGCCTACCGCAACACCCTGCTGCGCGACGCCACCGGCCGGGACATCCCCGCCGGCCACGTGCACACGCCGATCCTGGAATTCGGATCCGGCGGCGACGTGACCGACCCCGAGTTCGAGGAGAACCGCGCGACGATCGTCGGCCAGGTCGAGGACATCGTCGCGGCCGCCGTCCGGCCGTAGCGTCCGAAGAGGCGGGCGGCCGCGGGGTCGCCCGCCCCCGCACCACGGGGGCTCCCGGCTGCGGGACGACGGCCCTCCGCCGAAAAGCACACGCGGTGCTCCACGGCGACACCGATCGCGGCGCCGTCACGGCGGGTGACCCGGATCGCCCGGTCGCAGCGCACCCGGGCGGTCGTGGCCCGTTACGACGAACGCGGCTCAAGCCAAGGGGCCGGCGTCCTCATCGCGGTCATCGCCGAACGGCTCCGGCGTTGCGCACGCGCTTCAATCCGCCGCGATCTCCTCGGCGGCACCGTTGCCGGCCGCGCTCTCGTGGTAGACGCGGCGGGTGGTGTCGGTGTGCTCGCGCATCAGGCGGGCGGCCTCGTCCTGGTCGCCGGCCTCGATCGCGTCGATGATGCGGGCGTGCTCGTCCCATGCCTCGCGTCCGCGGCGGCGGACGACCAGCCCGTGGTACCAGCGCACGCGGCGCGCCACCTGGCCGGCCAGCCCGGCGAGCACCTCGTTGCCGGACAGCTCGGTGATCACGCGGTGCAGGTCGGCGTTGGCGTCGACCATGGCGTCGGTGTCGTCGCGCTCCAGGCCCTCCACGCCGACGCGCCACAGTTCACGCAGCCGCGCGGTGCCCTCGGCGCCGGCCTCGACCGCGGCCAGCCGAGCCGCCTCGGTCTCCAGCAGGGTGCGCATGGCCAGCAACTGCTCGGCCTCGTTCTCGCTGGGCCGGTGGACGAACGCGCCGTACCCGGGACGAAGGTCGACCCAGCCCTCGTTGCTGAGCCGTTGCAGCGCCTCGCGCACGGGCTGCCGGGACACCCCCAGCTGCTCGGCGAGTTCGTTCTCGACCAGGTGCCGGCCGGGCGGCAGGCGGCGGCGCGTGATGAGTTCGAGCAGGGTCTCGTACACGCTGTCGCGCAGCGGGGCCGGACGCTGCACCGGGGTGGGCAGCAGACCCTTGTCGAGCCGGGGAGGGGGCATGGATACATGGCTTTCGTGGTCGGCGCGGCGGGCACGCGGAAGGACACGGGACGCGGACCGGGTGACGGCGCCGTCGGGCGCGGGGATCCTCGTCCCGAGTTTAGGTGTGCCGTCTCATGAGGTTGGTTCCACCGGGCATCGGTGCATGGCTCTCTCGCTCAGCTCCGAGCGTCCGGCTTACCTCGGGTGATCTCCGAGTTCCAGGTGCAGCGCGGTCATCCTGCGGAGCACGTCGAACTGGGCGGGGTTGTAAATCTCCTGCGACACCTGCACCACCGTCCGGCTGAACCGTCGAGGGTCGGTCGAGCCCAGCGTGAACACGCCAGGGTGTTGTTCGCGTAGCGCCGGTAGCTCCGCGGCGATGCGAGCCGCCAAGTCCTGCCGCGCGGCCTCGTCGGCGTCCGGCGGGAGGTCGTCGAAGTCCTGCCCGGTCTGCACACATACGTCCGCCGCCAACAGCTCCGCGTAAGCCCCCCGCTCGTCCGAGTCGAGCAACCGGCCCATCACTGAGGTCATACGCCTGTCCGACTCGGACAACGACCCATTCGCGACGACCGCGAACTCGGCGGGTGAATCGGTCGCGAGCTTCTTCTCAAGGATCTGCGCGACCTCGGCTCGTGCCTCGCGTATCCGACCCATCCGCGCCTCGAGCTCGGCGTCGACGGCCCGCAACACGTCGAAAAGACGCTCGTCGTTGTTGCCGATCTCGGCGATCGCACCCAGACCGACTCCGAGGTCGGCCAAACGCTTGATTCGCAGCAACCGGACCAGGTGAGCCGCCCCGTACTGCTTGTAACCGTTGCTGCGCCGTTCCGGCTCCGGCAGCAGCCCCACCTCATGGTAGTGCCGCACACTACGAACACTGATCCCCGCTAGCTCGGCGATCTCCCGCGTGCTCCACGCCATGTCGACTCCTCCCTGCCTCCCATCAGCGGACGCCCCACACTCTCCCCATGACGACCGCGGACTCCATCACCACTATCGCCGCTGCGGGGGGCCGGACGCGAGCTGTGCCATGAACCCCGGGGCGTCTGTCCCAGATCGCCAGGGACCCGACCGTACGGCCACAGCACGACCGTGGTGTGCCTCAGATCACCGATGTCGCGTCTTGAGTGTGACGCGACGTCAACGTGTGCCCTGGATCCCGAAGGAGGCGATCCATGAGCGCATCATTCGAACACAAGGTGCTGAAGTGCAAGCAGACCTGGAAAGGGTTCGACTACGACCAGCTTGAGCGAGACCTCGAAGAACTCGGACGTCACGGCTGGCAGGCAGTGGGCACGATCGCTCCGGCGATCGGGGGCGGACAGACCCACGAGATCGTCGTCGTTCTCACACGGTCGCACGTCTGAAGGCCATCGAGTAAGGGCACGCCAGAGAAGAGGATCCGTGGGAACGAACCAGAACCACCCGACATCGATGCCGACGATGCGCTCGCCGACTGACAGCAGCGATACCCCCTTGTTCTTCACGCACCTGCGCCTCGGATGGCGACGCGCGATCGCGGTCATCGTGGCGTTGATGGCGGTATTCTTCGCATTGCAGTTCCTTCCCGGGTTGATCGTCGCCGGAGTGCTCGCGGCCAACGGTGCTACACAGCTCGGCGACGACCCGGCCCGACTGGTCGGCCACCCATTGATGATCATGGCCGCCAATATTTCGCTGGGGCTGATGATCCCCGCGACACTGCTGATCATGGCCTGGATGGGCGGAGTTCCGTGGCGCCGTGTCCTCGCTGTCGGCCGCCGCTTTTCCTGGCGCAGGCTGCTCACGACAACGGCGACGGCGTTCCCGGTGTTCGCGCTCGGGATCTGGGTGACCGCACTCCTGCTACCGGGCAGCTACGGTGCCTTCGCCCTGACCGGGGCGACCGCAGTCATGCTCGCTGTCATCGTGTTCACCCTGCCGCTCGCGGCCGCGGCCGAGGAAATCGTGTTCCGTGGCGGGATCGGGCCGGCGGTCGGCTCGGGGGCCGGGGGCGAGAAGCTTGCCGCGACCGTCGGCCTTCTCGTCTCGACCATGGTGTTCACCGTGGTGCACTTCTCGGCCGACCCGTGGCTGGTGCTGTACCAGCTGTGGATCGGCCTGACCGCAGGCCTGCTTGCGATCATCACACGCGGCCTCGAGGCCTCGATCGCCCTGCACGTCGCGCACAATGTCGTGCTGTTCGCCGCCAGTACTTTGTTCGCGAGCGACGGCCTCGTCATCGACCGCTCCGCGACCGGAGACGCCACGAACATGACGGTCACCCTGACCCTCATCCCGTGCCACATCGCCGTTCTCGCGATCGCGTACCTCATGGAACGGCGACGCCGGGCTGATCGACCGCTCCTCCCGGCCAGGGCGCAGCCCGACGACCACGCCCGATGAAGTCGCCGATCTCATCGAGGCCCTGCGGCGGGAGACCAAGCACGGACCGGTCCGGATCGCTGAATCTCTGGCCCGCCACCACGGGCTCGTCGTGGCGCCCGCGACCGTGCACCGCGTGCTGGTCCGCCGCGGACTGAACCGCCTACGGGACCTCGACCCGCCCACCGGGGAGCCGCTGCGTGCCGTGGACCGCTACGAGCACGAGCGTGCCGGGGACCTCGTGCACGTCGACGTCAAGAAGCTCGGCCGCATCCCGGCCGGTGGCAGCTGGCGCATGCACGGCATCGGCACCGACTCCGCCCCCGCGCGCCCGCCCCGGCCGCAGCGGTTCCGAACCGACGTCAGGCCCCGCACCCGCCTCCGGGTGTAGCGGTCCGGACGGGCGGCCCCCGGACCACGGAATCGACGGGCCCGGCCCTGGGACACGCCATCGGCCCCCGCGCCCGCCTCTCCGGACCGCCAACGGCGGGGCGCGGGGTCTCTGGGGAGTGTGGCTGCCGTCGTCAGCGGGGCAGCCACACCAGCGAGGCGTCGGGGCCGGTCCAGCCCGGCGGGACGACCGCGTAGGCGTCGGCCGCCGCGGCGCCGCGCAGGCTGCCGGGCCGGTCGTGGCCCACCGGCCGCGCCACGCCGTCGGCGACCCGGACGGCGACCAGCCGCGTGTCGCGGTCGTGCGGAGCGACCGTCCCCGCGAGGGGCAGCGCGCGCGGGAGCAGCGCCGCCGGGTCCGCACGCCCGGACATCGCGATCAGGACGGGAACCAGCAGCGTCACAGCGGCGGCGAGAGCGGCGTTGGGGTTACCCGGCAGGCCCACGACCACGGTGCCCGGCGACTCGCCCGTACCGAAGTGCGCGAGGAGCTGCGGATGACCGGGGCGGCAGGCGACCCCGTCGACCACCAGGGTGGCATCGAGCTCCGCGAGGGCGGCGCGCAAGTGGTCGGCGGGCCCTTTGGAGGAGGCCCCGCACACGACGACCACGTCGCTCTTGCGATCGGCCGCCTCGGCCACCGCCGTGACCATGTGGTCGAGGCCGTCGTCGAGCCGGACCTGCGCCTCCGGCGCCGCACCGGCCCACGCCGCGATGCCCGGCAGCATCGGTCCGATGGCGTCGCGCACCTGCCCGGGGCCGGGGCGTCCGGCCACGGCGATCTCGTCGCCGGTGATGAACGCGGCGACGCGCGGGCGGCGCACCGGCAGGGTGTCGTGCCCCAGGCTCGCGGCCAGCCCGGCGACGGCGGGGGTCACAACGGTGCCCTGGGGCAGCACGGTGGCGCCGGCCGGGGTGTCCTCGCCCGTCCGGCGCACGTGCCGGCCGCGTTCCGCGCCTCCGTGGACCCGGTCGCCCTCGCGGTGTGCCATCTCATAGGGCAGGACGGCGTCCGTTCCTTCGGGCACCCGCGCCCCGGTGGCGATCTCGACGGCCTCGCCGGGGTTCAGGGCCGCGGCGGGGGCGGCACCGGCCAGCACCCGGCCGCGCACGTTCCAGGGGCCCGGCCCGGCGACGGCGTAGCCGTCCATGGCCGATGCGTCATAGGGGGGCACGGCGACCAGCGCCGTCAGCTCGCGGGCCAGGGCCGCACCGACCGCGTCGGCGGGCGCGGCGTCCTCCTCGGTCGCCCAAGAACGGCGCCCGCCCAGCTCTCGCGCTGCTGCGCGCGCCTGCGCCCACGGCATCGTCGTCTTTCGGCACCCGGCCATCGCACTCCCCATGATCGAGCAGACGCCCCAGCCTGTCCAGTGTATCCTGTATACAATCCTTCCTCCCGTGCCCGGGCATCGCACCCGCGATTTGCCGTCTGCCGACTTTCCGCTAGAGTTCTGCATGCAGGAAGGCAACGGATCCAGGAACAACGGAGCCGGAGCCCGACAGCACGCGGACGTGGCTCAGCTGGTAGAGCATCACCTTGCCAAGGTGAGGGTCGCGGGTTCGAATCCCGTCGTCCGCTCGGAGACACACACGGGGGACGTCGACTCCCCCGAAGAGTCCGGTGGAGTGGCCGAGAGGCGAGGCAGCGGCCTGCAAAGCCGTCTACACGGGTTCGAATCCCGTCTCCACCTCCACGCACGATCCCGGGCGGTTAGCTCAGTTGGTTAGAGCGCTACCTTGACACGGTAGAGGTCACAGGTTCGAATCCTGTATCGCCCACCAGCATCACCGCAGGCCAGGGGTATCCTCTGGCGCGGCAGCCGAGAGACGGATCCGCCCCGGATGGGAGATATCCGGGAGATCATTTCCTGAGCGGGCTCCTCCGGGAGCCCGTTTTTCGTGTTGTCACGGTGACGCTCTTCGAGTATGGCGCCACGCGACGCCGCCGTGTGAGCAGGATCGCCATCCCAGGCCGGCCGCCACATCCGCGCCAGGGGAGTTCCCACGACAGAGCGGCTCGCCCTTGGGGCCGACGAACAGGTTGTCGTGCTCGCAGTTGCGGATCAGGCCCGTGTAGAACGCGTCCAGATTCGGCGTGGAACCCACGCGTATACCGCGGCGCCTCGCGAGGGGGATCGCCCTTGCCCGTACCGGGGACACGACGGGCGAAGTGCCAGCGCAGAATACGGGATCATGCCTCTAAGAATCGGGGCTAATGTACCATGACCGCATGAGCCAGCCAGAGCCGCTGCCATATCAGGTTTCCCGGAGTGAAATCTACAATGAAACCGCGGCGCGCACAGCTAGGATAACGATAGTTCCGGATGAGCAGGATCCAGAAGTGATCATCATTGAAAGCTCCTGCCCCTGCTGCACACATTACACATATTTCCGTGAACCGGTTGTAGTCTATCGGGACATGGATTTCTTCCCAACCATGAACAGTCTTTTCGATAAGGCTCTCAGGAGAGCTGCGCGCGACATCACCTCCAGAGATGTGGAGGTGATCTGTGATTGCTCGTGGTCCCACCCAGGGACACCTGAACTGAAAACGGGGTGTGGCGCGTCCTGGGTCCTACACATTGACTGGGGTAGCGAGTAATGGGAGTCCGGGTTGAACCAGGGTCGCAAGGCAGTCCATCCCAGCGTCACCTCGCTGAAGAACTTCAGCGTAGGCATACCGACGAGCTGAACTCCGTTCGGGAGCAGGCCGACAAGTGGAGGCAAGGTTTAAGCGGAATCATCGGGATCACGACCATCATTGCTGCTGCCGGAGGGCTCGGCCTTGCCGAAGGACTGGACACCATCCCTCGAATAGCAGCCGCCATCCTGCTGCTGCTTGCGATGGTCTTAAGTTCTTCAGGCGGCTTCTTCGCAATGCGGGCCGCCCATGGATTCCCCAGGCGACGACAGACGGAAGCGACACTGGAGGAGTTGGTCGACCGCGAGCAGAAAAGGCTTCGTAGGTCATGCGTCGATTTACGCAAAACCGTCCTGCTCACTTACCTGTCCCTGGCCTTCCTTGTGGCCGCTATCGGCGTCACTTGGTTCTCCTGACCTGGAATCCTTTCTCATGTCGCCCAGGTGACCGATGGCCGCATTCCTTCCTCGTGGTTCCACTCTAGAAACGGAACAGTGAAGGTCCATAGTTCCGATATTACATCGGACATGAGGTTGAGATTCTTAGAAATTCGACCCCAGCCACCAATGGGCACGTCGAATGAATCCGCCGCATTTCGGATTGATTTTACCAGTAGATCCATTCTGAATTCATAAAGATCATGCTGAAGCTTCTCTTTGTCATTCATGTGACCTTCGTCGCCACCTCGTAGAATTGCAATTGTTTTGAACATCAATTGACTGCAGTGCAGAAATATCACTGCCCCCCAGTAGGTGAACGTGGCATTGGGATATTTGTATTTCTCCATCGCCGATGCCGCCAGCCAGAAAGCCATCCCGTCTACGATCGACTCCTGAGCTATCGACCCGACAGTATGTACGTCACCGCCGGCTTTGGTGTGCGCTTGGTTTATATATTGCAGTGGACCGTCTGCAATGATGTGCATGTACTCATGAGCCAAGACGAACAGGATACCCGCGGTCATCAGCATTCCCGCCAACTCTTGGCTCTCAGTATCCTCCATCTGGCGCCGCGCGGTCGGGTGCCCCTGGAGGGCGTACTCGAGGGCCGTTATGCAGAATGCACTAAGATGACGCGGTTCCTTTTTAAGATGAGTGCGGATCCTGTCCGCACTCATATCGTAGCTCAGCCATCCATCTGGTTTTTCCATTTTTTTCCCCCGAGGCAGCGCCTTGACTACGGCCAGACTCCAGGTGTATAGGAATTCCATGAGATTCTGGTCGACCAGGATAAGGTAGTCATCCGAACCGGGCACACGAACCGTCCGCGCGTTCGCTCTTCCGGTCCGCACCTGTCCGAACACTACCGTTAACTGTTCGACCTTCTTGCCCCAACCGAACCGTACCGCCTCCTCCTCGATCCTGCTTCCGAACTCCTGCAATAGGACGTGTAAGCCAAAATCCTCGAAACGCGTTGGCGCGCGGACTCCGCTTCCCATTTCATTGACTACTTCCGATATCTGGTTGATCTTCTCCTCGGCCACACCTTCGCTACGCATCGCCTTCCCATGGAATCTGGAACTAGCAGCAGGGGACGGATGGTCATCCAATAGGGATTCCTGGAGCCGCTCCAGGAACGCGATGATCGCTACTGGGGGGTTCTGACGGCGCGTCCGCAGATTGCTGAGCACGAAGTCATATCGGGAGTCGGGTTTCGAGGAGGTCATGACCCAAGTGAACCATACGGACCCAGGCAAACTCCATCACAAATGTTCATGCTGACATTGAATTCTTCGGTTCAAGATCGTCAAAACCGTGATCTTTCTTGGAGGTCCATCATTCCACCGAGGGGTTGTTGCTGTTTGAGGAACCGTGTACTGAGGTTGAATTCTTAGCGTTACGCGGAACCCGGTCCTCATCGCTCCTACGAGGAACAGCAAGGTGACCGAGGTTCCCGCGCGTTGGTACAGGTTCGACGGGGCTCCTCCGGGAGCCCGGTTTTCGTGCCACGGTGGCGCTCTTCGGGCAGAACTCCCCCGGGCCGGTCGGCGGCGGCCCCGTAGCGGGGCCCCACGTCCGGCGCCTGTTGTCAGTGGGGCGGATTAGCGTTGCGCCCATGCCGCATGCCGCGCAGACCTACACCTATCTCCGTCCCTCCGCCGTGCACAGCACGGCCGCCGGCGACACGCTCAGCCTCCAGACCTCCGGCGGGGTCACCCCGGCCGGGGCGGCCGAACACCCGCGCATCTTCGAGGGCTTTCTGACCAGCCCCCGGATCGCCGCGTCCGGGCTGCTGTGCGTCGCCGACACCGCCGCCGCCCGCTATTACCGGCCGGAGCGCCCCGCCTCGCTCGACCCGGTGGTCACCGGGGACGGGGGGCGGCTCCGGTTCGAGTCGTTCTCGGGCTGCTGCGGGGTCTACGCGCGGCTCGACCTGCTGGAGGAGGCCCTCGACGGCGACGACGTCCGGCACGGCACGACCAACGTCGACGTCAACGCCCCCCTCGCCGACGCCCTGAACCGCATCGGCCCGGGCGACCCCCTCCATCTGGAGGTCGGCCCCGACGAGCTGACCGTCACCACCTTCGACGGGCCGGTGGTGGAGAAGAAGGTGCCGCTGCCCGACCGCTGGCTGCGCGGCTTCGCCGAAACGCAGGTCATCGCGTCGGGGTTCGACCTGCGCGCCGAACTCGCCGCTGCCGATGCCGTCCGCTTCCTCCGGTCGCTGCCGCGCCCCGGCGCAGCCCGGGGCGCGTCGCGCGGGGCGCTCTGGGTGGTACCGGCCGGGCGTACGCTGCGCACCACCGCCCGCCCGGTCCCGGGGGCCGTGTGCCTGGCCGGTCCGGAACGGCTCGCCGTACTGGCGCGGGTGCTGCGCCACGCCACGGGTTTGCGGATCTACGGACCCCCCGTCACGGCGGGAAGCGAGCCCGCGGCGAGCGCCTGGGAGGTCCTCCTTCCCGGGATGCGCCTCACGCTCACCCTGTCCCCGGACGCCGCACGCGGATTCTCCGGCGAGGGCGGCGTCCTCGACGCCCTGGCGTCGGAGGGGTCGGCCGACGACGCCGAGCTGGTGTCGGTGCTGCTCGCCTGGGAACCCACCGTCGACGTCGCGGATCTGGCCGCGCAGTCCGGGCTCACCGCCGGGCGTGTGCGGGCGGCGCTCACCCGTCTCGGCACGGCCGGGCGCATCGGCTACGACGCGGCGGAGGCGGCGTACTTCCACCGCGAACTGCCCTACGACACCGGTCGGGCCGAGCGCCACAACCCCCGGCTGCGTGCCGCACAGGCCCTGGTCGAGGCGGGCGCGGTCCGTCTCGGCGGCGACGGGCCGGCCACGGCCACGGTCACGGTCGACGGCCACGTCCACCGGGTCCGGTCCACTGAGGGGCGCCAGACGTGCACCTGCCGCTGGTGGGCCGAGCACCGCGGCGGACGCGGTCCCTGCAAGCACGCCCTCGCCGTCCGCATCGCCCGCCGGGCGGGCTAGACCTCACGGCCGCCCGCAGCGGAGCGGAGCAGAGGACGGTGCGGCCACCGCTTCGCCGTCCCCCACCGCCGCTGCCGCGAGCCGCCCCGCGACCGACACCGCCACCGCCCCGCCGCCTCACGACGCCGCCCCACCGCGATCGCCACCTCACGACACCCGGCACCTCCCCACCGCCTCCCAACACCCGACACCCGACACCCGGCAGCCGACAGCCGACAGCCGACAGCCGGCAGCCGGTGCATGATCGGCACCCCGCAGAGACCGTCCGCCCTCCCCTTCCCCACAACCGCCCCTTCCACCGGAGCCCTCCGATGAACGACACCCCCGCCTACGACATCCCCGACACCGCCACCGCGGGCGTGCGAGCCGTGCTCGGCGCCGTTCGCGCGGGACGCGGCGAGGACGTCCCCCGGCTGCTCGCCCCCCTGCCCGACGCCGAGCGCCGCACGTGCCTGCCGGTGCTCAAGACCTGGCGCGCGGCGGTGCGCAGTGCCTTCGACCCCGACAGCAGGAACGTGCGCGCGGCGCTGCTGTACGCGGGCGCGGGGTGCACCACCGGAGCGGCGGCGGCGGCCCAGTGGATCGCCAGTACCGAACTGCGCTGGGGCACCAGCGACGACGCGCTGGTCGTCGCCGTGGTGGCCCACCGCGGACCGGAATGGCTGGCCCAGGTCGTCCAGCGGCTCGCGGAGCGCCGGACCGTGGCCGAGGACGGGTACCCGCTGATAGCCGGGTTGGCGCGGGTCGCGGGCTGCGAGCCGCCCACGACCGACGGCCTCGTCCTCGGCTGGGAGCGGAGCATCGACGACTGGAGCCGGTCGGTCGAGGACGAACTGCGCAAGGACCCGCTGCTGACCGCCATGGTCCCGCGGCTGTTCGAGGTGCCCGGGACCGGATCGGCCTTCCAGTACCCCCGCCACGACGGGTCGAGCTGGCCCCGAGCGCTGGCGCGGCTCGCCGGGGAAGGGCTGCTCGACCGCGCCATGCTGCTCGACGGCTGTCTGTCGCGGTTGCTGCGCGAGCCCAGGCTCGGCACGGTACGGGGTTTCCTCGCCCTGCTGGCCGAGCTGGACCCGACCGAGGACGAGAGCGCCGCGCGCGTCACCGCCTGGGTCCGGATGTCGGCCGATGCGCACGTGCAGGCGGCGGCGCGCGCACAGCAGGCACTGGCCGCGCTGGACGAAGCGGGCCGCCTGGACGACGAGCACCTGGTCGAGGCGTCGCGCGCCGCCCTGGTCCGCCCGGAGAAGAAGATCGTGCGGGCCCAGCTGGCCCTCCTCGACAAGGCGATGAAGCGCGACCGGTCGCGCACCGGCGCCCTGCTCCCCGTCGTCGCCGAGACCTTCGCTCAGGAGGATCACAGCCTCCAGGAGCGCGCCCTCGCCCTGGCGGCGCGCCACCGCGAACACGCGGACGCCGCCGTGCTCGCCGAAGTCGCCGCCGACACCGATCGGCTCCGCCTCGACCTGCGCCAACGCGCCATGGAGGTGTTCGGGGACGCCGTGCCCGCCGGGTCGGCGGACGCGGCCCCGACCGGGGCGGTCCCGGATTCCCCCCTGCCGCCCGCACCGGAGCCCGAGCGGCTCGCACCGCCCCCGGCCACCGCCGCAGAACTCGCCGAAGAGATCGCGGCGCTGCTGCACCGCCCCGGCACCCCGGCCCAGGAAGAGCGGGCGCTGAACGGTCTCGTGGTGCACGCCCACACCGACCGCGCCGGCATGCGCGCGGCCCTCGAACCGGTCGTCGCACGCCGCCGCGAACGCGTACCGCACGGAGACCGCACCTACGACGGACTGTGGTTCGTCGTCTACACCGCCGCCTACGGCTTGCCGCCGCGGGATCTGGACTACATCCGGTACCGGGGCGAGGAGCACCAGTGCCCGCACTCGGCGACCGGTTCCATCCGCTTCCTGCGCACGACCGAGGCCGCGATACGGATGCAGGGCGCCCCCCTGCCGTTCCTGCTGGCCACGCCCACCTGGTCGACGGGGACGATCGACCCGGCCGACCTGGTGGTACGGATCGCCGGCTACGAGCGCTCCGGCACCGAACCCGGCCCGGTCGACCTCCGGCAGGCGCTGCTGCGGCTCGGCCGCGACGTTTCGCCGCAGACCCTCTCGGCCGCCGAACGCCTGACCTCCCCGGCGGGGCGGCGGCTCGCGGAATGGCTCGCCTCGGGCGGGCTGCCCGACCCCGCAGTCACCCGCACCGCCGAACCGCTGCGCCTGCGGTCGCCCCGCCCGGGGGTGCTCGTCCGCACCGAGGCCGTCCCCGGGCACGAGGCGTGGCCCGAGCCGTTCCGTTCCCTGCTCGCCGAGCACGACCCCGTCGGGAGCCCGTGCAAATGCCACAGCGGAGGCGAGTGCTCCGCGGACGCGCTGGCGATCCTGCCGCAGCACAGGGAGATCATCGCGGGGCGCATGCTGATGTCCGTCGCGATCTCCGCCGAGTTCGACCACCTCGACGAACACGCGCCGGTACTGCCCGCCCTCGCCGAGTCGGGCGGCGACGCCGGGCCCGCGACCCACCTCATCGTCGCCTACGGCCTCGGGGCGCGGCGCCTGGACTCGCAGATGCACGCCGTGGACGCGATCCTCACTCTGGCCGCCCGGGGGCAACTCGACGCGGAGCGCCTCGGCGGGGACATCGCCGAACTCACCGTCCTGCGCCGGCTCAAGGCGCAGCGCTACGTCACCGCCCTGCGCGAGGCTTCGCGCGGCGGGGCGCACGCCCTGGTGTGGTCGGTCCTGTCGGGGGCCCTGCCCGTCCTGCTGCGCGGCACGCCGCCCCACGGCACGTCGGCCGTCATCACCCTGGCGGCGGACTGCGCGGAGCTCTCCGGCGCCCGGGGCTCCGCTATCCCGTGTATCACCGAGCTGGCGTCCCGATCGGGCTCATCGCAGCTGGTCAAGCAGGCGCGGCGCATCAGGGACACGATCGCGGGGCCGGCCGGCCGGTAGGCCCGCGGGCGAAGGACGCCACCCGGCGCCGCCCGCGAGCACCGGCACCGCAGCGGTGGCCGCGCCTCGCGGCGCGGCCACCCGGAGGGCTCCGCCGAGATCGCCGCCCGCGATCGCGACAGGGGGACCTGCCGGTGCGCGATGCGCTCGGTCGGGGGCGCGGTGAAGGCGGCTGCGCCCGTGCGGGTCAGTTGACCTTGCGGTCGCGGCCCGCCCAGTAGGGTGCGCGGAGCTTGAACTTCTGCAGCTTGCCGGTCGCGGTCCGGGCCAGTTCGTCGCGGAACTCCACCGACGTCGGCGCCTTGTAGCCGGCCGCCCTGTCCTTGCACCACCTGATCAGGTCGGCCTCGGCGGCCTCGTGACCGGGAGCGAGGACGACGAGTGCCTTGACGGTCTCGCCCCATTTGTCGTCGGGGACGCCGATGACGGCGACCTCGGCGACGGCGGGGTGGGAGAACAGGACGTCCTCGACCTCGATGGAGGAGACGTTCTCCCCTCCGGTGATGATCACGTCCTTCTTGCGGTCGCTGATGGTGAGGTAGCCGTCGTCGCCGAGCTCGCCGCCGTCGCCGGTGTGGAACCACCCGTCGCGCAGCGCCGCCGCGCTCTCGTCGGGCCGGTCCCAGTAGCCCTCCAGGACGACGTTGGAGCGGGCGAGCACCTCGCCCGTGGTGTGCCCGTCCTCCTCGGGTGCCTCGACCTTCAGCGTCACGCCGATCGCGGGTGCGCCGGCGCGCACCAGCTTGGCGGCGCGGTCCTCGGGCGAGAGGGCGTCCCATTCCGCGCGGGTGCGGTTGACGGTCAGCAGCGGCGAGGTCTCGGTGAGACCGTAGATCTGGATGAACTCCCAGCCCAGCTCCTCCTGCACCCGCAGGACGGTCCGGGTCGGCGGGGGCGCTCCGGCGACGATGATCCGCACGCGGTCGCGGCCGGGGATCTCGCCCTCCCACGTCCGTGCGGCCTCCAGCACGGCGGCCACAACGGCGGGGGCCGCGCACATCACCGTGACGCCGTACCTCTCCACGCGCCGCAGGATCTCCGTGCCGTCGACCTTGCGCAGCATCACGTGCGGCACGCCCATGCCGGTCATGGCGAAGGGCATCCCCCAGCCGTTCGCGTGGAACTGCGGCAGGGTGTGCAGGTAGACGTCGCGGTCGGTCACGCCGACGTGCAGGGCGAACGTCATCGCGTTGGTCCAGATGTTGCGGTGGGTGATCTGGACGCCTTTGGGCCGCGCGGTGGTTCCGGAGGTGTAGTTGATGGTGGCGGTGGCGTTCTCGTCATGCGCCCACGGCCGCGGCTCGGCGCCTTCGGGTGCGAAGAGGTCGCCGTCGTCGCCCAGCACGAACCGGTGCTCGGCGGTCACGCCGCGCAGCGCGTCGTCGAGCTCGGGGTCGACGTAGAGCACCCGCGCGCCCGAGTGCTCCACGATGTAGCGGACCTCCTCGGACCGGAGGCGGAAGTTCACCGGCACCAGCACCCGCCCGAACCCCGACACCCCGAAGAACGACGTCAGCAGGCGGGCGCTGTTGTGGCTGACGATCGCGACCCGGTCGCCGGACCCCACTCCGAGGCCGTCGAGGAAGGCCGCCTGCCTGCGGGCCAGCGCGCCGAGTTCGCCGTAGGTGGGCGCGCCGAGGGAGGGCGCCGGCTGGTCCGGTTCGTCGATGACGCCGGTGCGGTCGCCGTACACCCGCACGGCCCGGTCGATGAAGTCGGAGACACTGAAGGGGACGATCACGGATCCTCCTGGTGTAGAGCGGGGGCCTTTCGCGCAGGGCTCCACCGGATCACCGCACCGGATCACCGGCACCTCGATGGTAGGCGGGCGCACCGTTTCGCGGTATACGCCGACCGCTCCCCCGCGTCGATGCCGGCGAAGCCGGTACCGTCCGCTCTCGTCGGCCCGCGGGCGGCGGGACCATGCGTCCGGTGGCCGGACCTGATCACCCGTGGTGCGGACGCCGCGGGGAACGCCCGCACGCGAAAGGGGGCGGGTCCCGGCCGATGGCCGGGGCCCCGCCCCCCATGGTGCGTTATTTGCAGCTGGTCCGGACCGCCGACGCCACCACATGGGCGTTGGTGTCCTGACCGTCCACCTGGTCGGTCCCGCGGTTGTTGAGCTTCACGCTGAGCGTGTCACCCGGCGGGGAGTACTCGCCCACGTGGACCCAGGACCCCTTGTCCTCCACCTGGTTGACCCGGAACGCGCCGAAGGGCTCGCTCGTCGCCGGGTCGGCGGAGGGGTGGACCTGGTAGTAGGCGGGGACGCCGCCCACCCACCGCGGACTCTCGGCCTCCGGGATGTGCACATAGATGTCGCACTTCGCACCCGTGAAGCCGATGTTGAACGTCCAGAAGGAGTACGGGCCGCTGGGTGCGGCCGGGTCCCCCGAGACGGGGATGGCGTGCCACCGTCCGTCGCAGTTCTGTTCGGTGAAACCGCCGTCGAACCCGAAGGCCCAGCTGTCGGTTCCGTCGCCCTCCCAGAACTCTCCGGACGTGCCGTAGGCGATGCGCTCATCAGGCGCACAGCCCACACCCGCGACCGCCTCGTAGCGCGGCTCGGGAGCCGGCGGGGGCGGCGGCTCCTCGGCGGGCGGCGGTTCCTCAGCGGGAGGCTGTTCCTCCGCGGGCCGGTCCTCTTCGGGCCGGTCCTCTTCGGGCTCCCGCTGCGGTTCCTGGGGCCGCTCCTCCTGGGGCCGCTGCTCCTCGGCAGGCTGCTCCTCGGCGGGTATCTGCGGCTCCAGGGGCCGCTCCTCCTGGGGCACCTGGTCCTCGGCCGGCTCCTGGGGAACCTGGGGAACGGTGCCGTCATCGTTCAACGACTCGCCCTTGACCGAACCGTCCGGAGAGGGCCCGCCCATGGGCTGGGCGAGGTCGCGGTCGTCGACCGGCTCGGACGGGGCGTCGTCCCCGCCTTCCCCCTCCTCTTCATCGGTCTCATCGGCCTGGTCGGAACCGCCATCGCCCGGGGCGGCCATCGGCACGGCCCCGTCGGTGTTGCGGTCGAACAGGCCGCCGGACTCCCCGTCGCCGCCCGTGCCCTCCTCGTCCTCCTCCTCAGCGGAGTCGGATCCGGAGTCCGAGCCGGAGCCGGAGCCGGAGTCGGAGTCGGAGTCACGGTTCTCGCTTCCCCGCCCGTTGCCGGACGCGGACGAGTCCCCTTCCTCCTCTTCCTCCTCGTCGTCTCCGCCGAAGAGGCCGAGACCGGAGAACCAGCCGTCACCGGACGCGTCCGATGACCCCGGCGATCCGGAGCCCTCACTGCCGGGCGAATCGCTCGATCCCTCGCTGGAGGAACCGCCCGATCCCGACCCCGATCCCGCGGAGTCCCCGGAATCCGGGGCCTCCTCGTTGCCGGCACCGCCCTGCGCAGGTGGGTCCTGCGGCAGCACCTCGGGGACATAGCCGGTCTCGGGAGCGGGGTCGTTCTCCAGAACGCTCGGCCCCGACGCCGACGAGCCCGACGGCGGACGCTCCTCGGTCACGGTGGCCGCGCCGCTCGCGTCGGCACCCGGCCGCATGAAGTAGCCGAGCATGCCCTCCTGATCGACGGGGTCGATCGGTGTGGAGACCAGCCGCTGCGAGGTCTCGTTCACCGCGAAGGGGGTGGCCATCAGCACCACGCCCGCGATCGCCGCGAACGCCAGCGCGGGGCGCCCAGGGCGCCCCAGCCGGTCCTGGGGGGCCGCCTCAGCGGCGGCCGCGCCCGCTGCGGCACCCGCAGCAGCGCCTTCCGCCGCCGCCTCGCGGTCGGCGGCGGTCGCCTCGGCTCCGGCCTCGGCCGTGGCGGCCTCGGTGGCCGCCCCCGGCGCAGCCGGGGTATCGGCCTGCGCGGCGGCCGGAGGCTGCTCCGGCTCCGGACGCAGGCTCGCCGGGACGACGGGGATCGGCTGGGAGATCGGCCCATTGGAGGCGGCCGACGCTTCCGACGCCGGACCCGTCCCGCCGGCCTGGCCGGACGGCGAGCCGGGGACGCCGGCGTCCGAACGCCCCAGCGTCCCATTGGTGAGAACCGACGGGGTGCGGTCCTCGGCGCCGGCGGCGCCGAAGTTCGCCGGAGCGCTGTCCGCTACCCCGTTGTCCGCTCCGCCTGCGGCGGCACCGGGGGCCGGGCCGTCGGCGGGAGCGGAGGCGCCGGACGCGGGCGCATCGTTGTCGGCCGCCGCAGCGTTCCCGGCCGCAGGGGCGGGATCGCGGGCGGCCTGTGCTGCGGTGGGATCAGCGTCGTCGCCATGCGCACGTGTCGGCGGCGACGCATCCCTTCCGGCAGCTTGCTCGGTCATATCTCACTGGTCCTTTCAGTCTTCCCTGGGGGGATAAGGACACCCAGGCCGACCCTTCGCACCCGGACGAGGGTGCGAATGAGACAGGGAAGGAAACCGGCACAGCCGAACCTCCATTCCCTGCCGTAACGGCGAAGCGCCGGGGACGCCCGGGATCACGCATCGCGATCATCCCCTCGGCTACTGCGATCGTCCCCGTAGTGCGTTTGTTCGGGGTTCTCGGATTCGCCGATGCGGGGACCGCCGGTGGCGGCTCGTGCAGCGCATCGGCGAAGATGTCCCGCAGGTCGCGGACCGGCGGCGGGTCCGTGGGATCCGCCCGGTCTCCGGTCCGTGGGGATTGATCACGAATGGCCGACGCTACAGCGTCCGTGTCCGCTTCGTCCATTACGTGCGGTGACGCTTCGATATCCATTGCGTTTCCGCAGGGTGCTCCCACCGCCGGGCCGGAACCGTGCAGCGTCGGCACCGGCCATGTCTGCTGTTTGCGCCGGTCCTGGGCAAAGAGCACGCGGGTCACCGGCTGCTCCCCGACAGCAGATCCGTGGTCCCCCGCGCCTTGCGGGCCGGCTTGTCGAAGCGCTCCATCATCTCGTCGAACCAGTCGCCCCGGCCCAGGCGCTCGAACTCGGGAAGCAGTCGGGCGAGCCGGGACTGCAGCCGCCGTACGTCGGATCGGGTCAGCGGGTTGACGATCAGGGGGAGACGCGCAGCGAACCCGGCGACCCGGCCCGTGCGCGTCCATTCCGTCGCGACGACCCTGCGGGTGTGCGGATATGCAACACCGTGCCGTCGCGGCACGGTCAAGCGGAATCGGCGATGACATACGACACTCCCTCGGCGAGGCCGCTCCCCGTGGAAACGTGGAAAGGGGACTGCCAAGGGAGCGGCCTCGCGCGATCGGGAATGCCGGCGTCGGCCGGCCGACGGGCACGGGCTATCCGGCGCGCTCCGTGCGGGCGGTCGGCTGCACGGCTCCGTCCGGCGGGCGCCGTCGCGGGCGGTGCTCGGCGGAGAGGCCGTTCTCGTAGGCGTAGACGACGATCTGGAGCCGGTCGCGCAGGCCCAGCCTGCGCAGGATCGTGCCGACGTGGGTCTTGACCGTCGACGTGCTCAGGTACAGCTCGTCGGCGATCTCGGCGTTGGAGGCGCCCCGGACCACGGCGGCGAAGACCCTGCGCTCCCGCTCGGTCAGCATCGCGTACTCCGGCGGGACCCGCCGTACGGGGTCGGCGGAGGCGTCGAGCAGCGCGGTGATGTCGCGCGCGGCGAGCACCGCGCCGCCCGCGTGCACGGTCCGCACCGCCTCGCACACGAACTCCGGCGCGCTGTCCTTGAGCAGGAACCCGCCGGCGCCGTAGCGGATCGCCTCCAGCACCCGCCGACCCGGTTCCGGGTCCGTGAGCATGACGACGCGGGGCCCGGGCGAAGGGCTCCCCCGCCGCACCACCGCGGACAGGCGCTTCATGGCGTCGAGGCCGTTCATCGGGGACATCCACATGTCCATCAGGACGATGTCGGGCCGGGTGGCGTCGATGACGGCGAGGGCCTCCCCGCCGTCCCGGGCCTCCCCGACCACGGTCATGTCCTCCTGGGAATCGACGATCAGGCCCAGACCCGATCGGAACAGTCGCTGCCCGTCCGCGAGCACGACCCGGATAGGCGCATCACTCACCTGGTGCTCATCTCACTGGGGTGGGCGACGCGCGCCCGGCGGTGTGCCTCGCCGGGGACACCCCGCCCCGGAACGCGGGGGAAACGCGGCCGGGGCAGGGGCGCGTTCCACCCTGCGGACATTTCAGCCCATGCCCTTGGGGCATGGTCAAATCCGGCCGTCGTCCCGCGCCCCCGGGAAGCACGAAAGCCGGCCCGGCCGTAATGGCCGAGCCGGCTTCCCCACACGGGTACCGGAGCCCCGTGGCGACGATCAGTCCAGGTCGAACCGGTCGAGGTTCATGACCTTGTCCCACGCCGCGACGAAGTCCGCCACGAACTTCTCCTTGGCGTCGTCGGCCGCGTAGACCTCGGCGACCGCGCGCAGCTCGGAGTTGGATCCGAACAGGAGGTCGGCGCGGCTGCCGGTCCACAGCAGCTCGCCCGTTGCGTCGCTGCGGCACTCGAAGGTCTCGGCGGTGCCGTCGGTCGGCTTCCACGTGTTGCCCAGGTCGAGCAGGTTCACGAAGAAGTCGTTCGTCAGCGTCCCCGGCGCCGTGGTGAGGACGCCCAGCTCCGAGCCCTCGAAGTTCGCGCCCAGCACCCGCAGGCCGCCGACCAGGACGGTCAGCTCCGGGGCGCTGAGGGTGAGCAGGTTCGCCCGGTCGATGAGCAGGTACTCCGTCGGGAGGACCTGCCCCTTGCCCAGGTAGTTGCGGAACCCGTCGGCGGACGGCTCCAGGTGGGAGAAGGACTCGACGTCCGTCTGCTCCTGGGTGGAGTCGCCGCGGCCCGGGGTGAAGGGCACCTCGACGTCGCGGCCGGCCGCCTTGGCGGCCTGCTCGACGCCGACGGCGCCGGCCAGGACCACCAGGTCGGCGAAGGAGATCCGCTTGCCGCCGGTCTGGGCGGCGTTGAAGGACTCCTGGATGCCCTCAAGGGTGCCCAGCACGGTCGCGAGCTTCTCGGGCTCGTTGACCTCCCAGGCGCTCTGCGGCTGGAGGCGGATGCGGCCGCCGTTGGCGCCGCCGCGCTTGTCGCTGCCGCGGAACGACGAGGCCGCCGCCCACGCGGTGGAGACCAGCTGCGCGACGGTCAGGCCGGAGTCGCGGACCCGGGCCTTGAGGTCGGCGATCTCCGCGGGCCCGACGAGCTCGTGGTCCGGCGCGGGGACCGGGTCCTGCCACAGCAGTTCCTCGGAGGGGACCTCCGAGCCCAGGTAGCGCGCCACCGGGCCCATGTCGCGGTGGGTCAGCTTGAACCACGCGCGGGCGAACGCGTCGGCGAACTGGTCGGGGTTCTCGTGGAACCGCCGCGAGATGGGCTCGTAGACCGGGTCGAACCGCAGCGCCAGGTCCGTGGTCAGCATGGTCGGGGCGTGCGTCTTCGCCGGGTCGTGGGCGTCGGGGACGGTGCCCGCGCCCGCGCCGTCCTTCGGCTGCCACTGGTGGGCGCCCGCGGGGCTCTGGGTGAGCTCCCACTCGTAGCCGAACAGGTTCTCGAAGAACCCGTTGCCCCACTGCGTCGGCGTGGTGGTCCAGGTGACCTCCAGACCGCTGGTGATGGAGTCGCCGGCCTTGCCGGTGCCGTGGGCGTTCTGCCAGCCCAGCCCCTGGGCTTCGAGCGGGGCGGCCTCGGGCTCCGGGCCGAGGTGGCTGTCGGGTGCCGCGCCGTGGGTCTTGCCGAAGGTGTGGCCGCCGGCGATGAGCGCGACCGTCTCCTCGTCGTTCATCGCCATCCGGCCGAAGGTCTCACGGATGTCGCGCGCGGCGGCCACGGGGTCCGGGTTGCCGTTGGGGCCCTGCGGGTTGACGTAGATGAGGCCCATCTGGACCGCTGCCAGCGGCTTCTCCAGGTCGCGGTCGCCCGAGTAGCGCTCGTCGTCGAGCCAGCCGGTCTCGGGGCCCCAGTAGACGTCCTCGTCGGGCTCCCAGACGTCGGCGCGTCCGCCGGCGAAGCCGAACGTCTTGAAGCCCATGGACTCCAGCGCCACGTTGCCGGCGAGGATCATGAGGTCGGCCCACGAGAGGTTGCGGCCGTACTTCTTCTTGACCGGCCACAGCAGGCGCCGGGCCTTGTCGAGGTTGCCGTTGTCCGGCCAGCTGTTGAGCGGCGCGAACCGCTGCTGGCCGGCGCCACCGCCGCCCCGGCCGTCGCTGACGCGGTAGGTGCCGGCGCTGTGCCAGGCCATCCGGACCATCAGCGGGCCGTAGTGCCCGAAGTCGGCCGGCCACCAGTCCTGCGATGTGGTCAGCACCTCGGCGATGTCCCGCTTCACCGCGGGGAGGTCGAGGGTCGCGAACGCCGCGGCGTAGTCGAACCCCTCGCCCATGGGGTCGGCCACGGCGGGGTTCTTGGCGAGGATCTTCAGGTTGAGCCGGTTCGGCCACCAGCCGCGGTTTCCGCCACCCTGCGTGGGGTGGGGGGCGCGGCCGTGCGCGACGGGGCAGCCGCCTCCGCTCTCCGCCTTGGCGGTGTCGGCGACTGCTTCGTAGCTTTCGGACATGGGCATCCTTCCGGACTCGGGAGGAACGGTGTGATTCAGGAACTGCCTGTGGTGGAACAGTCGGGGCACAGACCCCAGTAGACGACCTCGGCCTCGTCGATCGAGAAGCCGTGGCCACCGGACGCCGTGAGGCACGGTGCATGGCCGACAGCGCAGTCGATGTCGGCGATGGCCTCGCATGACCGGCACACGACGTGGTGGTGGTTGTCCCCCACCCGCGTCTCGTAGCGGGCCACGGATCCCCTCGGCTGGATGCGCCGCACCAGGCCGGCGACGGTCAGCGCCTTGAGCACGTCGTAGACCGCCTGGTGGGACACCGCGCCGAGATGCTCGCGCACGGCACCGATGATCGACTCGGTGTCGGCGTGCGGGTGGTCGTGCACAGCGGACAGCACCGCTATCCGGGGGGCCGTCACCCGCAGCGCGACCTCGCGCAGCATGCGCTCGTAGTCCGAGGGTGTTGGCATGTCCCGAAGTCTGACGCTTTTTCTTGAATAAGTCAAAACTAGCGCATGAGCATACGCCGACCAACGGGGGGCGACCGTCACCGGTCGCCCCCCGGAATCCGCTCGCCACCCGATGGTCGCCGAGCGTCGCTACCCTGCCCCCATGGGCACCGAAACGTGCTGGTTCTGCGACACCCCGGTCGGCCCCGGCGAATACCTGCGCTTCGGCATGCACCGGGACGTCGCGTACACACCCCTGGTCATCGCCCTCCACACGCGGTGGCACACCACGCAGGTGGCCGTGCCCCGATGCGAGCGGTGCGGTACGGGCCACGCGATCGAACGCGTGGCCCGCTGGACGTTCACCGGCTCCGCGCTGATCACCGGGCTGCCCAGCGTCCTCGCGCTCATGGGCTACGCGACCGGCGACCCGTGGGTCGACACCTGGCAGTTCGTCTTCCCCTGGGCCTGGACACTGGCCTGCCTGGCGCTATGGCTGGGGATACGGCAGCACGGGTTCGGCTGGCACCGGCTGGCACCGCGCCCGGAGCGCCACGCCCGCGCGCACCCCGGCGTCGCGGAGCTGGCCGGCGACGGCTGGAAATACGGCGACGGGCCGCCGGGCTCGGGATGGTGACCGCTCAGCCGGCCTCTCCGGCGCGCGTCAGCGCCGTCGTGATCAGGATGTCGAGCAGTTCGGAGTACTCGATGCCCTGGGCCTTGAACATGCGCGGCACCTGCGAGTGCGCGGTCAGCCCGGGGACCACGTTGACCTCGTTGAGGATCGGCTCGCCGAGGTCGTCCACGAAGTAGTCGAAGCGGGCCAGCCCCTCGCAGCCGAGCAGCCCGTAGAGCAGCAGGCTCACCTGGCCGATCCGCTCGGCGGTGGTGTCGGGGACCGGGGCCGGGACCAGGAACTCGGCGCCGCCCTCCGCGTACTTCGCATCGGTGTCGAAGAACGTGCCCGACCCGACCCGGATCTCCAGGGGCGCGCTCACGGCGAGGGTGCCGTCCGGGCGCTCGATCACGGCGATGTCGATCTCCCGCCCCGCGACCTCCTTCTCGACCAGGACGTAGCGGTCGAACTCGGCCGCGTGCGCGACCGCCTTCTCCAGTTCGTCCAGGTCGGTGACCCGCGAGACACCGAAGCTGGAACCCTCCTGGTTGGGCTTCACGAACACCGGCGCGTCCAGGCCGGCGGGGAAGGAGCCCAGGGCGTCGGGCTGCCGGGTGTCCAGCATGACGCCCGGGGCCACCCGCACGTCGGCGTCGCGCGCGAGCAGCTTGGTGAGGTGCTTGTCCATGCTGACCGCGCCCGCCCGCAGGCCCGGCCCGACGTAGGGGACCCCGCACAGGTCGAGCAGCGCGGCGAGGGTGCCGTCCTCCCCGCCGGTGCCGTGGATGATCGGGAACACCACGTCCGCGCCCTCCAGGAGCGCGACCGCCGCGGCCAGGCCGGGAAGGGCTTCGCCGTCCCGGAACCACCGGCCGTCGCGCCCGATGACGAGCCGGGTGGCCCGGTACGCGGTCGCGTCGAGGTGCTCGAGGATCGAGTCCGCCGAGGCGACGGAGACGTCGTGCTCGGCGCCACTCCCTCCGCAGACGACGATGACATGGACGCGTCCGTCAGTGCTGGGCACGGGAACCTGTCTCCTTGAGGTCGGGTGACGTTGTCGCATACGGGGTCCGCACCCCCGCCGGGGGGACCGCCGGAGTGGCCCGGAGGGGCGCCTGAACGCGCTCCACGCGCGGCCCCACCCCGGTCATCACTTCGTGCTCGTTGGTCCTGGACCACCGCGCCCAGTCGGCGGTGGTCGGCTCGCCGCCGTCGCCGGGCCCGAACACGGTCACCGGGTCGCCGGCGCGGACCGGCAGGTCGCCGACGTCGACCACGATCTGGTCCATGGAGACGGTCCCCATCACAGGGCGCCGGCGGCCGTGGACGGCGACCTCGGCCGCACCGCTCGCGATGCGGGGGATGCCGTCCGCGTAGCCAAGGGGCACCAGGGCCAGCCGGGTGCGGGCGGGGGTCCGGTGGGTGTGGCCGTAGCCGACCGGTGTCCCCGCCTCGGCGTCGCGCACCATGACCACGGGGGCGGTCAGTGTCAGGGCCCGGCGCAGCCCGTAGCCCTCGGTCGGGTCGATGCCGTAGAGCCCGGCGCCGATCCGGGTCATGTCGAACCTGGTCCGGGGGATGCCGAGGGCGCCGGCGCTGTTGGCCAGGTGCCGGACCTCGGGGGCCGCACCGGTGGCGTGCAGGACGTCCACCGCGGCTTCGAACGACCGCACGGCCTCCTCGTTGGCCGGGTTGGCGGGATCGTCCGCGCAGGCCAGGTGGCTCATGACGCCGACGATCCGCACGCGGCGCGCCTGCTCCAGCGAACGGGCGCGCTCGCACAGCTCCGCCCACCGGTCCGGCTGTGCCCCGTCGCGGGCCATCCCCGTGTCGACGAACAGGTGGATGCCCGGGACCCGGTCCGCGCGGCGCGGGGCGTCCGCGATCGCGTGGAGCTGTTCGAGGTCGGAGACCGCCAGTTCCACGTGCAGCGCGATGGCCTCGCTGTAGTCGGCGTTCGGCGGGTTCATCCAGCTCAGCACGGGCGCGGCCACTCCCTGTCCGCGCAGCCGGACGGCCTCGCGGATGCTGGTGACCCCGAGGCTGCGGGCCCCGTTGGCCAGGGCCGTACGGGCGACCTCCGCCGCGCCGTGGTTGAACGCGTCGGCCTTGACCACGGCCATGAACCCCGGGGACAGGCCGGCGAACAGCCGGGCGTTGTGGGCCACCGCCGCGAGGTCGACGGTGAGGGTCGGGGTCCTCATGCGGCCGCCTCGGCCGCCGGCCAGGGGCCGTAGAGGGCGTAGGGGGCGCTGGTGGCATAGGCCCAGTAGCGGTCCCCGTAGCTCCAGTGCCACCACTCCGTGGGGTAGTTCACCAGCCCCTGGGCGCCGAGCGCGTCGGCCATGATGGTGCGGTGGCGCCGGGCGTCCGGGTCGAGTCCGGGGGCGTCGAAATAGCACGCGCCGTCGCTCTGCTCCGGGGTCGCGTCGATCTCCGTGCCCATCCACAGCCGGTCGCCCTTGTCGTCGACCAGGGTGAGGTCGACCGCCGCGCCGGCGACGTGCGGGGCGACCGCGATCGGCGCCACGAAGCGGCTGGAGAGCCGCGCGATCTCCGCCTCGCCCTTCTCCGGGTGCAGGCGCCGCAGCGTGGCGGTGTAGTCGGCGATGATGGCGTTCTGGCTTTCGGGAGAACGGTGGCCCTGGGCGACACCGAACCGGATGCCGGAGGGGAGTGCGCGCTGCGCCTCGGACAGCCGCGCGCCCAGCGTGGAGCGCACCCGCATCCCCGCCACGTCGTCGGGGTTCATGCAGAGGATGCCGAGGTCCCGTAGATCGACCAGGGACTCCCCGCATTCTCGTACGGGAAGCTCGGATACCTCAGGGTCGGCGAGGAGCGGGTGGGTCACGGCTCTCCTGAACGCGCGTGCAGGTGCAGATCGGCGGCGGAAGGTTCGCGATGCGGATCGCGGATCGACGCCAGGCCGGGTCCAAGCATAGCGATCCTCACAAGTGCGACATATACGTCAAGGGTGCCGAAGCACTGAACTCAGGTGCCACCCTTGTCTCAGGAAGTTCTCACTCGCGGCGAATCGGCGCGAACTTCACGGAACCGTTCGGGTCCCGGTGGCCGATAACCGGAGGAGACGGCGAACGACGCGTTCGAGGGAGATCTGGTTTGCGACCTTTGGCGGAATTCCGTCCGCGCCGCCGCGCACGCGCGCACCCGGGCCGGCCGCGCCCGCCGGCGCCGGCGCCGCTCCGACCGGTGCGACCCGCACCACCTGCGCATTCCCAGGCGAACACGGGTGCCCCTTTCCCCGTACGCCGCCAGCCACACGTCGCCCCACCCCACTGAGATGAGCACCAGGTGAGTGATGCGCCTATCCGGGTCGTGCTCGCGGACGGCCAACGACTGTTCCGATCGGGTCTGGGCCTGATCGTCGATTCCCAGGAGGACATGACCGTGGTCGGGGAGGCCCGGGACGGCGGGGAGGCCCTCGCCGTCATCGACGCCACCCGGCCCGACATCGTCCTGATGGACATGTGGATGTCCCCGATGAACGGCCTCGACGCCATGAAAGCGCTGTCGGAGTCCGGCCACGACCAGCACAAGGACGACCGCAAGGGCCTGTCCAGGGCGTCGCCGCCCAAGGTCATCATGCTCACGGCCCTGGAGCTGGACCGCCGGTCGCTGGAGGCCATCCGCTACGGCGCCGGCGGGTTCCTGCTCAAGGACAGCACGCCGGAGTTCGTGATCGAGGCCGTGCGGACCGTCCACGCCGGCAACACCGTGCTTGCCTCCCACGACCTCACCGCGCTGCTGGACATCCCGGCCGAACCGGTCCGCCCGGTGCCGCCGGAGTACGCGACCCTGACCGAGCGGGAGCGCAGGGTCTTCGCCGCCGTGGTCCAGGGCGCCTCCAACGCCGAGATCGCCGACGAGCTGTGCCTGAGCGAGTCCACGGTCAAGACCCACATCGGCGCGATCCTGCGCAAGCTCGGCCTGCGCGACCGCCTCCAGGTCGTCACCTACTCCTACGAGAACGGCCTGGGCCCCCCGCGCCGGGACGCCAAGCGGCCGGTGAAGGGCCTGCGCGACCGGTCCTACATGCAGTCGGCGTCGTAACGGGGCCCGGGCGTGCCCGGGCCCCGCCAGGCCGGTCCGCAGGGGACCGCACCCTATGCGGACACCGATGAGCGGTGCTTGCCTCCGTGGTCGCCGCCCTTGGCGCCGGCCTTCGAGCGGGCGCCGCCGGGGAGCTCGAAGAGCCACGCGTTGGGCAGGATCCGGTTCAGGCCCAGGCAGATCGCCACGACGATCGCCGTCAGCACCACGGGCCAGACCGCCGCCATCACCAGCTGCAGGGTGGGGCCGGCCGCGGACATCGGGCCGACCAGGACCGCGTGGATCAGGGCCAGCAGCGGCATGTGGATGACATAGATCGGCAGCGTACGCCGGCCGAGTGCGGCCAGACCGTTGGACAGCGCCGTCCAGCGCGTGACCAGGCTGGCCGCCGTGACTCCGAGGAACACCGCGGCCAGGGAGACCAGCGGCCACAGCCCGAACCAGGTCTCGGCACCGAGGAAGGTGACCAGCCCGATGACCGCGACGTAGGGCACGGCCATGGCGAAGAACCGCAGCCAGCTGGCCGAGGCGGCGACCTTCATGATGGACGGCTTGGCGTACACGCCGACGAGGAAGAACAGCAGGTTCTCGAAGAGGTCGAGGCGGCCTCCGGGCGCGGGGATCAGCTCCGCGGTCGTCGCGGCGGCGAATAGGAACGCCGCCCCGAGCACGACCGGCGCGGGGATCCGGCGGACCAGCTTGGCCAGCACGAAGTAGACGGCCAGCGCGTAGAGGTACCACAGGTTCGTCGGCGAGATCGTGAGGTTCGCCAGTAGTTCGAGGAACGTGGTGGCGCGCGCGGTGTCGAAGTCCGGGACGAGCGCCAGCAGCGCGGTGTGGATCAGCACCCACAGCGCGTACAGGTAGAAGAAGTTGGCCACCTTGGAGCGGCCGACGACGCGCCACGGCCGGCTCAGGGCACTGGCCGCGAACAGGCCGGAGATCGCGAAGAACAACGGCATCCGCAGCGGGAGGAACACCTCGCCCGCCGCGCCCCACGCACCCGGGAACGGCAGGGAGATGTTCCAGCCGACCTGGAGGTAGTGCTTCATGATGACGTGCCACAGCACGACGAGCACGATGCAGGCGCCCTTGGCGACGTCCGGCCACACGAGCCGTTCCTTCGGGCCGCCGCCCTTGGCCGGGGAATCGGCGGTGGAGCTCTGCGCGCCGCCCATCAGCCCGCGCGGTTCTCTAGTGCGCGGACGGGGGCCGGCGTATCCGACAGGCGTCCATTCACTCTCATGAGCGACATGACGTCGATCTCCTCGCAAAGGGGGGTCTTCTCCCGGGCACAGAGGTGCCGCACCGCGTGGACCGCGGGCACGGGGCGTGACGGCCCGACCGTGCGCGCGTACGGCGCCGGGGCAACGCCGGGATCCCGGCCACCCTAGGAGGGGCGCGCCCGCCGCCGGTATCGACCGAAGGTCCCGATTCGATGGCCGCGGGTACCGCGATCGGCCCGCGGCGGAGGCGGGGTCAGCGGCTCAGCGCGGCGAGGAGATCGGGGCCGAGGGCGTGGAAGGCCCCGGTGTTGAGGCGGTAGCGCACCATCGCGCCGTGCCGCTCGCCCGTCACCAGGCCGACCTCGCGCAGCCGGCGCAGGTGGCGGGAGATCTGCGGGCGGGTCATGTGCATGCGCGCGGCGAGGTCGCTGGTCGTCTCCGGGCGGCGCAGCATGTAGCGGCACAGCCGGACGCGGGTGTCGTCGGCGAGCACGCCGAAACGGGCGCGCATCAGATCCAGGGAGGCGGTGCTCTGCGGCGGCGAGGGGGCCACCGGGTACTGGATCACGATGGGGAACGCGGGGTGGTGCTTGATGATCGTGTGCGGGTCGATGTGCGCCGAGGGAACCAGGACGCACGGCGCGTCCGCCAGCGACGCCGTGGCGTGGTAGAGCTTGTCGAACTCCACGCGCGGCGGGTCGTCGCGCAGGGTCGCGATCGGGAACCCGCCGATCACCGCCGCCCCCAGGGTGCGGCGCGACCGCGACCGCTCCACGGCGTCGGCGTCGAGCCGGGGGCGCAGCCGCGCCCATTCCGCGTCGAAGACCGATGAGCCCACGGTCTCCAGGAAGACGAGCAGCCGTGCGCGCACGTCCTCGGGGTCGGCGAGCAGCCGCCGCCCCAGGTCGAGATGGCCCTCGGAGATCACGTTGAGCCGGCCGAGGAACCGCGAGCGGGTCGCCCCGCCGTCGGCCGCCAGGTCCGGTGACCGGCGCTGGGACTGCCCGAGGAGCGCCTGCGCGGTCATGTCGACGAACGCGGCCAGGGGCAGCCCGTCGATGTCGGCCAGCTCCTGGTCGAGGCCGCGCTCCGGCCCGTCGACCAGCGGCAGCAGGTAGCGCGCCCGGAAAGCGCCCCACAGCGGCGACCACGCGCGCGCCTGCCCCGCCAGCTCGTCGCTGAGCGCCGAGCGCAGCCACTCGGCGCTGCCCGGATGGTGCCGGGGGTCGTCCACCGCGTGCAGGCACGCCGACAGCTCCGCCAGCGGAGAGCACCGCGCGGTGACCCGGTCGCCGGCGGACCCGTCCAGGCGAATGGTGACCACCATCCGGCAACCGTAGCGCCCGCCACCGGTTACCGCGTTGGAGGCAACAGTATTGCCCCAGCGCACGGCCCTGATCAGGATGTCCTGCAACCCGCCCGGCACCTCTCCCTCCGGCCGGCCCGGCGCCCGACGACGTGCGCGGACGCCGGCCCCTCCGGTTCCGGGCCCCCTGCCGCGACGACGACGAAGGACGCACATGACGGTAGACCGAGACATCGCGGAGCGCCCGAAGGATCCGCGGGGCTACTACTTCGCGGGCGCGACCCCGTTCTTCGCCTCGCGCTACGACCAGCGGCTCTCCTACGCCCTCTATGTCCCCTACCGCAACGCGGCACCGGGCGCGGCGCCGTGCCCGCTCGTCGTCATCCAGCACGGGACCGGCCGTACCGCGGCGGCCTACCGCGACGCGTTCGCCGGCTTCGCCGAGGAGCACGGCTGCGCGGTGCTGACCCCGCTGTTCCCCGCCGGGATCGGCGACCCCGAGGACCTGCACGCCTTCAAGTTCCTGCGGGCCGGCGACCTCCGCTACGACCTCGCGCTCCTCGACATCGTCGAGGAGGTGGGGGCCAGGTTCAACGTGTGGACCGGGCGCTTCCTGCTGCACGGCTTCTCCGGTGGCGGCCAGTTCACGCACCGCTTCTTCTACCTGCATCCCGACCGCCTGGCCGGCGTGTCCATCGGCGCGCCCGGCCGCGTGACCCTCATCGACCCCGCCCGCGAATGGTGGCTCGGCCTCGACGGGATCGAGGAGAAGGTCGGCGCCGCCCCGAAACCGGAGCTGCTGCCCGAGGTGCCGGTCCAGATGGTCGTCGGCGAGGACGACGTGGAGACCTGGGAGATCGACAACCCGGGCGGCGCCAACTGGATGGCCGGGCAGGAAGAGGCCGGCGACACGCGCGTCGAGCGGCTGACGACGCTGCGGCGCAACTTCGAGGCGCACGGCATCGGCGTCCGGTTCGACCTCGTACCGGGCGTCGCCCACAGCGGCCTGGGCGTCCTGGGGGCGGTCCGCGACTTCTTCGGCTCCATCCTCGCCGACCGCGGCGCCGACCCCTCGGTGTGGGGCCGGAGATGAGGGCGGCGCTGCCCGCGGCCGCCGCGGCGGTCGTCCTCCTGGCGTCGGGGTGCACCATCGGCGGCATCGAGGACACCGGCGCGGTCGCCGACTACCCCGCGCAGAACCTGACGATCCTGGCCCCCGGCAGCCCCGGCGGCGGCTGGGACACCCGGGCCCGGTCCATCGGCGACGCGCTCACGCAGTGCGGGGTGATCGACCGGTCGGTGACGGTCGAGAACACCCCGGGCGCCGGCGGGACCATCGGCCTCGCCCAGTTCTCCGCCAATTCCGGCGACCCCCACCGGCTGATGGTCATGGACACCGTCACCATGCTCGGCGGCATCGTGGGCAACCGCTCCCCGGTGGACCTGGACGACGTCACGCCCATCGCGGGGCTGACCCTGAGCACCAACGTCGTCGTGGTCCCGGAGCAGTCCCCGCACGAATCGCTGGAGGACCTGGTAGCGGCGTTCCGGGCGGACCCTCGCGGCACCTCCTGGGTCGGCGGCTCCCTTGGCGGGCCCGACCACATCCTCGTGGGCCTGCTGGCCCGGGAGTACGACATCCCGGTCGGGGACCTGAACTACGTGGCCACGGCCGGGGGCGGCGAGGTGATGAACCTGCTCAACAGCGGGACCGCCGACGCCGCGGTGTCGACGCTGGCGGAGCTGCGGCCGCAGATCGAGGCGGGCGCCCTGCGCCCGCTCGCCGCGGGCGGTGACGAGGCGTCGGCCGAGAGCATCGGCGCGCCCACGCTCGACGACCTCGGCCTGGCCGACCTGGACCAGGCGTCGGTCGGCGGGGTCATGGCCCCGGGCGACCTGTCGCCGGAACAGCGGGAGGCCGTCGTCGACATGGTCGCCGAGATGCGCGGCACCGGCTGCTGGCAGGAGGCGCTGGAGCGCAACGACTGGGCGGACGCGTGGCTGCCCGGCGACGAGTTCGGCGACCGGATCGCCGACCACAGGGAACAGGTGACGGCGTTGCTGGACGAACTGGGGCTGGCCTCATGAGCGGCACGACGGCAGGGCCGGAGGGTGCGCCCCCGGCCGCGGTCCCCTGGGGGCCGCGGGTCACCGCCCTGGTGGTGCTGGGCGTCGGGGTGGTCGTCCTGGCCGGATCGTTCCTGATCCCCGAGGGCAACACCTACCAGGCCGTGGGCGCGAGCACGTTCCCCCTGATGGTCGGGGTGGGGACGGTGCTGGTCGGGGCGGCGAACGCGGTCCGCTCCTGGCGCGGCGGTGACCGCGGCGGGGCGGAGCGGGCGGCCGAGGAGGCCGCGGCCACGCACTGGCCGACGGTCCTGATGCTCGGCGGGGCGGTGCTCGGGTACGCGGCACTGCTGCTGCCGCTCGGCTTCTGGCAGACGAGCAGCGCGTTCCTGGTGGTGGCCGCCCGTATCCTCGGCAGCCGCCGGCCGCTGCGCGACCTCGTGATCGGACTGGTGTTCTCGCTGGCCGTGTACTTCCTCTTCGACCGGCTGCTCGGTGTCACGCTGCCGCCCGGCATCGTCAGATTGGCGTTTTGACATGGACGTGCTCAACGACCTGCTGGCCGGGTTCGCCAACGCGCTGCTGCTGCGCAACCTGCTGCTCGCGCTGGCCGGCGTCACCATCGGCACGCTGGTGGGCGTGCTGCCCGGCCTCGGCCCGGCCACGACGGTGGCGCTGCTGCTGCCGCTGACCTTCGTCTTCGACCCGATCGGGGCGCTGGTCCTGTTCGCGGGGATCTACTACGGCGGCATGTACGGCGGATCGACCACGGCGATCCTGCTCAACGTGCCCGGTGAGTCCGCGTCGGTGCCCACGACGCTCGACGGCCATCCGATGGCCAAGAAGGGGCGTGGAGGCGCCGCCCTGGCCACGGCGGCCATCGGCTCGTTCGTGGCGGGCACGATCTCGACGGTGGCGATCACGTTCCTGGGCCCGGCGATGGCCGAGGTCGGCAAGGCGATCCAGCCCGCCGAGTACTTCGCGATCATGGTCCTGGCGTTCGTCACCGTGACCTCGCTCGTGGGCTCCTCCGTGCTGCGCGGCCTGGCGAGCCTGTTCCTGGGCCTGGCGGTGGGGCTGGTCGGGATCGACGCCCTGACCGGGCAGCCGCGCTACACCTTCGCCACGCCGCAGCTCTACGAGGGGATCGACCTGGTCCTCCTCGCGGTGGGCCTGTTCGCCATCGGCGAGGCGCTGTACACGTCGGGCCGGCTGCGCTCGGGCGCCGAGGAGGTCGTGCCGGTGCGCGGGCGCGTCTGGATGGACCGCTCGGAGTGGAAGCGCTCGTGGAAGCCGTGGCTGCGGGGCACCGCGATCGGGCTGCCGATCGGCTCGCTGCCGGCGGGCGGCGCGGAGATCCCCACCTTCCTCAGCTACGCGCTGGAGCGCCGGCTGAGCAGGCACAAGGACGAGTTCGGCAAGGGCGCGATCGAAGGCGTCGCCGGGCCGGAGGCCGCCAACAACGCGGCGTTCTCCGGGGTACTCGTCCCGCTGCTCACCCTGGGGATCCCCACCTCGGCCACCGCGGCGGTCCTGCTGATGGCGTTCCAGGTGTACAACGTGCAGCCCGGGCCGACGCTGTTCGAGGAGCAGTCGGCGCTGGTCTGGACGCTGATCGCCAGCCTCTACATCGGCAACGTGATGCTGCTCGTGCTGAACCTGCCGATGGTGAAACTGTGGGTCAAGCTGCTGAGCATCCCGCGGGAGATCCTGGCCCCGGCCATCCTCATCGTCGCCGTGCTCGGGATGTACGCGGCCGTGCAGAGCGTGTTCGGCGTCGTGCTCGGGTTCGCCTTCGGGGCCCTGGGGTTCCTGATGCGCCGCACCGGCTACCCGCTGGGGCCGATGGTCCTGGGCGCGATCCTCGGCCCGCTGCTGGAGTCGCAGTTCCGGCTGGCCATGGCCTTCAGCGAGGGCGACCCGTCGATCTTCGTGACGCGGCCCGTCTCGGCGGCCATCCTGGCGGTCGCCCTGGTGATGCTCGTCCTGCCGACGCTGGTGCGCCGGCGGGCGAAAGGGGAAGCCCGGGCCCGGCACACCGTCGGCGATTAAGGTGCAGGGGTGGAGGAACCAGCGACCGAGACCCCGTGCTCCCGCGCCCTTGCGGTGTCCGCCGGCCGTGTGCCGTCCCGGCGGACACCGCCTTCGCGCGCGGCCGGGTAGGGAAGGTGCACCATGCCCACGCTGCGCGGGATGTGCGACGAGTCCGACTTCCGCCTCCGCTTCGCGTTCAGCGGTGATCCGCACGGTGAGCGGGCGGTGGACTCCGTGCGGGTGCTGCCGGCGAGCGCCTGGAAGGGCGACCACCCGGGCGACGTCCGCGACGCCCTCGTGGTGATCGGCCGGCCGGGGCTCGACGCGGAGCAGGACCTGCGGGGCGCGGCCGACCGGCTGCTCCGCGAGCTCTCCCGCCAGCGGGCCGCCGGCCTCGCGCTGGTGGTCGAGCGGCACGGGGCCCGGGCCGTCCCCCTCGCGGTCCGCAATTCGGCGGCCCGGTTGAACGTGGCGCTGCTGACGACGACCGCGACACCGGACGCCTGGACCACGACGCTGATCCCCCTCCTGCGCGAGGGCCGCTACCGGCACGCGGAATGGCACGCCGACCAGCTCACCGCGCTGTTCAACCGGCTCCCGGAGCGCCTGGACGACGCCGGCGAGGCCGCCACGCAGCGGGTCACCGACTGGCTCGCGGCGGCGGTGGACGCGGAGGTCATGGTCAGCGATCCGCAACGCGGTGTGCTGGCCGCGTCGCCGCAGACCGCCCCCGACACCCTCGCCCCGCTGCTGGTCACCCAGACCGTGCGCCTTGAGGTCCCCGAGGCGTCCGGGCCGGCTGCGGGCGGCGCCGCGCACACGCGCCTGATCCCCCTCGCCCCGGCCCGTTCGGCGTCGGTGCTGTCGGTGGCCGGGCGCCGCCCCTTCAACGAGGTCGACACCGACCTCATGCGGCACGCGGCCAAGGTGCTCGGGCTGATCGGCCAGGCGGAACACCGCCACCGCGTGGCCGGGGCCGAGCGCGAGGTCCACCTGAGCACCTTCCAGCTGCTGCTCCTCGGGGAGGAGATCGCCGCCCAGCGCGTGATGGCCGCGATCGCCCCCGGTCTGCTGGCGACCGATCAGGTGCGCGTGTACGTCATCGACTGCGCCGATGAGGACCGCGAGGTCACGGCCCGCCACGCCGAACACGCCATCGCCGACCGGGCGCTGCTGGCCCTGTGCCCCGCCTTCAACCACCTGCTCGTGGTGGATCCGCTGCACGAGGGCGATGCCGACGATCCGGGCGGGGTGCGCGACGCGCTGCGCGGGGTCGTGGCCGCGCGACCTCGGCACCGCATGGGCGGCAGCCGCGTGCGCCCCCTCGGCGGTGTCGCGGACGCCTACAACGAGGCCGCCAACGCCCTGCCGCTGGCACAGCGGCTCCCGGACCGGGTGGCGCTCTCCGACGAGCGCGCCAACCTCGTGGACGTCCTGCCCGTGGAGCCGGCGCGGCGCTGGGCGGGGGCCGTGCTGAGACCGCTGCTGACGCTGCCCATGATCCGGCGCGACCGGCTGCTCGGGACGCTCGATCTCGGCCTGGAGTTCACGCAGAAGGCGGCCGGCCGCATCCTCGGCATCCACCGCAACACCGTGACGCATCGGATCACCACGTGCTTCGACCTGCTCGACATCGATCGCGAGCGCGTGCTGAACCAGGTGGCCGTCTCGGCGGCCCTCAAGATCATCGGCGTCCACGGACACGACGACGGCGCCGCCGATCCCGCGGCCGACTTCGCCGCGATGGTGTCCGCGCCCGAGGTGCGGGCGTGGGCCGAGGCGTTCCTGGCGCCGTTGGCGGCCGACTCGCGCGACCTGCCGCGCACGCTGGGCGCGTGGCTGGACAACGACACCCATGCCGAACGGACGGCCGCGGCCCTGGGCACGTCGCCCGCGACGGTCCGGAGCCACCTGCGGGCGGCCGCGCCGCTGATCCGGCGCGAGCTGATGCCCGGCCTGGAGGCCGATGACGCGTTCGACGACGAACACGTCCTGAGCGGGGTGCGCCCGCTCGCCTTCGCGCTGCGCGTGGGCCTGGGCCGGCCGCGCATCCCCGACGACTGGCCGCGCCCGGACCGGGTCTGACCCCACACGGCGAAGGATCCGGCGACCGCGCCGACTGGCCGCGCGACCTGCCCGTCCGCCCGGCGGGCGGGACGCGGGCAGGGCGATGCGGCCGAGGGAACACCCCGTCCCCCGGCCTTCGTTCTCCGACCGAAGGGGCGAGCCCCCTTCCCCACCGGTCGGAGAACGCCCCCGATCCGCGGCCGAGGCCGCGTGGCTCGCCGGGAAGCGCGGGTTCGCAGGAGGCCGCGGCGTCGGCTGCACGCCGACCACCAGATGGTCGGCGCCCGTCCTCGAGCCGGCGCCCCGGCGCTTCGCGCCGATGCGAGTCCGCTTCGTGTGTGATTCCCGGCGGTTCCGGTATCCGGGACCGTCCCGGATACGCATCACGCTAAGGAGTCGGCCCCGTTCGCGCCACACCGCGGATGCACAATCCCCCCGGCGCAGGCGCCACCGGTGCATGGTGCGGACACCTGTGCCCGCCGCGGTGCACAACGGGGAGCGGACCCCGTGTCGCCGGTGCACAGACACGTGCGAGGCGCGCGGCCGGGCGCCACGCCGGACGATCCCGACCCGCCGGGCCGGCGGGTCGCACAGGGTCCCGGCCGTCAGGCCGGTGCCCGCCGGTACCCGTCCGCGCATCGGCCCGCGGACCTCGGACCCCCGCGCGCCCGGATCGCCGGGCCGTGCGCCGAGGCGCGCGGGGAGGCTCGCGCGATGGCCGCGCGCCGAACGGGCTCGCGCATCGCCGCGCCGGCCGGGGGACGCCGGCCGGGGGCCGGAGAACAAAAGGTCTGTGTTGCAAACCTGAGCATCGTGGCGTACCGTCGAACCCGAAAGGTTTGCAATACAGACCTTTGACGTGCCGGGCCGCCTAACAACTTACGGAGCCACCGTGACCGTTCCACCCGCCGCCGCCCGGATGCGGCGCATATCCTCTGTGACCGCCAACTTCAACGGGCTGCAGGGCCTGGCCCTGGTGCCGGTCGCCCTCTGGCTCCCCGCGTTCGGCGCCGTTCTCGTCGCCGCTCCGGACGCGACACAGTGGGCGACCCTGGCCCTCATACCGGTGTTCGGGACGATGGCGCTGATCACGCGGCACTATCACCACCGGTTCGGCCGCGTGCGCACGGGCGGCGCCGCCGTGCGGATCCTGGTCCCGGCGCTGGGGCTGGCGGTCTTCGTGGCCACCATGATCCCGGTCAACCTCCTGACCCTCTCGGGAAGCCCGATCTGGCCGCAGGGACTCCAGGCCGCCCTGGTCCTGGCGACCATGGTCCTCCTGCCGCCCCTGCTGCGCCGCCGCACCGCCGACTTCGCGATCAGCCGCCACTGGCAGGTCATGTGCGCGCTGTTCGTCCTCGCCGCACTGGTGCCCGTGGGCCTGCTCACCGGCGGGGCGCACCCCCTGAACGCCTCCCTCGAACTCGCCCAGGCCGCCCTGATGTGGTCGCTGGGCGCCTGCTTCCTCATCGGCGGGCTGCTCGACCACCGCCTCCTGGTGCGCAGCCTGGGATCGCCGCCCGCCGGGGACCGGTGATGGCCGCACCCGCGGAGGAGCTCGGCGACTTCGACCGGGTCATCCACGAACCCGCCCGCCTGGCCCTGACCACAGCGCTGCTGTCCGTCGAGGGCGCCGACTTCCTGTTCCTGCAGAACCTCACCGGGCTCACCAAGGGCAACCTCTCCAGCCACCTGTCGAAGCTGAACGGTGCCGGGTTCGTGGCCTTCACCAAGTCCGGCGCCGGCCGCACCGCCCGGACCTGGGTCGCCCTCACCCCCGAAGGACGCAAGGCGACGATCCGCCACTGGAAGCGGCTGGACCAGCTCAAACACCTCGCCGACGGCGAACTCGCCGACCCCGATCCCCCGTGAGCCGCCGGGCTCCGGCCCGTCCCGCGGCCCCCGCCGCACCGGCGGCCACCGCCATGGCGGCGCGGCGGTCGCGGGGGTCCGCGCGGCGGATACCGGAACCGCCCGGTACGCCGCCCGCCCGCTCCGCCGCACCCGTGGGTAGAGTCATCGTGTGGTCACGGTCGGTAGCCGGATGGAGCACGCCAGATGAAGATCGGATTCACCCTGCCGCAAATGGGCCCGCTCGCCCACGAGGCCGGAGAGGTCGCCCGGTTCGCCGACGAGGCCGAGCGACTGGGCGCGGACAGCCTGTGGGTCGGCGACCGGCTCCTGGCCCCGATCGAGCCCACCGTGGGCTACGCGGGCGGCGACTCCATCCCCGAGGCGTTCCACTCCGTCCTGGACCCCTTCGCGGTGCTGGCCGTCGCCGCCGCGGCCACGGAGAGCGCGCACATCGGTACCAACATCCTCAACGCGCCGTGGTACGCCCCGGCGATCCTGGCCCGCTCCCTGACAACGATCGACCTCGTCAGCGCCGGCCGACTGCTCCCCGGATTCGGCACGGGGTGGTCGCCCGAGGAGTACCGGGCGGCGGGGATCCCCATGGAACAGCGCGGCGCGCGGCTGGACGAGTGCCTCGACGCGCTGGACGAACTCTGGTCGGCCGGGCCCGCCCGCTACGAGGGCCGGTACTGGGAGGTCCCGCCCACCAACATCGACATCAAGCCGGCCCAGCGTCCGCGCCCGCCGGTCTACCTGGCCGGGTTCGCCCCCGCCGCCCTGCGCCGCGTGGCCCGGCGGGCCGACGGCTGGCTGCCCGTCTGCGCTCCCGGGGCCCGCGCGTTCGACCCGGCGAGCATCAACGGGCCGATGGCGACCATCCGCGACTTCGCCGAGGAGCTGGGCCGCGACCCCGTCGCCATCGACCTGGTCCTGCGGGTGTCCCCGTTCCCGGACGCGTCGGTGGACCTGATCGCGCAGACCATCGCCCGCGCGGGGGACGAGACCGGCGTCGACCACGTCTTCGTGGAGATGATGAACCTCGCCGGGACCGTCGACGAATCGCTCGACGGCGTCCAGCGGATCCTCTCCGCCACCCGCGGCTGACCCGGCCCACGCAGACGCGCCTGCCGGGCGCGTCTGTGTGGGCCGGTCAGTCGGCGGCGATGGCCTCCAGCTCGATCAGCAGTTCGGGGCGGGCCAGCCGGGTGACACCCGACAGCACGCCGGGCGGCCGGACGTCGAAGGCCGCCAGGCGTTCGGCCATCATGTCGCCCGCGCGCTCGAAGAAGGCGTCGATGTCGGTGACGTGGGTGTTCATCCGGACGATGGCGCCGAGGGTCATCCCCGCGCCGGCGAGCACGGTCTCGACGTTGTCCAGGGCCTGCGCGGTCTGTGCCCGCATGTCACCGGGGTACAGGGACGCCCCCGCGGGAGAGACCGAACACTGTCCGCTGAGGAAGAGGATGCGGCGGTGCCCTTCGATCAGCACCCCCTGATCGAACCCCTCGGGGTTGTTCCACGGGTTCACGACCGTGCGCTGCATTCCGCTACCTTTCCGATCCGCGCCGTCGACCCGCGGCGCGACCGTTGACGTTCGACATGACGGGAGGGGACGACGCCGGGCCGCCGCCCGTGGCGCGCTATCCGCCTTCGCCCTCCTTGAGGAGGTCGCGGTAGGCGTCGGGGGTCAGCAGCGTGTCGGATCCGCTCACGCCGGAGAGCTCGATGAACCAGCCGTCGCCGTAGGGGTCGTCGTTCACGTTCTCCGGCGAGTCGGCCATGGCCTCGTTGACGGCGTCGACCGTGCCGGCCAGCGGCGCGTACAGCTCGGAGACCGCCTTGACGGACTCGACGGTGCCGAACGGCTCGCCGGCCTCGAACGCGTCGCCGGTGTCGGGCGTGTCGACGAACACGATGTCGCCCAGCTGCCGCTGCGCGAAATCGGTGATCCCTACTCTGACCCGTCCCCCGCCCAGGTCCCGGACCCACTCGTGGTCGCTCGTGTACGCCAGGTCCTCCGGCACATCGGACATCCGGCCACCCCCATCCGTCGCTTACAGCGATGCTCCTGCGACAGCGAGTCAACCACGGCGCGGGCCGGGCGTCAGCGAAACGCGGCACGCGGCGGCACCGCCGCTCCCGACAGGCGCCACGGCCGCCCCTGTCACGGCTCCGTCCGGCGCCGCGGCCGCCCGTGCCGCCGGACGGCCGGTGCCCCAAGGGCGGTCCGCTCCCTGCGGCGGCCGGCGGGTCAGCCGGACGGCACGTCGGGGACCGCGGCCCCCATCCCCTCGGCGGCCAGGAGCGCCGCACCGCGGACCGATGCGGCGTCGGCGCCGGCGACGTGCTCCAGAGGGCGGTCGAGTACGCGTTCGAGCATGCGCCGCCAGCGCGGGTCGCGTGCGCCGCCGCCCGCTGTGCGGACCGGCGTCCCGCCGCGCTCCGCGAGCACGTCCACCGCTTCGGCGATGGCGTCGGCCACCCCGACGAGGACGGCGTGCAGCAGGTCGGTGCGGCCGTGGCCGACCTTGAGGTCGCTGAAGGAGCCGGCCGCGCCGGGCGCCCCGCGCTCGGGGGCCAGGTGCGGCTGGAAGGACGGGGTGTCGGCGCCGTGGTGGTCGGCGGCGGCGTACAGCTCGTCCCAGGTGGCGCCGAAGACCCGCACCGCCCACTCCAGGGCGAGGCCGGCGTTGACGATGGCCGCGAGCCGGTAGTGGCCGTCGGGGGTCGCCGTGCGGAACACGTTCGTACGCGGATCCGGTGCCGCGCCGATCCCGTCGGTCAATGCGACGACCTGGGCGCCGGTGCCGATGGTCAGCTGGATACCGCCCGGCGCGAGCCCGGTGCCGAGGATCGCGGCGGCGGTATCGGCCGCACCGGTGACGACCGGGGTGCCCGGTCGCAGGCCGAGCGCGTCGGCGGGGCCCGGCAGCAGGCCCCCGGCCTGGCGGGCCGAGGGCTGGACGGGGGCGAGCAGGTCCGGCCGGATCCCGAGCCGGGCGGCGATGTCGGACGCCCAGTCGTCGGCGTCGAAGTCGTACAGGAGCGTTCCCGCCGCGTCGCTCGGATCGGTCGCCGCCCGGCCGGTCAGCCGCAGCCGCAGCCAGTCCTTCGGTTGCAGCGCCCAGCGTGCGCGCGCGAGGGCCGGCGGCTCGAACTCGCCCAGCCAGGCGAGCATCGGACCGGCGGCACCCGGCATCGGCGGGTTGGCCAGCCGCCGGTGCGCGTCCACGCCGAGCGCGGCGTAGCGGTCGAGCTCGGTGACGGCTCGCGCGTCGGGCCACAGCATCGCGGGCCGGACCGGTTCGCCGTCGGCGCCGGTGAGGACCACCCCGTGCATCTGCCCGGACAGCCCGATGGCCGCCACCCGGTGCGCCTGATCGCCCGCGCAGCGGCGGACCGCGTGGACGACGGCGTCCCACCACAGGCGCGGGTCGATCTCCGACCACGACGCCTCCGGGCTGCTCAGCACGTAGCCGGACGTGGCCACCGACCCCAGGCGGCCGTCGGGCGCCAGGAGCGCGGCCTTCACGGAACCGGTCCCGAGGTCGATTCCAAGGAAAAAAGGAGCGGACGGCGGTGAATCACCCGGAATTGAATTCATCTCACCGAACCCCCCACTGCGCCGTGCATTCCCCGAACGACAATCCCCACCCCCATGATCGCACGCCGCGACCGCCGACAATTCGGACTTCCGGCCCTCTCGACCCCAGCGGGCGGCACATTCACCACACACCCTCACACCGTTCTCTTACTCGGCTTTAGTGTCCGCATTCGGACAGGGCCGCTAGTATACGAACCATCACTCCACGCGAGCTGGGAGATCAAAGCTCGCACTAACATATTGTAATGGCCGGATCACCTGACCACTCTTTCCTTTCACTCCACTACGCGGATAGATTCCGAGGCACTTCGGAAATACTCCGGACATCTCCGAAGTGGCATGGAGCCGATCCGGACGGCCCATGCCGCCCCGGCCGACCGGCCGGTCGGCCGGGGCGATTCAAGCGTCACACATCCCATCGCTGGAGTGAAAGAGAATGAGCGTGACGACCACTTCCGGGACGACTCCCGCCACCCTGTCCACCCGCGTCAAGGCGGGCCTGTTCACCGTGCTGGCCACGGCCGGGATGGGCCTGGCCCTCGCGGCCCCGGCCGCCGCCGCGGACGCCACCGCCGCCGGCGACGTGTCCACCCTCCGCTGCGACTACTACACCTACCACTCCAGCGCCTACTCCCAGGCGTGGGGCTACGTCGACACCTGCGGCAGCTACAACTACGTCCGCGCCTACGCCCAGCACGGCAACCTCGCCGCGCTCAGCGGCTGGTACAACGTCTACGCCAGCGCCTACGCCGACTCGGGCACCTCGTCCAGCCACAACGCCTGGGTGCAGTACAGCTCCTGACCAGGCGCTGACCACCTGAATTGAATTCACCGCCGGCCACCGCAGTCCGTGAATGAAATGAATTCCACGTGGAGCGGATCGCGGTGGCCGGCGCCGGGAATATCCCGGACCGATTCCACCAAGGATGGGAAAAATGCGGATCGTCTCGGCAACGAGCATGGCGGCCGTTCTCTCGACCGCCGGAATACTCCTTTTGACGGCATGCTCGTCTCTCCAGCCCGATTCCCCGGACGCCGCGGGTCCGAGCGGACCAACAATGGACCTCAGCTTGGTGGAGCAATTCGAGCAGGCTCGCGAAGACGCCACGTCGGATTTCGAGCGCGATGTCTTCGACCGCGCGATAGAGAATGGCGAGATCGCGGCTGAGGACTACGAGGACGCGTTCAACAGGTACCGGCAGTGCGCGCAGGACGCCGGGCTGGAGGAGACCTACGAACGGCGGCCCGACGGCATCTACTCCATCACCCCGCCGGTGCTGAACGGCGAATCCGACATCGACGAGTACATGGAGGTGAGCGGCGACTGCGCCGACGGGACCACCATGCGGATCGAGGCGCTCTACCAGACGCAGATCAACAACCCCGGCCTGATCGAGGACACGCGACTGCTCACGGTCGACTGCCTGGTCGCGGAGGGCCTCGTCCCCGACGACTACGACGCGGACCGACTGGATGCCGACGTGTCCGACGGCTTCGCCGAGGCGCCCTTCGACCCCGCGGACCCGGAGGCACGGGAATGCCTCCGGCAGGGCGGATACGGAATCGCCGTCGAGGACGGCTCCTGACACCGGGACGACCGCCGGGGCCGGCCGGCACCGCCCGCCGCCGGCCCCGCGACCACCACCACGTGAAAGGCCCGGTGTGAACCACAGGTCCTGGACGACCGCGCTGCTCGCCGCGGCGGCGCTGCTCAGCGCCGGCGCGGGCGCGGGCTACCTGCTGCGCCCGGCCGAGGTGCCCAGCGGGCTGGCGGCCTCCGGCGGCCAGGCCACGGCGCCGGTCACGGTCGAGGAGTTCGCCGACGAGCGCACGGTGCAGGTCGCCTTCCAGGTGACCCCGGCGTCCACGCTGGAGATCGGGCTGTCCGGCCGCGTCACGACCACCGACTGCGCGGCCGGGGCCGAGCTCGTGTCGGGCGAGGCGGTCGCCACGATCGGCGCCACCCCGCTCATCGCGCTGGCGACGGAGATCCCCCTGTACCGCGACCTGGAGGCGGGCGACCGCGGCGGCGACGTCCAGTCGCTCCAGCGCGAACTGGCCCGGCTCGGCTACGCGGTGGGCGACGACGGCGTCTTCGGCCGGCCGACGGCCGTCGCAGTACGCGACCTGCTGGAATCGGCCGGCGTGCGCGATCCCGAGGGCGAGATCGCGTCCGACCAGATCCTGTGGCTGCCCTCCCCCACCTCCGTTCTGGACGCGTGCGAGGCGCCCCTCGGCATGACGGTCGGCGGCGGGGCGCCGTTCGGCACGGTCCCCGGCGGGCTGGATCGGATCCGGGTCGACGCGATGCCCTCAGGCGCCGTGGCCGGCGACCGGACCATCGACGTCTTCGGGATACGCGGCCCGATGTCGGAGGAGGGCGAGGTCACCGACCGGGACTTCCTGGACGAGGTCGAGGACACCGCGGAATTCGCCGAGTTCATGTCGGCGGAGGAGGCGGTGACCGCCGAGATCTCCCTCGCCGAGCCGTTGCGGGCGCTCAAGGTGCCGCCCGGCGCCGTGTTCGGCATCGACGGCGACAGCGCGTGCGTGGAATCGGACGGCACCGCCCACCCGGTGCGGATCGTCGGCTCCAACCTCGGCGCCACCCTCGTCGTGCTCGACGGTCCGGTGCCGGCCGACGTGAGCCTCGGATCGGCCATCCGATCGGACTCCTGTGACTGAGCCGCCCGCCACCCCCGATCCCGTCCCCGGCCGCACCGGCCCCGCGGCTCCTCCCGCCGATCCGGGACCGGCCGGCGTGTCGGTCCGCGCCCGCGGGCTGGGCCACCGCTTCAGCGGGACCGCCGACCTGTTCACGGGGCTCGACTTCGACCTGCTGCCGGGCGAGGTCGTGGGCGTGTGCGGCCCGTCCGGGTGCGGGAAGTCCACCCTGCTGTCGATCCTCGCGGGCTGGCTGCCGCCCCACACCGGGACCCTGGAGACGACCGGGATCGAGCGGACCGGGTGGGTGTTCCAGAACCCGTTCGGCGTGCCGGGCCGGACGGCGCTGGACCACGTCGTCCTGCCGCTCCTGGCCAAGGGCCTGGACCGGGCCGGTGCCGAGACCCTGGCCGGCACGGCGATGGCGGACTTCCGCCTGGAGGCGGTGCGCGACCGCCCGTTCCGCGAGCTGTCCGGCGGCGAGGCGCAGCGGCTGATGCTCGCCCGCGCGGTGTGCTCCGCGCCGGACCTGCTGCTGGTCGACGAGCCCACCGCCCAGCTCGACCTGCGCACCGCCGGCACCGTCAACCGGACGCTCGGCGCGATCGCCCGCGCCGGGACGATCGTGGTGATCGCCACCCACGACCCGCACACCCGGGAGGCGTGCACCCGGGTCCTCGACCTGGCGGTGGCAGCGGGCGCGTCGAGCGGCGGGGAGGACGACGGCGAGGACGGCGGAGCCGCCGGAGCGGCGGCCGCCGGCGGCCGCACGCCCGCCCCGGGCGCTCCCCCCGACGGCGGGGCGGCCCCCTGATGCGCCCCGCGTCCATCCTCTCCGAGGCGCTGCGCAACCTGGTCACGGGCACGACCCGGGCGGCGGTCCTCGGCCTGGCCCTGTTCGCGGTCACGGCGGGGCTCGCGATCGTCGACACGCGCTACATCGTCGGGCTGGAACGCCAGGCGGCGGAGTTCGTCGCGTCAGGGGCGTCGGTGCGCACGCTGGTCGCCGAGGGGATGACCGACGGCGAATCCTGCGAACTGCTCACCGAATCGCCCGCGATCCGCTCCTCCGGCGCCCTGCGCGAGGCCGACGCGCTGGAACTGTCCGCCATGCCCGCCGACCCGCTGCCCGTCTACGAGGTGACGCCGGGGCTGGCCGCCCTGCTGGGGGTGGCGGGCACCGCGGCGGAGGGCGTGTGGCTGCCCGCGCCGCTCGCGGAGACGCTGGGCGTGCGCCCCGGCGAGCGCCTGGACACCGGATCGGGGCCGATGACGGTCGCGGGAACCTACGACCACCCCGATGACGGACGCGACCGCAGGCTGGGCCACGCCGTGCTGGTCCCCCGGATCCCCACCGCGACGTTCGACGAGTGCTGGGCGGAGGTCTGGCCGGTGTCGGAGGCCGCCGACGCGCTGGTCTACGCCGCCGCCGACGTGGTGCCCGATGCCACGACCACGATCACCATCGGCCAGCTCAACACCGCCCAGGGCACCGACTTCGACGCCACCGCGCAGTTCGCGGCCCGCCCCACGCGCCACGCCGCCGCCGGCTGCGCGGCGGCGGGGTTCGCGCTGGGGTTCGCGGCCGTCCGGCTGCGGCGGCTGGAGATCGCCGGCGCGCTGCACGTGGGGGTGGGGCGGGGCGCCCTGCTCGCCCAGACGGCGATCGAGACCGGGGCGTGGGCGCTGGGGGCGCTGGCCATGGCGGTCGGCGCCCTGGCCTGCGCCGCCGGGATCGGCAACCCGGCGGATACGGCCGAGGTGTTCGCCATCGGGCTGCGCGGCCCGGGGGCCGCGGCGCTCACCGCCGTCCTCGGAGCGGCCTGCGCGCTCCTGCTCATCCGGGAGAAGCACCTGTTCCGCTACTTCAAGGGCCGCTGACCCGGCCGGGCCGATCGGGCCGCCGCACCGGGTCCGGGGTGCGGGCCGGCTGCGCGCCCGGCCGGGCCGGAGGCGCGGACGCGCCCGATGGACGGCGCGCCGGCCGCGATCGCCTTCGGCGACGTGCTCGCCATGTGCCCCACCGCCACCCAACGCGCATCGTGCGGGATCCGGGGCGCCGGAAAGAGGCACGCGGGGAAGCGGGTTCCGCCGCGCGACCCGGAACAGCAGCCGGGCCGCCGGCCCGCACGAGGGAGCGGTAGACGTCGGTACGCCGCGGGTGCGCTCATGCGCATTCGTGCGGCGCGTGCGCCGGGCGGCGATCGCGCGGCGGAAAATCCGGATGCCCGGCCGACACGCGACCGGTAACGTGCGCGGCATGCTGTACCGACCCGCCGAACTCGACGACCGCGATCTGCTGGAGGCGCTCAAGGAGTGGGGGATCGACGCCGGAACGGCGGCCTATGCCGCGGTCGGCTTCGGCGACCACCACTGGACCGCGACCGGCGGCGACGGCCGCCGCTGGTTCATCACCGTCGCCGACCTCGAACAGAAGACCGCACCGGGTGTCCCGGTCGACGCCGCGCTGGAGGATCTGCGCCGGGCCATGGACACGGCCGCGGACCTGCGTGCGGGGGCCGCGCACGGCGGGACCCGTGGCGCGCGGCCGGGCGACGCCGACGGCCTGGACTTCGTCGTGGCGCCCTTGCGGACCGCCGGCGGAGCGACCGTCCGGCGGCTCGGCGAGCGCTTCGCCCTCAGCGCCTTCCCGTTCGCAACGGGTGAGGCGGGCGGCTTCGGCCGGGAATTCGACGCGGCCGAGCGCCGCGAGGTCGTCGACCTGCTCGCCGCGCTGCACGGCCGCCGTCCGCCGGCCTCGACCCCCGCCCGCCCGCCGCGGGTCCCGGGACGCGACGGGCTCGACCGGGTCCTCGCGGAGACGGACCGCCCCTGGACGGCCGGCCCGTTCTCCGAGGCCGCGCGGGCGCTGCTGGGCGGGCACGCCGAGGGGCTGCGCGCGGGACTGGCGCGGTTCGACCGGCTCGCCGAGCGGGTGGCCCGCCGGACGGGGGACCTCGTCGTGACCCACGGCGAGCCGCACCGCGCCAACCTCCTCCGGCGCGAGGGGGCGGCGGGCGGGTTCCTGCTGGTCGACTGGGACACGGTCGGCCTGGCGGTGCCCGAACGCGACCTGTGGCACGTCACCGCGGACCCCGGCGACCTCGCCCGCTACGAGGCGGCCACGGGATACGCCCCCGATCCCTCGGCGATGGAGCTGTACCGGCTCCGGTGGGACGTCGAGGAGCTGGTCATCTACGCCGGCTGGTTCCGCGCCCCGCACGAGCGCACCGCCGACATCGAACAGGCGTGGGCGGGGCTCATCGAGTCCGTCGAGCGCCTGGCGGGCCGGGCCTGATCCGCTCTCACACCCACACGTAGTCGTCATCGGTCACGGCCGCCAGGGCGGCATCGGCCACCACCGCACGCGGGGTGGGCAGGGCGGCCAGGGCGCGGCCGATCGGGGGGAACAGCGGCGGCCCGGCGCAGGCGCGGTGGTCCACCCACTCGATGGCGCCGACCTCGTGGCCGCCGCCGGGCCGCTCGTCGCACTCCTGTGTCGCCGGAGTGGCGCGGACGCCCGGGGTGGTGTGCAGCCGGTGGAGCAGGTGGAGCTTGCGCGGGGACGCGGTGGGGCCGGGGCGGGTGACGCGCTGGTCGACCACCCACAGCAGCTCCGGAGCGCCCGCCGCGCCCAGTAGCAGGTCCGACTCCTCCTGGAGTTTCCCGGTCGAGGGCCGCGAGCAGGTCCTCGCCGGGTTCGACGTTGTCCCCGGGCGGCGTGTAGTGGAGCGAGCCGGGGCGGTCGCGGCGGATGAGCGCGACCTCGTCGCCGCAGGACACCAGTGCGCCGACGCGGATCTCGATGCGGGAGAACGGAACTGCGGCCGGAAGCTCGGAAGACTCCATGGCCACCGGTATCGCCGCCGGGCCGGTCCCGCGTCCGCGCCCGGCCGCGCTTCGACGTCCCGCCTCCTTCACCGCGTTCGGCCGGTCCGCACCGGCGCCCGGTCGGGTGGGGCGCCGCCCCACGGCGTCTCGCCCGCGGCACGCGGCGACCGTCGTCTCGATCGCGCCTCCGCGGCATCGCGGTCGTCCCCCTCGACCGGTGAGGGACCGGCGGCCCCCGACGGCCGGTACGGACAGCGGATCCGCGCCGGTCGCGCGCTCGGCGACCCGCCGACGCAGGGCGGCGGCCGGACGGGTCGGGTGAGACGCGGAACGGCCCCGCACCCGTTCCACGGGTAGGGCGAGGGCCACCCCGGAACGGCGCGCAGGCGTAGTGCCCCGCCATGGGGCGGCGCGGTTGGCTGGCGGGGACCGCACCGGCCCGGTGCGGGTTCTTCCGCCGAACCGTCAGTGGGAAAACCATGCGACTGGAATTAGCCGATATCACCAAGACCCATCCCGGAGGCAAGCGGGCGGCCGACCGGGTGAGCATGGAGATCGGGCCCGGGGTCCTGGGCCTCCTCGGGCCCAATGGGGCGGGCAAGTCGACGCTGATGCGGGTGCTCGCCACCGTCACCCGCCCCACCAGCGGGCGCGTCACCTGGAACGGGACCGACATCGTGGCCCGGCCCGCCGCGCTGCGCCGCGTCCTGGGCTACCTGCCGCAGGACTTCGGCGTCTACCCCGACCTCAGCGCCCGCGAATTCCTGGGCTACCTCGCGGCCGTCAAGGGCCTGACCGGCCGCTCGGCGCGCGCCCGGGTGGAGGAGCTCATGCGGCTGGTCAACCTCCAGGAGGCGGGGAACCGCCCGCTGGGCGCCTACTCCGGGGGCATGCGGCAGCGGGTCGGCATCGCCCAGGCGCTGCTCAACGACCCCTGGCTGCTCATCGTCGACGAGCCCACCGTCGGCCTGGACCCCGAGGAGCGCATGCGCTTCCGGAACCTGCTGGGCGAGCTCGCGCACGACCGGATCGTGATCCTGTCCACGCACATCGTCTCCGACGTGGAGGCGGTCGCCGAGGACATCGCCGTCCTCGCCGACGGTCGGCTCGTGCGGCGCGGCGCTCCCGAGGAGCTGCTGCGCGCGGTCGACGGCCGGGTGTGGGAGGCCACGGTCCCGGCCCACGCGCTCGCCGGCCTGAGGTCGCGGCACCTGGTCGGCAGGGTCGCGCGCTCGGCCGAGGGGGTCCGCGCGCGGATCCTGTCCGATGCGCCTCCGGCACCCGACGCGGTCCGGATCCGACCCGACCTGGAGGACGCCTACCTGCACGCCGTCCGCTCCGCCGCGGCGTCCGCGGCGGGCCGGGACGGCGGCCGCGCCGCGCCGGCCGCGGGGACTCTGCGGTGAGCCCGCGCGCGCTCGCCGCTCTGGCGCTCGCCGACGTCCGCGACCGGGTCCGGCGCCCGGCGTTCCTCTTCATCCTGCTGGCCGCCGCCGCGCTGGGCTACCTGGCCGCTCCCCCGGCTTCGGCCGGCTACACGATGATGAAGTTCGGCGCGTTCCGCGGTGTCTACGACAGCGGGTACATCGGAGTGATGTTCGCGCTGGTCTCGGCCTTGTGGCTGTCCCTGTGCGGCTTCTACGCGGTGAAGAACGCGATCGGCCGGGACGCGGCGACGGGGGTGGGGGAGATCCTCGCGGCCACGCCGATGCGCACGTCCGGGTACCTGTTCGGCAAGTTCCTCAGCAACTTCCTGGTGCTGGCGGCCATGGCCGGGATCATGGCGCTCATGGGCCTGGGCATGCAGCTGCTGCGCGGGGAGTCCGCCGAGATCGACCCCGTCGCCCTGGTCCTGCCGTTCCTGCTGCTGTGCCTGCCGGTGCTGGCGATCAGCGGGGCCGCCGCGCTGCTGTTCGAGTCCGTCCCGCTCCTGCGCGGCGGCGTCGGCAACATCGTGTGGTTCTTCACCTTCCTCACCGGCTATGTGGCCTCCGGGCTGTCCGGCTTCGACGAGATCGGCGCCGACATGTCGGCCGACCTGCTGGCCCAGCACCCCGATGCGGGCAGCACCGAGTTCTCGCTCGGGATCACCGGCGAGGACGGCGGGCTCGGGGTGTTCCACTGGTCGGGGCTGGAGGTCGCCCCCGGACTGCTCACCACCCCGATCGTCCACCTGCTGGCCGCCGTGCTGCTGGCGCTGCTGCCCGTGCTCTGGTTCGGCCGGTTCGACCCGGCCCGGGGACCGTCCCCGGCCGCCCGCCGCACCATCGCCTTCCCGCGAGGCCCCTTCCCCGGCGGCGGTTCCCCGGGGGACGGATATCCGGGCGGCATCCTCCCTGGAGGTGCGGCGACGGGCGGCGCTCCGGCGGACGGTCTGTCCGGGACCGCCGCGGACGGCCCGGCACACTTCGACCCCCCGTCCGGGACGGCGGCCTTCGCCGGGAGCGGACCGCCGAGCGCCGGCGTCGTGCGCGGCGGCGCCTTCGGGCGGCTGTTGGCGGGCGAGCTGCGGCTCCTCCTCAAGGGGCGGTCGCCGTGGTGGTGGCTGGGCCTGGCGGGTCTCACCGCCGTCGCCCTGTTCGTCCCGGTCGGAGGCGGGCTGGGCGTCGTCCTGCTGCTCGCCTGGATCTGGCCGGTGCTCATCTGGTCGCGGCTGGGCACCCAGGCGCGCGAACACCGGGTCGACACCCTCCTGGACGCCGGACCGGCGCGCGGTCGGCGGCCGGTCGCGGAGTGGGCGGCCGGCGTCGCGGTCGCGGCCATCACCGGCGCGGGGCCGCTGGCGCGCATGGCCGTCGAGGCCGACGCCGCGGGCGTCGCCGCCTGGGCCGCCGGGGCCGCGTTCATCCCCGCGCTCGCGCTGCTGCTCGGATCGGCCACCCGCGGCGCGCGGCTGTTCCAGCTGGTCTACCTGGCGCTCTGGTACGCGATCCTCAACAGTGTGGCCGCCGCCGACGTCATGGGCGCGGTGCGCGACACCGCCCTCCGCCCGGCCGGACCGCACCCCCTCGCGGTCCTCGCGGCCGCCGCTGTCCTCCTCGGCGCCGCCCTCCTGGTCGACCGCCTCCGCCACGCCCGCCGCTGACTCCGAGCCTCGCTGTATTCGAGGCTGCCGGACCGCCCGGGGGTCATGGGGCGGTCCGGCGGGGAGGCGCGGCCCTGTCCCGCCTCCTCGGCGGCCGGTGACCCCGTGCGCCGACGCTCGCGGGACGAAGCGCGCCTGGTGAAAGCGCCCACCACGCGCGCATATCGCAGTATGCTTGCCTTATGGCGGACACGACGCGTATCACGGTGACGCTGCCGACCGAGCAGGTCGCCGAACTGAGGAAGCTCACCGACAACGTCTCCGGTTATGTCTCCGAGGCCGTGGCGCGTCAGCTGCGGCACCAGCTGCTCGGTGCCGACCTGGTGCGCCATCAGGAGGAACACGGGGCGTTCACCGAGGAGGAGCTGGCGGAGGCCCGCTCCAGGATCTCCGGCGCCGGCGGGTCGGCGAGCGCGGCGTGATCGAGCACGTCGAGACCGTCGTCCTGGATTCCCAGGGGCTTTCCGCTTGGATTGCGCGGGACCGCAAGATCCTGGCCATGTTCCAGGTGTTCCACGCTGCTGGTGCCGACTTCGTCATCGGTGCGCACACCATTGTGGAAGTCGGCCACGCACGGTTGGACATGCCTCGGCTGCAATGGTCGCTCTCCCGGGTCAAGGTCGAGCCGGTCACCGAGCGCGCCGCGAAAGCGTCCGTCGAACTGCTCAAAGCCGCGGGTCTGCACGGCCACAAGTACGCGATCGACGCAACGGTCGCCGAGGTGGCGCTGCGCCAACCGGGTCCCGTGGCCATGCTGACGTCCGACGTCGACGATATGGCCCGGCTGTGCGGCGACCGCATTCGGCTCATCGGCATCTGAGCGAGCGGCCGCGCTCACCGACCGAAATGGGTGTTCGCAGGTCAGGGCGCACTAAAGGGTAGCCGAACGGCCCGGGGGTCATGACCTTCGGGCGGCAGCCTGGTCAACTCCGAGCGCAGAGGTCGCGCAGGAACGGACGATTTTCATCCGGGACACGGGACATCGCGATTCCGCCACCCTGTCACTGTCCGCTCGTGAGTGGACCGTCTTTCCGGCAGGCATCGACGCGCTTCAGCCTCCTCCCCGACAACGCTGAGCCCCCCGCCGCGCGGTCGCCGTTGATGCGGATCGGCGCCGGGCGGCCGGATCGCTCAGCCGGACGTCGGGGACAGGGATTCGACGATCTCGGTGGCGCGGGCGGTGGCGGCGGCGGGGTCGGCGTCGGGGGAACCCACCTCCGGGTCCCAGTTGAGGTCGTAGAAGAGTTCGGTGACCCCCTGCTCGCCGAGCCAGGCGGCGTCCTCGCGGATCTGTGCGGCCGACCCCGACAGCGGCAGCCGGCGCCCGTCCTCGGCCGTCGCCTCGGCGCCGTAGCGGACCACGCCGCGGCACACCGCCCGCACCGCTCCGGGGTCGCGGCCGGCCTGCTCGGCGGCACCGCGCACCACGGCGATCTCCTCGGCGATCCGGGAGAGGTCGGTTGCGCTGCGGCTGAGCCACCCGGCGGCCAGCCGGCCCGCGCGCCGCAACGCGGTGGGCGCCACGCCGCCCAGGAGCACCGGGGGCCCGCCGGCCTGCGCCGGCTTGGGCGCCATGCGGCTGGGCGGAACCGTGTAGAAGTCGCCCTCGAACCCGCTCACCTCATCGGCCCACAGGGTGCGCAGCACGGCGAGGTACTCCTCGGCGCGGGCCCCGCGCCGGGCGGGTGTGGCGCCCGAAACGGCGAACTCCTCCGGTGACCAGCCCGTCCCCAGACCCAGGTCCAGCCGTCCGCCGGAGAGGACGTCGAGGGTCGCCGCCTGCTTGGCGAGGACCGCCGGCGGGACGAACGGCATGTTGACGATGGACACGCCCAGCCGGATGCGCGAGGTGGTGGCGGCGGCGAACCCCAGCGACACCATGGGGTCCAGGACGCTGCGGTAACCGGGCCCGACCTGGCTGTCGTCGGCCGGGGTGAGCAGCCGCTGGAAGGTCCACAGCGAGTGGTAGCCGAGTTCTTCGGCGCGGGCGGCGAACGCGCCGAGGTTGTGCGGGGTGGCCCACGCCCCGGACACCGGGGCTCCGAATCCGATCAGCATCCCCCAACCGTAGCCATCCGGGGCCGCCCGCGGGGCACCGGCACGGCGGCTCGTGCCGGGCGGCGGAATGCCGGACCCCGTCCGGGGCCGGGCCGCGGACGGCGCCTACCGGGCGCGGTCCGGTCCGCACGGCGCCCGCCGGGCGCGGCGCGGCGCGGCGCGGCGGAACGGATGCCGGACGCGGTCCGGCCCGTCCCCACCGGCGGGCCGGACCGCGGTCGCGGGGCCGCCCCGTCAGCGGGGCGGCGCGCGGCGTCACTCGGGGACGCCGAGCCCGAACACCTCGATGATGCTGTACACGCCCAGGACCCCGATGGCGATGCTGCTCAGGACGAGGGCCCCGGTCAGCCACGGGTTGGCGCGGAAGCGCCGGTCGACCTCGGTGGTGCGCAGGTGCCAGACGGCGATCACCACGGCGAGCAGGAAGATGCCGGTGGCGACACCGCCGATCTGGACCATGATCACCGGCGACTGGATGAACAGGAAGAAGGACGCCCACAGCGGAGGGAAGCACCAGGTCAGGATGCGGATCATCCGGCGCCGGGCCGCGACGTCGGTCCAGTCGATGACGCCGAGCAGGCCCAGGGTGTTGGTCCACAGCCGCGGCACGCTGGCGGTGGAGCCGATGTTGGTGGACCACAGCACGGCGATCGCGCCGATCAGGAACACGTACTGCGCCCAGGGGCCCATGGTGTCGGTGTACATGCGGGCGAGGGTGGTGATCATGTCGTTGCCCTCGGGCACCAGGTTCTGCGGGTGCAGGACCGAGGCGCCGATGACGTAGAACGCCAGTGTGCACAGCGTGCAGACCAGCCACGACACCAGCACGTCCAGCCGCATCACCCGCAGCCATCCCTCGGCGCGGCGGGCCCGATCCTCGGTGCCGTCGTCGGGGCCGGTCCAGCGGGCGTAGCCCTTCTCCATGCACCAGTAGGTGTAGGTCGTCATCTCGTCGGCGCCCACGCCCGTCATGCCGAACATGGCGACGGCGATACCGATCGTGCCGGCGGGGATGGCGAAGCTGAGCCCGGTGGCCAGGTCGGCCGAGCCGTAGCCGAACTCGGTCAGCGGCAGCCCGAGCGCCAGGCCCACGGTGGAGAAGGTGAAGATGCCCACCGAGATCGCCGCGGCGCGTTCGACGATGCTGTACTTGCTGCTCTGGAGCAGCAGGATCGTCGTGACGGTGATGATGACCGTCCACACCACCATCGACGGGAAGGACAGGGCCTCGCCGTAGATCGGCCACAGGATCGACAGCGCGGCCGCGGTCCCGCCGATGATGCCGCCGCGTTGCAGCATCTTCGCGAAGTCCATGCCGATCCACAGCCAGTTGATCCAGCCGACCCGGCCGATCTTCGGCCCCACCTGGCTGTAGCCCTCAAGGGCCGGCTTGCCGGTCAGGATGGTCCAGCGCGCCAGCTCCATCTGGATCCAGACCTTGACCGCGGTGCTCATGATGACCAGCCACAGCAGCACGAACCCGGCGCGGGCGCCCAGGGAGGTGGTGACGATCAGTTCGCCTGAGCCGACGACCGCCGCCGACAGGACCAGCCCCGGTCCCAGGTAGCGCAGCCGGCCGGCGAAGGTCGTCGGGGCCTCGCGCGCGTCCTCCGGACGCAGCGCGTAGGGGTCGGCGACGTCCGGCGGCGGCGCCGAGCCCGGGTCGGCGGTGGTGTTGGACATGGTGGGGCCCTTCGTGCGGGGCCCGGCGCCGCCGTGGGGCGCCGGGGTTCAACGGGATGGGGGCGACGCTGCGGGCCCGTCCAGGGGCGGCCCGCCCGCGCGCGGAGATCAGCCGAATTCGCGCGTCTCGACCGTGTGCGCCTCGATGACGTCCCAGTCGTAGGCCACGCCGATACCGGGCCCTTCCGGCACCGGCACGCAGCCGTCGGGGCCGATGGCGTCGAGGCCGTCGCGGTAGTCGTCGGCGTAGATGAGCTGGCTGCGGCCGATCTCCGACGACTTGGGGTGGACGAACGACATCTCGTAATAGTTGGTGTTGCGGATGGAGGCCATGAGCTGGCGCTGCGCCGGCCCGGGGGTGTGCAGCTCGACGTCGAGCCCCAGGCCCTCGGTCGCGTGGGCGATCTTGAGCGCGCCGGTGATGCCGCCGTCGTACTCGGCGTCGGCGCGCACGAAGTCGGTGCCGCCGCCGACCGCGAAGTCCACGTGCTGCTCGAGCCCGCGCACGTGCTCGGTCTGCAGCAGCGGGGTGCGGATCAGCTCGCGCAGCCGCTTGTGGCCCTGGATGGAGATACCGCTGTCCTTGTAGGGGTCCTCCAGCCACAGGTAGCCGGCCTCGTCGCAGGCCCGGCCGACCTGCACGGCGTGGGCGAAGGTCTCCAGCTTGCAGCCGGGGTCGAGCATGAGGTCCATGGCGGGGCCCACGGCGTCGCGCACCGCGGCGATGGTCTCGACGACCTCGGCGACCTCGTAGTCGTCCCACACGTGCAGCTTGTAGGCGCGGTAGCCCAGCTCCTTGCACTGCACCGCGAAGTCGGCGTAGGCCCGCGCGCAGTCGAGGCCGCCGGCGCGGTCGCCGGCGGCGGTCGAGGCGTAGGCGGGCACCCGGGTCTTCCACCCGCCCAGCAGGGTGCGGATGGAGACGCCGAAGGCCCGGCCGGCGAGGTCCCACAGCGGGATGTCGATCAGCCCCATGCCCATCTTGTCGAACTTGCGGAGCTGCCGCTTGACGTCGTTGTAGATCAGCTCCCGCTGGAACGGGTCCTTGCCGATCAGGTAGTCGCCGAACATGTTGACCTGGGCGGCGGCGATGGAGTTGCCGCCGACGTACTCGCCGGTGACGCCCTCGTCGGTGTAGATCCGCACGGCGTAGGCGCTGACCGGCTTGCTGCTGCCGGGCTCATAGACCAGGGAGAACCCGGTGGGGTGCTTGGCGAAGTCGCGCATCTCGAACTTCGCCTTGTCGATGCGGATGCGCTCGATCTTCATGGGGTCCGCTGCTCCAAGTCTCGGGAGGGCCGATGTCGGGTGTCGGGTGGGCCGCCGGCGCCGGCGTGTGTCAGGTGGCCTCGTGCCGGGGCTCCCGGCCCGCCAGCACCCGGACGACGTCCTCGGCGACCATGACGCCCATGGTCCGGTTGGCCTCGCGGCTGCACGCGCCGATGTGCGAGGTCAGGACCAGGTTGGGCGCGGTCCGCAGGGGGCTCTCCCCCAGCGGCTCGACGGCGAAGGCGTCCAGCGCCGCCGCCCCGAGGTGCCCGCTGTGCAGCAGGTCGGCGAGCGCGGCCTCGTCGACCAGGCCGCCGCGCGCCGCGTTGACCAGGCAGGATCCAGCGCGCATCGATTCCAGTCGCGCGCGGTCCAGCAGCGGTGCCGCCCGGGGCTCGGCGGGCAGGTGCAGGCTGAGGACGTCGGAGCCGGTCACGCAGGTGTCCAGGTCGACACCGCGTGCGCCGTGCTCGGCGAACGCCTCGGGGGCCAGGTAGGGGTCGTAGGCGACGACGTCCATCCCGAACGCCCGGCCGTAGCCGGCGAGCAGCCGGCCGATCCGGCCGAACCCGATGATGCCGAGGGTCGAGCCCGCCAGCTCGCGGCCGAACGGCTTCGGCCAGCCGCCGTCCAGGACCTCGGTGTGGGCGCGGCCGATCTTGCGGGTCGCGCTGAGGATCAGCCCGAACGTCAGCTCCGCGACGGCGCGGGAGTTGCTGCCGGGGGCGTAGACGACGCGGATGCCGCGCTCGCGGGCGGCGTCCAGGTCGATGTTGTCCACGCCCACGCCGTGCTTGGCGATGACCTTGAGCTTCGGCCCGGCGTCCATGGCCTCGGCGGTGATGCCGTCGAGCCCGACGATCAGCGCGTCCGCGCCGGCGGCCAGTTCCAGCAGCTCCGCGCCCGGCAGCGCCCGGTCGTCGTAGGGGCGCACCGCGGCGGCGCCGGCGCGTTCCAGGACCCGCCACGGCTCGTCGGAGAACCGGCCGAAGGTGGGCGTGGTGATCAGGGTGGTCGTCACGCGGGGACGCCCTCCTTGGGACGGCCGGCGGCCGCGGCCCAGTCCGGGGTGACGCGGACGTGCTTGATGGCCTGCCGGTGGTAGGTGAACGCGATGTGCAGGTCGCCGTCGGGGCCCTGGACGACGGAGGGGTAGGACAGCTCCCGGTTGAGCCCGTCGCGCGAGTTGTTGGTCATGCAGTAGCCGTCGCCGGTCTGCACGTCCCGCCGCAGGGGCCAGGTGCGGCCGCCGTCGGGCGAGATGGCCAGCGTCAGCGGGGCGCGCGGGGTCCCCCAGAACGCGGTCCGCGCGCCCTTGGCGCCGGGCGGCGGCGCGGGGGCGGGTGCGGGGGGCGCCTCGGCGAGTCCGTCGTCGCCGATCTCGTCGTAGAGGGACACGCGCCGCTCGGTGGTGCCGGTGGCGCGGGCGTCGTTGTAGACGAGCGCGATCCGTCCGTCGCCCAGCCCGGTGACCTGGATGGAGGAGTTGTTGTTGGGCAGTTCGGTGGGCACCGGGACCGTCCAGCTGCGGCCCTCGTCGGTGGAGCGGGACTCGTGGATCGCGTCGGCCCAGCGGCTGCGGAACAGCGCGAGCAGGGTGCCGTCGTCCAGCGGGACGATGTTCATGTGCACGCACCCGGTGCTGCCCGGGATCTCCTGGTGGCGCCAGGTGGCACCCGCGTCGTCGGAGACCAGGAGCCCGCTGGTGTCGAGGTCGCCGACCCACTTGCCCTCGGCGGGCCGCACGCAGTGGAAGACCGGCAGCAGCCACCGGCCGGAGTCCAGCACCACGATCGGCTGGCGGACGAACACCCCGCCGGTCGCCGAAGCGGGGACCAGGGTGCGCACGGGCCCCCAGGTGTGCCCGCTGTCGTCGGACACCCGCACACGGACCTCGGCGGTGTCCTGGTTCCCGGCGTGCTGGGCGGTGTAGAGCAGCCACAGCGCGCCGCCGGGCGCCGCGAAGAGCACGGGGTTCTGCTCGGAGCGGGTGGTGTCGTCGGACAGCCGGACCGGCCGCGACCAGGTATCGGAGCCGGCGGGCAGCCGGGAGAACCAGACGCTGATGTCGGCCACTCCCTCCTGGGTGCCGCCGAACCACACGCAGCCGAGGTCGCCGTCGGGCAGGACGGCCAGGTTGGCCGCGTGCGCCTGGACGGTGGGCGCGGGCAGGAACGCGTCGCCGCGTCCGGGGTCGCCCTGGGCGGGACGCAGCCGGCCGTCGGCCGGCAGCGCCCCGGGGGCGGGCCCGGCGCTCATCGCGCGCCGTCCCGGCGGGCCGCGGCGAGGTGGCCGGCCGCGGCCTGCTCCAGGTGGACGAGCTCGCTGGCGACGGAGGCGAAGGTGAAGCCCTCGTCCAGCCGCCGGGCGGCGACCTCGCCGCTGGGGGTGTGGATGCCCGCGGCGATGCCCGCGGCGGCGGCGGCCTCGCGCACCCGGACCACGGCGGCGTTGAACACGTCGTCGACGGCGGGGTCGGTGGACGTCGCGCCGCCGACGGCCAGGCGCAGGTCGGAGGGGCCGACGTAGATCCCGTCGAGGCCGGGGGTGGCGCAGATCGCCTCGACGTCCTCCAACCCCTGCGGGGTCTCGATCATCGCCAGGACCAGCGTGCTGTCGTTGGCCTCGGCTGGCACGGGGCCGATGCGCAGCATGGAGCGCATGGGCCCGTAGGAGCGGATGCCGTGGGGCGGGTAGCGCGTGGCGGCGACCGCGGCGGCGGCGTCGGCCGCGCTGTTGACCAGGGGCACGATCACCCCGGCGGCCCCGGCGTCGAGCGCCCGGCCGATCGGGGTGGGGTCGTTGGCCTCGACCCGGACCAGCCCGGCCGAGGTGCCGCCCGCGTCGATGGCGAGCAGCCCGTTGAGCATCCCGGAGTAGCCGAAGAGGCCGTGCTGGGCGTCGAGGGCCACGTAGTCGTAGCCGAGCCGGGCGAGGCGTTCGGTGGCCACCGGCGCGTCCAGCAGCGCCCAGTAGCCGATGGCCTTCTCACGGTTGCGGATCTTGCGGGCGAACTCGGCCGCGGTCATGGTGGGGACAGCTCCTTCGTGTCGGTCGGTCGAACGGGTCCGGCGGTGCAGCGGGGCCCGGGGGCCCGGTGTGCGGCGCTCGCGCGCGGCGCGGTCAGCGGTTGTAGGCGGGCATGGGGCCGTTGAGGGTCGCGCCGACCTCGTCGCAGGCCGCGACCACGTCGGCGGGCAGCGGGCCGGCCGCGGCGGCGGCCAGGTTGGCCGACAGGTGCTCGACCTTGGACCCGCCCAGCAGCAGCGACCCGACTACGGGGCGCGACAGCAGCCAGCGCAGGGACAGGTCGGTGAGCGCCAGCCCCGCACCGTCGGCGATCTCGGACAGGGAGGTCACGGCGGCGAAGAGCGCCGGGTCCCAGTAGCGCTGCCGGTACATGGCCGCGAGCCGCGAGTCGCCGAACCGCCCGCTCGCGGGGTCCTCGTCGAAGCGGTGCCGGCCGGTCAGCAGCCCGCCGCCGAGCGGGTTGTAGACCATGGTGTGCAGGCCGGTGGTCGCGGCGAACTCGACGTACTCGGTCTCGATGCGGCGGGCCAGCAGGTTGTAGAGCTGCTGGGCGACCACCGGGCGCGGGGCTCCGGCGGCGTCGGCGGCGTGGTTGAGCTCGCCGATCTGCCAGGCCGCGTAGTTGGAGACGCCCAGCGCCCCGATCTTGCCCTCGGCGACGAGCCCGGCCACCGCGCCCAGGGTCTCGGCCAGCGGGGTGGCACGGTCGGGCTGGTGCAGGTAGAAGAGGTCCACCCGGTCGGTGCCGAGGCGGCGCAGGCTGCCGTCGAGCGAGGCCCGCAGGCCCTGCGCTGACAGCGGCGCGTGGTCGCCGGCGTCGGGGTGCGGGATCCCGGCCTTGGTGGCCAGCACGATCCGGTCGCGCCGGGCCGGAAGCAGGTCGCGCAGGATCTCCTCGCTGGCGCCGCCCGCGTAGCCGTTGGCTGTGTCGACGCCGGTGACGCCCGCGTCCAGCGCGGTGTCGAGCATCCGGGCCGCGCCGTCGGCGTCCACGGTGTCCCCGAACGTCATGGTGCCGAGGACCAGCGGCGACAGCGGGACGTCGATGCCGGGCAGCCGGGCGGGGGCGGGGTGGGCGGCGGTGGGGCCGGAGGTCATCGGGCGGCTCCTTCGGTGGCGGTCGCGGTTGCGGTCGGGGCGAGGGCGGCGGCGAGGACCGCGCGCGGCTTGCGCCCCGTGATGGTGGCCGGGTCGAGGGCGGCGCCCCGGAGGGCGCGCGTGTAGGGGTGCTCGGGCGTGGCGAGCACGCGGTCGGTCGGGCCGCGCTCGACCACCCGGCCGTCGCGCATCACCAGGACGTCGTCGCTGATCTCGCGCACGACCCCGAGGTTGTGCGAGATGAACAGGTAGGTCAGGCCGCTCTCGCGCTGGATCTCGCGCAGCAGGTCGAGCACTTGGGCCTGCACCGACACGTCGAGCGCGCTGGTGGCCTCGTCGCACACCAGCACATCGGGACGGCTGGCCAGCGCGCGGGCGATGCCCACGCGCTGCCGCTGGCCGCCGGAGAACTCCGGCGGGCGGCGCTCGCCCGCTGAGGCGGGCAGGCCGACCCGGTCGAGCAGTTCGGCGGCGCGCGCGGCGCGTTCGGCCCGGGAGCGGACCCCGCTGAGGCGCAGCGGTTCGGCGACGATCTCGGCCGCGGTCAGGTGCGGGTCCAGGGAGCCGTAGGGGTCCTGGAAGACCATCTGGATGCGGCGGCGCAGCGGGCGCAGCCGCCGCTCGGGCATCCGGGCGATGTCCTGGCCGTCGAGCAGGATGGTCCCGGCCGTTGGGGTGAGCAGCCGGACCAGGGCGCGGGCGATGGTCGACTTCCCGCAGCCGGACTCGCCCACGACGGCCAGCGTGCGGCCGCGCCCGACGGAGAAGGAGACGCCGTCGACGGCGCGGAAGACCCCGGAGGGCACGGGGTACTCCACGACCAGGTCGCCGACCTGGAGGATCGGGGTTTCGGGTGCGGCGGTGCCGGTCATGCCGGGTCTCCCTTCGCGGCGGCGTGCGGGGCGGGGGATCCGCCCGCGGCGGGGGCGCCGTCCCAGGGGCCCAGGGACGGGACCGCGCTCAGGAGGGAGCGGGTGTAGTCCTCCACGGGGGCGCCGACGATCTGCTCGGCCGTGCCGCTCTCCACGAACCGGCCGTCGCGCATGACGTGGATGCGGTCGGAGACCACCCGGGCCACCCCCAGGTCGTGGGTGATCATCAGGATGCCCACCCCGGTGCCGGCCTGGAGCTCCAGCAGCAGGTCGAGGATCCCGGCCTGCACGGTGACGTCGAGGGCGCTGGTGGGCTCGTCGGCGACGATCAGCGACGGTTCGCCGGCCAGGGCCATGGCGATGAGGACGCGCTGGAGCATGCCGCCGGAGAGCTGGTGGGGGTAGGCGCGCAGCCGCCGCTCGGGCTCGGGGATGCGGACCTGGGTGAGCAGGTCGACCGCGCGGGACCGGGCCGCGGCCCGGTCCAGGCCGGGGCGGCGCAGCCGCACGACCTCCAGGAGTTGGGCGCCGACGCTGTGCACCGGGCTGAGCGCGGTCATGGGGTCCTGCGGGACGAGGGAGACCGCGCGGCCGCGCACTTTCGCTGCGGCGCGCGGGTCGGCGATCACGTCGTGGCCTTGGACGCGCACGCTCCCGGAGAGGACCGCGAGGTCGTCGGGGAGCAGCCGCAGCACGCCCATGGCGGTGGTGGACTTGCCCGACCCCGATTCGCCGATGATGGTGACGGTCTCGCCGCGGTGGATCTCGAAGGAGACGCCGTCGACGGCGCGGACCACCCCGTTGTCGGTGACCAGCTCGATCTGGAGGTCGGTGACGCTCAGCAGCGGCTGCGGGGCGGCGGGGGTCCCGGCCTCTGCCGCGACGGTGCCGGAGGCGGTGGCGCTCATGCCGTGGTCTCCTTCCGGGTGGCGAGGGCGCCGCGCGGGCGCCGGGAGCGGTCGCGCAGGCCGTCGCCGAGCAGGTTGACCCCGACCACGAGCAGCACGATGAACAGGCCGGGCAGGGTGACCAGCCACCACGAGGTGGTGATGTAGTCCTGGCCGTCGGAGATGATGCGCCCCCAGGTCGCGAACGGGCGCTCGGGGCCGGCGCCGAGGTAGCTCAGCGCGCTCTCCAGCAGGACCGCCTGGGCGAGCAGCAGCAGGATCACCAGGGTCGCCCGCCGCACGATGTTGGGCAGGACGTGGCGGACCAGCACCGACACCCGCCCCAGCCCCAGTACCCGGGCGGCGTCGACGTAGGGTTTCTCGCGTTCGACGATGACGAGCGATCTCGTGAGCCGGGCGACCTCGGGCCACTGGGCGATGGCGATGACGCCGGTGATGACCGGGACCGAGGGCCCGAACAGGGCCACCACCAGGAGCAGCATCATCAGCAGGGGCAGCGACATCTGCGCCTCCAGCACCCGGGAGACGACGGAGTCGACCCAGCCGCCGAAGTAGCCGGCCGCCGCGCCGGCGATGATGCCGATGATGCCCGAGACGACGATCGCGAGCAGGCCGATGGTCAGCGACACCTGGCCGCCGTGCAGCACGCGGGCGAGCAGGTCGCGGCCGAGCTGGTCGGTTCCGAACAGGTGGCCGTCGGTCAGCGGCGGGAGCCGCCGCGCGTCGAGCTGCTGCTCGTCGGCGCCGGGGATGGGCAGCACCCCGGCGAGGACCACCGGGACGACGACCAGGAGTGTGCAGATCGCGCCCGCCCACAGCCGGGCGGCGGCGCCCTTGCGGCGCCGGGTGGCGCCCGCGCGGGAGAGGTCGCGCGCCGTGACCCGGCTGGGGCGGGCCGCGGGGCCGGCGGCGCGCGCGGCCGGCACGGAGCCGGCGGGGGTGGTGGAGCCGGTGGTCATCGTCGGACCGCCTTCCCGATGCGGACCCGCGGATCGAGGAGCGGGTAGGCCAGGTCGATGAGGAGCTGGACGAGGATCGCCAGGGCGGCGGTCACGAGCACGGTGGCCTGGATCAGCGGGTAGTCGCGTGTCTCCAGGGCGCGCACCACGAGGGAGCCGACACCGGGCCAGGCGAACACGACCTCGACCACCACCACGCCGTTGAGCATGGCCGCGAAGCGCGTGCCCAGTGCGGTGAGCACCGGGATCGCCGCGTTGCTCATGGCGTAGCGCCAGGTGAGGGCGCGTTCGGAGACGCCGCGCGAGCGCGCGGCGGTGAGGTAGGGCGCGTTGAGGTTGGCGGTCATCTCGCGGCGCACGAGCCGCGAGACGAGCGCGATCTGCAGCAGCGCGACGGTCATGGTGGGCAGGACGATCCCGCCCCAGGTGGCGAACCCCGATGCCGGGAGCACCGGCACCAGCACCGCGAACACGGTCAGCAGCATGACGCCGGACCAGAACTCCGGCATCGACTGGGCGGCGACGGTGCCGACGTCGGCCCCGATCTCGCGGGCGGTGTTGGCGCGCCGCGCCATCCACACGCCGAGGGGCAGCGCCAGCAGGGTCGTGACGAGGATGGCGGAGGTGGCGAGGGTGGTGGTGTAGGGCAGGCGCTCCATGACGACGTCGAACGCGGGCGCCTGGAAGGAGTAGGAGGTGCCGAGGTCGCCGGTGAGCATGTCCCGGACGAAGATCAGGTACTGCACCATGAGCGGCTGGTCCAGGCCGAACTGCTCGCGGATGCGCTCCAGGTCCTCGGTCGTGGCGAGCGGGCCGGCGAAGGAGGTGGCGGGGTCGCCGGGGGCCAGCCGGATCAGCACGAACACGGCGGAGACGGTCAGGAAGACCGTCAGCGCGCTCTGGCCGAGGCGGCGCAGGAGGTAAAGGGCCATGGCTCAGCCGTCCAACCGGGTCGCTGCGAGGTCGTAGGAGTTGCTGGCCTCCAGGGCGAGGCCGGTGACGCGGCGCCGGCGCGCCAGCACGGAGTTGGGCACGAACGCCCACAGGCACGGCCAGGTGTTCCAGACCGCGTGCTGGACCTCTTCGGCGAGCGCCTGGCGGGCGTCGTCGTCGACTTCGCCGTAGGCCCGGTCGAGCAGGTCGGTGATCTCGGGGATCACGTAGCCCTGGTAGGTGTCGCGGGTCTCCTCCTTCTCGGCGGTGCCGCCGAACATCCCCTGGACGGTCGGCAGGGCCAGGCCGGTGGGACTGGCGAACCCGTTGCCCAGGACGTCCCAGTCGCCGGCGCGGCCCTGCCGCCACAGGGAGATGTCGCCGCCGGGCTCGAACTGCTGGAGGGTGACGTCGACGTCGATGGCCTTGAGCATCTGGAGGACGGCCTCCATGACGGTGGTGTCACTGGCGAACTCCCCGGTCTCCCAGATGAGCTTGAGGTGCAGGTCCGCGGGGTGGACCCCGGCCGCGTCCAACAGCTGGCGGGCCTTGCGGGGGTCGTAGGTGTAGGTGCCGGTGGGCACGGCGCCGGTCAGGGCGCTGGAGACGACGCCGTCGGCCTGGGTGACCGAGCCGACCAGGACGTCCTCGACCAGCCGCTCGCCGTCGATGGCGAAGGTCAGCGCCTCGCGGACGCGGGCGTCGGCCAAGGGGTGGTCGCCGGGCTTGCGGAAGTTGTAGAAGAGCTGGTTGATGCGGGTGCCCGGGACGCTCTCCATGGCGACGTCGGGCAGGCCCACGAGCTGTTCCTGGGAGTCGGGCGAGATCGTGTCGATGACGTCGACCTCCCCGCTGCGCAGCGACACCACGCGGCTGGACTCCTCCGGCAGGAACCGGACGCCGACCCTGGCGATGCCGGGGCGGTCGCCCCAGTAGTTCTCGTTGCGTTCGAGGGTGTAGGTGCCGGTGCCGCGGTTGGCGGCGGTGACGGTGTAGGGCCCCGTGCCGATGCCCGACTGGAGTTCTTCGGGGGCGTTGTCGGCGGCCGGGGTGATGAGGATGTTGGCCATCAGGTAGTCGAGGACCGGGAGCGGGCGCTCGGTGTGCAGGAGGAAGGTGCGGTCGTCGACCTCTTCGACCTCCGGCCACTCCGGGAAGAAGGAGGCCAGGAAGGAGCCGCTGACGTCCCGGTACATCTCCAGCGCGGTCGCGACGTCCTGGGGGGTGACGGGCGAGCCGTCGGAGTAGCGGATGCCCTCGCGCAGCCGCACCGTCCACTCGGTGGGGGCGGTCAGCTCGAACCGGTCGGCCAGGACCGGCTTGGGGGTCAGCTCGGGGCCGATGCGGGTGAGCGACTGCCGGACGGCGCGCTGCACGGTGACCGCGGCGTCGAACTGGTTGAGCTTGTTGTCGAGCGAGACCAGGGAGCGGTTCAGCGCCAGGGTGAGGGTGCCGGCGCCCTGGGCGCCGGTGGGCCCGGCGCACGCGCCGGTCGCCGAGAGTGCGGAGACACCGGCCACGGCGGCGCCGAGCCGCAGGAGACCGCGGCGGGAGAGCGCCGGCGATCCGGGTCGCGTCATGTTTCTGCCTCCCTGCCTGCGCGTCCGGGGTGTACGCACGGTCCGTCCGAAAGGCGCACGTGACCTGGTGTGACCCATGCCCGCAGCCTTGTTACCTGCGTCACCATGACACAACTGCGCATTTCGCGCAATGGGCGGTGGGTAATTTTGCGCGGTGAGGGCGATCGGTTTTCCGGCGGACCCCGCGCCCGGCCGCCGGGGGACCGTTGGCGCGGGGCCGCCGGACAGCCGCCCGCACACAGCGGAAAGGCGAGTTCACTCCATGTCCCGGCGGGGATGCCGGGCGGGTTCGCGACGCGGGGCTCGACAGGGGGTGGTCACCGGCCGGGCTCTCTGATTGAATGCGCGTTGTGCGCAGAACCGTCACGGCGGCCGTGCCTGCCCTGCCTCATGGGGGGTGGTCGCGGACACCGCGCGGCGACCGTGTCCCCCCGACCGTTCGGGTGTGGCCCGGGGGCGCCGCCCGGCGGTCCGGGTGTGGCCCGGGGCACCGCCCGGCGGTCGCGACCCGGCCCGCATCCCGAGTCGTCGGATCACCGGGCCGACGGCGTGGCCGACAGCGGACCGCGCCCGCCGCTCCGGTCCCGCAGTGCCGCCGCCGGTGGCATGATCGAGGCCGGTGCCGGCCGGCGGATCCGCCGCCGGTGCCGCCGAATTGATGTGAGAGGACGCCGATGCCCCGTGGTACCCGCGCCCGACGTGAGGCGATCGTCCGCCTCGCCACGACCTCCGGTCTGGCGAGCGTGGAGGAGCTGTCGGCGACCTTCGGCGTGACCCCCTCCACCATCCGCCGGGACCTGGCCCAGTTGGAGGCCGCCGGCGAACTGGCGCGGACCTACGGCGGCGCCATCGCGCTGGTCGCCCACCCCGAGGCGTCGCTGCGGCAACGGCTGGGCGAGGCGTTCGAGGCCAAGCGCTCCATCGCACGGTGGGCGGCGGCCCGGATCGGCGCTGGCGAGACCGTGCTCCTCGACGCGGGGTCCACCACGGGCGCGCTGGCGCACGAACTGCGCAACGCACGCGATCTGACCGTGGCCACGACCGGGATGACCGTGCTGGAGCAGCTGGCCAACGCCGAGTACGTGCACGTGGAATGCCTCGGCGGAACGCTGCGCCACCTCAGCGAGGGGTTCGTCGGCCCCCTCACCGAGGCCGCGCTCAGCCGGATGACGTTCGACCGGGTCTTCCTCGGCGCGGACGGCGTGACGGCGGAGGACGGGATCTGCGAGGCGAGCCTCCAGCAGACCCGCCTCAAGGAGCTGATGGCCCAGCGCTCGGAGAAGGTCTACGTCCTGGTCCACTCCGCGAAGCTGGGCCGCCGCCCCTTCCACGCCTGGGCCCGCCTGCCCGCCGGCTGGATCCTGGTCACCGACTCCAAGGCCGACCCGTCGTCCCTGGCCCCGTTTCACGCCCGGGGCGTGGAGGTCGTCGTCGCCCAGCCGGACGGAACCGTCCGCACCTAGGCGCGGCGACGGGCACCGCGGCCGGGGGCCGCTCCCCTGGTGTCAGTACACGTCCCGGCGCATGGGCACCAGCACCGCGGCGGCGGCCGCCGCGAGGGCGTAGCCGGTGAGGAGTGCGCCGCCGCCCGCGGGTGGCAGCAGGGACACCGGGGACGACGACAGCTGGTCGGCCAACGCGTCCGTCAGGTAGGTGAAGCCGGTCAGCGAGGCGGTGGCGCCGCCGGGCAGCAGCGGGTAGAGCAGGTTGACGCCGGGGATCATCATCAGGATGACCTCGCCCGTGTAGAGGTAGCCGACCACGACGGCCAGCGCCGCGATCTGATTGCGGATCAGCGCACCGGCGGCGACCCCCAGCAGGGTGTAGACCCCCATCGCCACCGCCAGCCGGGCGAGCAGGGCCAGGATGTCGGCGGCGGGCATGCCGGGGGTGATCCCCTGCGCCGCCACCGGGCCGAAGAACCCGGCCGCGGCGGTGCCGGCGAGCACCAGCCCGTAGACCAGGCCGGCGGCACCGTAGGTGACGAGCTTGGCGGTCAGCACCTGCCAGCGCCGCGGCGCGGACAGGAAGGTGTAGGTGGCCGTCCGGTGGCGGTATTCGGCGGTCATGGCGAGGGTGCCGAGCGCGGCGGGGACGAACACCGTGAAGCCCAGCATGCCGAGGATGGACCGGACGCCTTCGCGGGTGTCGATCCCGGGCATCGGCGGGTCGAAGTTCTGCGGCCCGACAGCGGTCAGCAGACCCACCAGGCCGCCGCCGAGGAGCGTCGCCGCCCCCAGCGCCCACAGCCACATGCGGGTGGCCGACAACCGCCGGAACTCCGCCTTGATCAGTGCGGTCATCGCCGGTTCCCTTCGGGGGTCGTGGCCTGCGGCGGGACCGCCGCCGGAGGTGGTCCGTGCGCGTGGAGGGCCGTCCGCGGCGCGGGGTCCCCGTCTCCGGTCAGCCGGAAGAACAGCCGCTCCAGGCCGGCCTCTTCGGCGGTGAGGCCGTACACGCGCAGGCCCTTGGATCCGGCGAGGTCGGCGATGTCCGCGTCCCGCATGCCGTAAACGCGCAGCCCGTCGTCGGACACCGTCTCGACCCGGGTCCGGCCGCCGCCGGCGCTCAGCAGGGCCGCACGCAGTTCCGCCGCGTCCGGCGACCGGACGAGCACGGTCGCGGGCAGGTCGCGCTCCATCTCCCGAAGCGGTCCCGCTGCCACCAGGCGGCCCTTGCTGATCATGACGATGTCATCGACGACCTGCTGCATCTCGCTCAGCACGTGGCTGGAGACGAGGACCGTGCGCCCCTCGTCGGCCAGGCCGCGCAGGAACCGGCGCAGCCAGGCGATGCCCTCCGGGTCGAGGCCGTTGCTCGGCTCGTCCAGGAGGAGCACCCGTGGGTCGCCCAGCAGCGCGGTGGCGAGGCTGAGGCGCTGGCGCATCCCCGTGGAGAACGTGCGGGTGCGGCGGTCGGCCGCGTGCGCGAGCCCCATCCGGTCGAGCAGCTCGTCCACGCGGGACTCCGGATGGCGGCCCATGGTGCGGTAGATGCGCAGATGGTCGCGGGCGGTGTGGTCGGGGTGGAAGGCCGACGCGTCCAGGACGGCGCCGACGGTCTGCGAGGGCCGGCGCAGCTCCGCGTAGCGCTTCCCGCCGATCGTGGCGGTTCCGGACGTGGGAGCGACCAGCCCCAGGATCATGCGCATGGCCGTTGTCTTGCCGGCGCCGTTCGGCCCGGCGAACCCCGTCACGACGCCCGGCTCCACGGTGAAGGAGAGGTCCTCGACGGCGCGGACGGAGCCGAACCGCTTGGTCAGGCCCGTGACGTCGATGCGAACGCCGGGTCCGCCGTCGTGCCGTGTGGTCATCTGTTCCTCCCCTGCCCGACGCGCCGGGCGAGCTGTTCGGCGTCGGCGAGGGAGAGGACGAGCTCGTCGAACTCGCCGCCGGCGGCGGCGCGGTCCAGTTCGATGTGCAGGCCCGGCTGACCGCGGTAGGCGGCCACGAGCTGGCGCGGCCCGCGGAACAGCCCCCAGACGCCGACCTTGGCGACCCCCGAAACATGGAGCCCCTTGCGGGCGCCGCGGGCCGCGCGCAGCGGATCGCCGACCCGGGCCGCCCGGCGGACCGCGCTCAAGGGGACCGTCAGCGAGGCGCGACGCGTCCAGGTCCGTTCGCCTCCGCTGAACTCGATCGCGAGCTCGGTGTCCGAGACCTTCATCAGTGCCATGGGATCCGCCCCTCTCTCGGGAGCCGGGCCCGTCCCTCGGATGGGACCGCACCCCCGGTGGTGTATCTGTTGTAGCATATGTAGAACAGATAGAGTCAAGGGTGTGCAGCTACTCCTCGACCTCGACAGCGAAGTGCCGATCTATCAGCAGATCCGGGACCGGGTGGTGGAAGCCATCGCGGAAGGGGCGCTGGCGCCCGGCGCCGGGCTGCCGTCCACCCGGCAGCTGGCCCTCGACCTGGCGATCAACTTCCACACCGTCAACAAGGCCTACGACCTGCTCCGGCGCGAGGGCTTCATCCGCATCAACCGCAAGAGCGGCGCCGCGGTCAGGCCCGACGTCAAACAGCCGTCGGACGAACTGCGCGCCGGGGTCGACTGGGAGGGGCGCATGCGCACGCTCCTCGCCGAGCTGGACGTGCGCGGCATCGCGAAGGAGGAGGTGATGGCATATGTCGAGGCGACTCTCGACCGTTTTCCCGCCCGGGACGACGAGCAGCGGTAGTCCGCGCCGAGGCGCGCCGGACCCCCACCGCTCCCGGCGGCCGGGGAGCCGCCACCGATCGACCGGACCGGGGTACGACGGACCGTCATCACCGGTCCCGGCCCACAGGCCCGGGAAGCCGCCACGCCGTCAGGCGTGCTGCGGGTTCTCTCTCCGAGACTCTTCCATCCAGGCATGCAGCGGGTTCTCTCCCCGAGACGCCTCCATCACAACGAACAGGTGAACACCGTGCCGGCCGTCAACGCAGCCCTCACCCTCGGCATCCTGGCCTGCCTCAGCGCCGTCTTCTACGTCGCACCCAGCCGGCTGTTGAACCCGCGGGCCGTGCCCTTCGGCGTCCGCGTCCCGCCGGACAAGGCGGACGCCCCCGAGGTCACGGCGGAGCGCACGCGCTACCGCAGGCACCTGCTCGCGTCGGCGGCGCTCGTCGCCGTCCCCACCGCCTCCCTCACCGCCGTCCTCGACGGCCCCGCCGTCGGGGCGACGGGCGGCGGCCTCCTGCTCTGCGCCGTCACCGCGGTCCTGTGGACCCGCGCCCACAACGGCATCGCCGACGCCAAGAAGCGCGGCGGCTGGTACGAGCAGGCGCGGCAGGGAGCCGTCACCGACACCTCTCTGCGCACCGATCCCGTGCGGATGCCCTGGCCGTGGGCGATCCCCTCCCTCGCCATCATCGGCGTGACGGCCACCGTCGGCGCCATCGTCTATCCGGGCCTGCCCGCCGAGATCGCCCTGCCCCAGCGCTCGCCCGGCGGAACCGTCTACCGGGTGTACCCGACCACGATCTGGAGCGCGTTCAGCCTCGTCTTCGCCCAGGTGATCGTCACGGCGACCATGATCGGCGTCATCGCCGGCGCGCTGCGCACCCGCGCCGACCTCGATGTGGCCCGCCCCAAGACCAGCGCCGCCCGGTACCGGCGCTACCTCGTCATCATGGCCCGCGCCCTGCTGGGCATCAGCGCCCTGGTCAATCTGATGATGCTCGGCCTGTCCGGGCTGATCTGGAGCGACGACCGCTCCCAGGAGCTCGTCCTGCTCGTGGCCGGCGTCCCCTCACTCCTCATCCTCGCCATCGTCGCCTACCTCGTCCTCCGTGTCGGCCCATCGGGGAGCAGGCTGCCCGCCGGCACGGCGGAGGCGGACTCCGGCCTGGTCCCCCGCGACGACGACCGCTTCTGGCACCTCGCGGGAACCGTCTACGTGAACGCCGACGACCCGGCGGCGCTGGTCCCCCGACGCGTGGGGATCGGCTGGACCGCCAACCTCGGCAACCTCCGCGTCGTCGCCGCCACCACCGTGGTCGTCGCCGTTGCGATGGGCGTGTCCGTGCTGATCTCCATGTGACGCCGCACCGGCCGCGCGCCGGCCGAACCGTCCCGGCTACCGCGCCGTCAGTGCCGCGGCCAGATCGTCGAGCCCGTCGAAGCTCCCGTCGAAGGAATCGGAGTCCGCCGGCGGATCCCCGACCGGTCGCCGGACATAGGCGGTCCGCATGCCGACCGCCTGGGCGGCGCGGAGGTCCCACGCGTGGGCTGCCACCATCAGCACGCGTTCCGGCGGGCACCCCGCGGTGTCGGCGGCGAGCCGGTAGACCTCCGGCGCGGGCTTGTAGGCCCGGACCGCCTCGCCGGACAGTGCTTGGTGCCAGCGCAGGCCGGCATAGGCGCTGAGCCGCAGCAGAGCGGTGCGACCGGCGTTGGAGAGCCCGATCACGGGACGCAGCCGCGCCATCCGCTCAAGCCCGGCGACGGAGTCGCCCCACGGAGGCAGGCGGCTGCCCGCCGCTGCCAGCCGGGCGACGGCCGCCGGATCGCCGATCCCGGCCTGGTCGGCCACACGCTGTGCGGCCTCCCGGTCCAGGACCTCGCTGCCGGCATACGGGCGCTGCCCGTGCGCGATGCGTCGCTGCTCATCCTCGATATGCCGCTGCCACAGCAGGAGCAGTTCATCGACGGACGTCTCGGCTGCCCCACCGGAGGCGTCGTCCGGCGCGGACACGGCGTCGCGGATCGCCGTCCGGAGCCCGCCGGGCTCGTCGACCAGCGTGCCCAAGACGTCGAAGACGACGACGTCAATGTCCATATCGCGGATCTCGGCCATGCGCTCTCCCGCTCGCGTCCTCGTCACCTGTTCAACAGGTGACGATGTTGCCATCGCCGTCGTCACCGGTCAAGATGGTGACGTGGCTTTCGCATTCGTGAGCGGCGACCCGGCCCTCGACCTGGCCGGCACCGTGGGCTCCCGCAGAGACGACCCCGCCGACCTCTTGGCCGCACCCGCCGACCTGGAGCGGTGGGTGGCCGAATGCGACGGCCTCCCGGACCGTGTCACCGCCAATGCCGCGGCCTTCACGGCCGCGCTGTCCCTCCGGGAGGCGGTCTACCGGCTCGCGCTCGACCGCGTGCTCGGCCGGCCCTTCGATCCGGACAGCCTGGCCATCATCAACAAAGCCGCGGCTGGACCGGTGCCCAGGGTCGAACTCAGCGACGCGGGGCTGCGCACATCGGGGGATCTGAGCGACGTACTCTCGCACCTGGCCAGAAGCGCGATCACCGTACTCGCCGACCCCGCCGCCCACCTCAAGGAGTGCAGCCGCCCGGGCTGCACCCGCATCTACCTCGACCGCTCCCGAGGCGCCAGACGCACCTGGTGCGGAATGGACGCCTGCGGAAACCGCATGAAGGCCGCCGCCTACCGGGCCCGCAAACGCACATCGCCCTGACCGACCGATCCGGCCCCGGCGCGAATCCGCGTCAACGACGTCCGGGCGCCTGTACCGCGGAGGGGACACCGGGCGCTCGACACCTGGTTGCTGCCCGGCGGGCACATCGAACGCGATGACACCCGGCTCATCGACGCCGCACTGCGCGAGCTGACGGAGGAGACCGGGATCTCCGCCTCGGCCATCTCCCCCACCGGGACACGGCCCTTGCACATCGATGTCCATCCGATCCCCGCCAATGACGCAAAAGGAGAGCCGGAGCACCGGCACATCGACTTCCGATTCCTCTTCCGAACGTCGGCTGATGTCGGGGAACTTCAAACCGAGGAGGTCCTCGACGCCGCGTGGCGCGCCACTGGCTCCATCGCCGATGAGACTCTGCGAAATCGCATCGCGCGCACACTGAACTGACCGAACCGGCCGCCCGGCGGGGACCACGTCCTTCGCCGACACGGCGTGCGGCCGGCCCGGCGACCGCTTCACAGCGGGGTCGGCTGCTGAACCTCGATCAGGACGGTGCGACGGCCACGTAGCGGACGTCGGTGTCGATTTCGGTGCGTTGGCTGTCGGTTTCGATGGAGAGGGTCCAGTCGTCGAGGACCGCCGTCGCTCCGGCTCTCAGTTGCCGCACTTCTTCTGCCGGGCCGGCGTCGGATTCGACCCACCTGTCGCCTTCGAGTCGGCGCTGGCCGTCCTCGGTGGCGGAATCGTCCTCGGCGGTGGAATCGTCCTCATCGGCCTGGAAGTACACGTTCAAAGCATCGTCCAGGTCCCACCACAGGCCGTCGATGTACACGTCGTGGTCGTCGCATTCGGTACCCGGCTCGGCGCTCACCGGGGCGGTCTCGCCCTCGCCTGATGCGACGTCGACGACGGTCACCGTGGCGCAGGCCCTCTCCTGGTTGCCCGTCAGCGCGACGTGAGAGCCGTCGGGGCTGAAGACGGCTTCTTCGACGGAGTCGGGTCGATCCGAGTCCAGCCGGCGGGGCTCGTCGTCGAGTGTCACGAGGTACGCCGGCATCAGGTCGTCGCCCGGCAGGCCGCCCGGATATGCGGCGAGCGCGGCACCGTCGGTGCCGGCGATCAGGTTCGGGCTCACCTGTTCGTCCAGGAAGCCGTCTTCGGTGGGCAGCGTCGTGTCCGTCTGCTGCGGTTCCGGCGATTCGGCGGCGAGATCCATGTGCACCACATGGTGGTCGTCATCCAGCCAGGCGATCCGGCTATCACCGAAGGGCACGACCGTCTGGCACTGGCATTCGAGCTGGCGGTCGCTGCACCCCTCGCAGGGCGCGGACACGACCTCACCGGTTTCAGCCGAGACCACGGAGAGCTCGTCGCCGAAGAGCAGGGTGTACGCATACTGGCCGTCGTCGGTGAACACCGGACGGGTGCCGAGGGCACTGAACGGGGCGCTGCCGATCTGCTCGGCGCCGTCCATGACGACCATCTCGCCCTGAGTGTCCAGCAGGTTCTGACCGAACTCGATCTTCATGTAGGCGTAGACGCCCGCCGCGACGGGAGGCTCCGACTCGCCCTCGGACGGAGCGGGCCCCTCCCTGGACGATCCGGTCAGCGCAACGACGACCGCCGCCACCCCCGCCACGACGAGGACGGCCACACCGATCGCCAACCAGCGTCTCGACATCTCGACCACCTTCGAAGCCGACCGTTCAGAGCCGTATGTCCGGCAATGAGCCCCAGACCGAGGAGGTTATCGCTCCGCACGCTCTTTGAGGGTCAAAAAACGGCTACAACCCGTCGATACCGCCGAGGAAGGCGACCCACTCACTGGCACCCAGGGAAAGAGTGGCGCCGTCACGGTCCTGGGTGTCGCGCACGTCGGCCCCGAATTCGTGTTCGCGAACCTCCACGCAGTTCGAGCCACCGTTACTGTACGTACTCTTGTGCCAATCCGGCTTGGTCATGGTTCCAACCTCTTCATCTCGTCCCGCAGCCTGCTCAGGCTCTCTTCCGGGCTCATCGCGACGCCTTGCAGCGACGCGAACTGCATCCGGTAGTTGGCGACGTCTACCGCGTCAGTGACCACCTGGCCCTCACGGATGGACTCAGCGATCAAGACATCAGCGACATGGTCCGTTGTGATGAGCTTAAACGCTCCCGAGTTTCCCGGATGCTTGGGCTCGGCCGCTGGAACCAGCTGCACGGTGATTCTCTCTCGCTCGGCCAGGTCTATCACGTGCGCGACTTGCTCCCGCATGATGCCCGCGGAGCCGTAACGCCGGAGGAGGATGGTCTCGTCCAGCACCAACCAGATCTTTGGCCTCGCGGACTCGGCTATGTACTCTGCCCTATTAGCGCGTTCCGCCGCCTGTTCCAGGACTTCTTCTTCGGTATTCCATTGCGCTCCGTACCGAATCAGAGCCTGTGCGTATGCCTCCTTCTGGAGATAGGCGGGAAACACCAAGACCTCGTACTCGTAGATCGCGCTCGCGCCATCGAGCATCTCGGCGATCTCGTACTTCCAGACCTCGCGACTGGAACCTGTCAGCTCCTTCCACAGGTGTGCTAGGCGGCCCCCGCCGAAGACCCCGTCGAGATCGGCCCTCAGTTTGGCGGAGGGTGTGGTCTTTCCGCGTTCGATGTCGGAGATCGTGCTTTTGCTGAGATTGACGCGTCGGGCCACTGATACCTGGGTGAGTCCGGCATCCTCTCGGAGGGTCCGCACTTCGCGCCCGTACCTGATGGCCACACGCTTGCTGGGTGGCATGCGGATATCCGATCACAGACGTCCAGGCCGGATCAGGGTTTTCCACAATTCTCCGGCGGAGTTGGGCCTCCGACGAATAACGACCAGCCCTCTTCACCTGCTGGTTTCCAAGCACGAAGCTGTTCTCCGTGGACGCGTCCGGACTTCCGTACCGCGTCCCCGACAAAAGGCCCCGCGACGGAGGCAACCGTCCGGGGTTCGGCCACAGCTGACTGAGGAGCTGGTGACGGTGTTCGACCCTATCCGCATGCGCCGATGCGCCCGCGTTCGCCCCTATCTGTTCCGTTTCGAGGGGCGGTGATGGCGGTGGTCTACTTCCAGCGATTCCCCGGGTGGGCGGACCAGGTCAAGCGGGCGCGGTCCTGGTGCGAGGGCCTGCTGACCGTCCACTGCGCGTTCGACATCCCCGGCGACACCGTCGCCTCCGCCGTCCTGCTGCTCAGCGAGGCGGCGACCAACGCCATCCGCCACACCGCCAGCGGACGCGGCGGGAAGTTCGACGTCACCCTCATGGTCGAACAGCGCCGGATCACCATCGAGGTCGAGGACGAAGGACGTCCCGCCGGCGGGACAACCCCCTTCATCCGCCCCATCACCCCCATGGCCCAGCACGGCCGCGGCATGACCCTCATCGACTACCTTGCCGACACCTGGGGCCCACTGCCCACACCCCGCCACGGCGTCGGATTCACCCTCACCTGGGGAAACCTACCCGGCACCGCCGCCGCCTGACCACGCGCGGCCCGGTCTCCACCTCTCCATCGGCGAGGGACGGGACCGGGTCGCCCCGTCGTGAGGGCTGCGCCCGCCGCCCCCGGGGCACAGCCCCCACGCACGCGGGACCGCCGATGCCGTCATCGAGCTCCGGCCTCGGCGGGTGTTCGGGGCGTCGGACACGCCCAGCGCCCCGAACGCGCCGGGCCGTCCGCGTGCGGGACGGTCCGGCACCTCCGGTCACTGGTCGCCGAGGAGGCGTTCGAACGGGGTGGGGTCCTCGTAGGGGTCGGGCTCCGGGGCCGCTGTGCGGCCCGCGATCAGGGTGGCGAGTTCCGTGCCGGCGCGGCGTGCGCGGTCGGTCAGGGCACCCGACGCGCCGCCGTCGCCGCCCCAGTCCTCTGATGCCGCGTAGACCGCGCTGGGTGCGACGACCGACCGCAGGTAGGCGAACATCGGGCGGATCGCGAACTCCAGCGCCAGGGAATGGCGTGCCGTGCCCCCGGTGGCGCCGATCAGCACCGGCGTGCCCTCCAGCGCGCCGTCCTCCAAGACGTCGAAGAACGACTTGAACAGGCCGCTGTAGGAGGCGTTGAACACCGGTGTGACCGCGATCAGCCCGTCGGCGCCGGTCACCTCCTCGATGACGCCGCGCAGGCCGCTCGGCGCGAACCCGGTGAGCATGGTGTTCATCAGGTCGTGGGCGTGGTCGCGCAGCTCCACCGTCTCCACGCGCGGGCTGTCGCCGTTCTCGCGCAGCGCCTCGGCGGTCGCCTCCGCGAGGCGGTCGGCCAGCAGCCGGGTGGACGACGGGCGCCCCAGCCCGGCGCTGACCACTGCCAGCGTGCGTTCGCTCATCGGGGGTCCTCCGTCGTCCGCGCGCTCTGCCCGGACCGGTCGTCCCGCTCCGTGTCCCGCGCGCCGTCCTCCTCCGCAGGGCGGTTCTCGGCGGCCCGCCGGGCGGCTTCCACGCGTGCGGCGTGGGTGGGCGCGTCCGGGACGTGCGCGGGGCGCGCGGCCTCGAACTCCTTGCGCAGCACCGGCACGACCTCCTCCCCCAGGATGTCCAGCTGCTCCAGGACGGTCTTCAGCGGCAGCCCCGCGTGGTCCACCAGGAACAACTGGCGCTGGTAGTCGCCGAAGTAGTCGCGGAAGGCCAGCGTGCGGTCGATGGCCTCCTGCGGGCTGCCCACGGTGAGCGGGGTCTCCCGGGTGAACTCCTCCAGAGAGGGCCCGTGGCCGTAGACGGGCGCGTTGTCGAAGTAGGGCCGGAACTCCTTCACCGCGTCCTGGGAGTTCTTGCGCAGGAACACCTGCCCGCCGAGGCCGACGATGGCCTGGTCGGCGGACCCGTGCCCGTAGTGCTCGAAACGGCGGCGGTACAGGCCGATCAGCTTCTGGTAGTGCTCCTTGGGCCAGAAGATGTTGTTGGCGAAGAACCCGTCGCCGTAGTACGCGGCCTGCTCGGCGATCTCGGGGCTGCGGATGGAGCCGTGCCACACGAACGGCGGGACGCCGTCCAGCGGGCGCGGGGTCGAGGTGAACCGCTGTAGCGGGGTGCGGTGCTTCCCCTGCCAGTCGACGATGTCCTCCCGCCACAGCCGGTGCAGCAGGTGGTAGTTCTCGACGGCCAGCGGGATCCCGTCGCGGATGTCCTTGCCGAACCACGGGTAGACGGGGCCGGTGTTGCCGCGCCCCATCACGAGGTCGACCCGGCCGTCGGCCAGGTGCTGGAGCATCGCGTAGTCCTCGGCGATCTTCACCGGGTCGTTGGTGGTGATCAGCGTCGTCGCCGTGGACAGGATGATCCGCTCGGTGCGGGCGGCGATGTGGCCCAGCATGGTGGTGGGCGAGGAGGGGATGAACGGCGGGTTGTGGTGCTCGCCGGTCGCGAAGACGTCCAGTCCGACCTCCTCGACCTTCTCGGCGATGGTCATGACGGCCTTGATGCGCTCGCCCTCGGTGGGGGTGCGCCCGGTGGTCGGGTCGGTGGTGACGTCGCCGACCGAGAAGATCCCGAACTGCATCTCCGAAGCCTTTCCCAGTAAGTAGTTTCAATTTCAACTATACTCGTAAACGAAGCCGCCGCGCGCTGTATTCCGCCGCCGGGCACCGTCGGCGGACGCACCGCGTATCGCCTGTCCGCACAGTGCACCACGGCCGCGACCGCGACCGGGACACCGCCCCGGCCGCTTCCACCCCTTCCCCGGCCGGACACCGGATCATCGGTCCCGCCCCCGACGCGAACCGTATCGGTGCCCGCACGCGTTGTGCGTTACAGATCCCTTTTGCGGAAGAATCGACCTGCCCATGATCGACCTCGCGAAGCCGCTGCCCTATGGCTTCACCCGTGCCGCTCCGGCGGCGGCCGGCGGCACCGTGTACTCCCGCCACCCGCTCGTCCCCGTCGGCGACCCCGGCGCCGAGGCGGGCTCGCTGCACACGCCGCAGGCGCTGGTGGAGATCCCCGGGGCCGTACCCGTGGAGGTCACCTCCGTGCATCCGCTGCCTCCCCTCGACCCCGCCAACACCCGGCCGTGGCACGACGCGCTGCGCGCGCTCCCCGCTGCCGATCCCGACGGTCCCGCGCGGATCCTCGCGGGCGACTTCAACGCCACGCTCGACCACGCGGCCCTCCGCGACGTCCTGGCGCGGGGCTATACCGACGCCGCCGCGGCGCTGGGCGAGGGCCTGCGCGGCACCTGGCCCGTGGGCCCACTGCCCAAGATCACCCTTGACCACGTCCTTGTGGACGCGCGGATCGGCGTCGGCGGCGTCGACACCCACGAGCCGGCGGGCGGCGACCACCGCGCCGTCTCCGCCGAGCTCACCCTCCCCGCCGCATGAACTCCGTGGCTCCCACGGGTACCCCGCTCACCTGCGGGAGCCACGGTCCCCACCTCCCCGGTCCCGCGCGCCCGACCGCGGGCGCGGGGCGGTGTCCGGCCCCCCGGCGACGGCCCGCCCCCGGACGCGGGCCGGGAGACCGCACGGCGGCGGCCTCGTCCCCCCAGGTCACTCTCGCCTCCTCACTCTGCTCCAACGGCCCCGCGAGTCGGGCCTCCGGCCGAGGGCGGCGCCGCCTCCACTCGCTCGTCGACTCGCCGCGACGCGTCCACAGGGCGGGACACGCGATGGCGGCGGCACGACCGACCGCACTAGCATCTGGACCAGGCGCCACACCCACGCTCCGTGTGCCGGCCGTCGACCGTCCCGACGCCCTCCCGGCACCGCTCTCACCGTCGCACCGCGCCGCGTCCCGTCACGTTTCGCGACCACGATCCCGCGACCGCACCCGAACCCCGGCCCAGCGACGTCGCGACTCCCCGGCCACCCGGTTCCGTCCGGCCCGTGTCCGCCATGAGCGGTGCGAGCCCCGCCCGGTCCCTGTTCTTCGCTGTCCGCCTCCACCGAAGGAGCCCATCCCCATGGCAGTCCCCGCAGCGACCCGCTGGATCGTCACGGCCCTCGCGGCACCGGCCCTGACCGCCTCTGCCCTCACCGCGTCCGCCATCGCCGACGACAACGGACAAGCGGGCGTCCACCCCGGCAGCCCGTTCCGGTTCGGCGACCCAGCGGCGATCGCCTTCCCCGTCGGCGCGTACCCGGAGGAATACGACTGGGACGACATGCGCGACGTCACGTTCACCGTCGACTCCGTCCAGCGCTCCGGGGCCGGCTCCGTGCGGTACCGGCTGGTCATCGAGACCCCGGAACTGGGCCGGGTGTTCGGGGTGAACGGCCTGCGCCCCCAGTGCTTCGCCGACGGCACCGCCTCCGACGATCCCGCCGATTTGCCGGGCAGCGGCGAATTGGAGGCCGGCACCCACACCTACCCCCTCGACTGCGCCGTCCCTGCCGACACCGCCGACCTGGAGATCGGGTTCGACCACCCCGGCCCCGATGGAGAGCCCGTCGCCATGGTGTTCACCGGAGCCGTCGACCCCGTCGACCCAGACGGCTCCTGATCGGCGCGCGCCACGGCCGCCGCCGGGGCACCCCGGCGGCGGCCCGGCATCGACGTCAGAGTGAGACCGAGATCGCGCCCGTGGCCACGGCCACGACGGTCATCACCAGGGTCGTCCCGAACGCCCACTTGAAGATGAACCGCTGGTGCTCCCCGAGCGACACCCCCGCCATCCCGATCAGGATGAAGGTGGCCGAGGTCAGCGGGCTCAGCGGGAAGCCGGTGGTCATCTGGCCGAGAACCGCGGCGCGGCCGATCTCCGCGGGGTCCACGCCGAACTGGCTCGCCCCCTCCGCGAGCACGGGCAGCACCCCGAAGTAGTACGCGTCGGGCGTGAACACCAGGCTGAGCGGCATGCTGGTCACGGCCACCAGCAGCGGCAGCAGGCCGCCGGCCGAATCCGGGATGACCGAGACCATCGCGGAGGCCATGGCCTCGATCATGCCCGACCCGGTGAGCACACCGGTGAACACCCCGGCCGCGAAGATCATCGTCGTCACCAGCACCACGCTCTTGCCGTGGCGCTCCAGGAACGCCTGCTGGTCGCTCCACTTGGGCAGGTTGACCACGAGCGCCAGCGCGGTGGCGACGATGAACAGCACGGGCAGGGGCATCACCTCGGCCACGAGGGAGACCACCAGGGTGATCGTCAGCACGAGGTTGAACACCAGCCGCGGGGTACCCACCGGCAGCCGCACCTGCTGTGCGATGAGGGCGGCGCCGGGGCCGTCGGCCGGCGACGCGCTCGTACCGGTCACGGCACCGGCCGCGTCGGCACCGGCCGCGTCGGTCCCGGGCGCTCCGGGGGTCCCGGGCGTCGCGGCCGCCTTCCCCCCGCCGGGGGCATCGGTGCCGGCCGCCGCACCGGCCGACCCGGCCGTCGCTCCGGGCGCCACCCCGACCCCTTCCGCGGTGAGCGCGCCGATCCGGGCGCGCTCGCGGCGGCCCAGCCACCACGCCGAGAACAGCACCCAGGCCAGGCCCGCGAGCATGGCGGGCAGCACCGGGGTGAAGATCTCTCCCGAGGTCGCGTCGAGCGTGGCCATCGCGCGGGCCGTCGGACCGCCCCAGGGGATCATGTTCATGACACCCGCCGCGAGTCCCACCACGCCGGCCAGCAGCAGCCGGCTCATGCCCAGCTTCAGGTAGACCGGGAGGAGGGCCGAGATCGTGATGAGGAAGGTCGAGGCCCCGTCACCGTCGAGCCCCACGACCATGGTGAGGATCGCGGAGCCCACCGTCACCCGCATCGGGTCGCCCTTGGCCACTGCCAGGATCCCGCGGATCACCGGGTTGAACAGCCCGGTCTCCAGCATCAGGCTGAAGTACAGCACCGCGAAGGCGATCATGATGCCGGTCGGCGCCACGGTGAGCAGGCCGTCCAGCACGAAGGTCCCCAGGTCGGGGCCGAACCCCCCGATCAGTGCGAAGGGGATGGGTACGAGCACCAGGGCGACGAGCACCGACACCCGGTTGCTCATCACCAGAGCCAGGAACAGCCCGATGGTGCACAGGCCCAATACGGCCGTCATCACTCGCCCGCCCTCCACGCGCCGACCAATACGGCGCACATGTCGCGTGGATCACATTCGTTTCGCACGAGTGTCCGGCCCATGACTGAGCTTTGTCCAACATCAAAAACGGATGAACCAATGCCCGGCGTGCATCAGTGCCGGAACGGACGATCTTCCCGCTCCGTGGCAGGGGTCGCACGGGCCCCTTCCGCCCCTCCACTCACGGGTCCTGGGCCGCTCCACCGCTCCACCGGTCACGGCCGCCACTGCTCCGGGTCGCCGGGTGAACGGAAGCACCAGCACCAGCGATGAGGGCATCCCCGGGTCCGAGACCCGGGGATGCCCTCGACGGAGGCGACGGCCGACCCGACCGGCCGGCGCCGCCTCACCCCGCCGGGCCGCCGCCTTCCGCGCCTGCGTGGCGGGCCAGGCGGGTGCGGGCCGAGGCGAGCATGGCCTCGTCGATCATCACGCCCTCGAACACCACGGCCCCCTCCCCCGCCGCTTGGGCACGCTCCATCTCGGCCACGAGTCGCCGGTCGCGGTCCAGGTCGGCCGCCGTCGGCGCGAACACCTCGTTGATCACCGGCACGTGCGCCGGGTGGATCGCCATCATCCCCGCATAGCCCAGCGAGCGGTTCTGCTCGGCGAAGCGCCGCAGCCCGTCGAGGTCGCGGATCGCGGTCCACAGTCCACTGACCGGGTTGGGGGTGCCGGCCGCGCGGGCGTCCAAGAGCACCCGCGCACGCAGTTCCAGGGTCTCCGCCCCCTCCGGGCTCCACTGGAACCCGACCGCGCGCTGGATGTCGCCGTCGCGGGCGCTCAGCGCCCCGAGGCACATGACCCGGTGCGACGCCGTCCCCACTTCATAGGCGCGGCGCAGTCCCGCCGCCGTCTCCAGCAGGGGGACGATCGCCAGCCCGCCGCGGGGCAGCCCCGCCTCCGCCTCGCTCCAGTCCAGCAGCCGGGCCGCGAACTCGACGTCGGCCGGGCCGTCCACCTTGGGCACGACCACCCCGGCCAGCCCGGGCGCGACGACGGCGCGCACGTCCTCGGCCCCCGCCCAGCCCTCCAGCGCGTTGACCCGCACGAACAGCGCGGGCCCGCCGGGGCCGGCCGCCGCCGCGGCGATCGCCGCCACGGTGTCGAGCCGCGCCGCCTTCTTCTCCCGCTCCGGAACGGCGTCCTCAAGGTCGATGATCACCGCGTCCGCGCCGGACGCCAGCGCCTTCGGGATCCGGTCGGGCCGGTTGCCCGGCACGAACAGCAGTGAGCGGATGGAGGCGGCCGCGGCGGCGGGGGCGGTCGCACCCGCCCCACCGCCCCACCGTGGTTCAGATCGCGCCGGCATCGCGCAGCCTCCCTATCCGGTCGTCGTCGAGGCCCAGCCAGTCCCGGTAGACCAGGTCGTTGTCGGCGCCCAAGGCGGGCCCCGTCCGCCAGACGTGCCCGGGCCGCTCGGCGAACCGCGGCACGACCCCCTGCATCCGGACCGGTCCCAGATCGGGGTCCTGCACGGTGACGATGTCGCCGCGCTCGGCGTAGATCGGGTCGTTGACGATGTCCTCGGCGGTGAAGATCCGCGAGGCCACCACCTCCGCCGCCGCCAGCCCGCGCAGGGCCTCCTCGGCGTCGCGCGCCCGGACCCACTCGCGCAGCGCCGCGCCGAGCCGTTCCCGCCCCTCCATCTGCCGCTCGACGGTGTCGAACTCCTCGGTGGGCAGCCCGACCAGGCGGACGACGTTGAGGACCGAGCGCAGCGTGGCGGAGGTGACGGTGATCCACTCGCCGTCGCGGCTGCGGTAGGTGTCGATGACCGCGGCGGGCGCCACCGGCAACCGGTTGCCCTGACGGGACGGTGCCACGCCCAGCTGGTCGTAGGCGATGACCTGCCACTCGACCAGGCGGAACAGGGGCTCGAACAGGGCGAGGTCGATCCACTCGCCGCGGAATCCGGGGTCGCGCTCCCGCCGGTAGAGGGCGGCGAGCACCGCCTGCGAGCCCATCAGCCCCGTGACGGCGTCGCCGTGGGAGAACCCGGTGTGCACGGGCGGGCCGTCGGGGGCCCCGGTGATGTGCACGACCCCGCTGCGCGCCTCGCCCATCTTGCCGAATCCGGGGGCGTCGGCCAGCGACGAGGTGGCGCCGAACCCGGAGATCTGGAGGACCACCGCGCGCGGGTTGCGGGCGCGGATGGCCTCGTGGTCCAGGCCCCACTTCTTCAGCCGCGAGGCGCGGAACGTCACGATCACCACGTCGGCCCAGGCCACCAGCTCGCCCGCGACCTCGCGCCCTTCGGGAGCGTGCAGGTCGAGCGTGACCGACCGCTTGTTGCGGCCCGAGACCTTGAACCACAGCCGGACCCCGTCGCGTTCGGGGCCCATGGACCGCGCCGCGTCACCGGCGCCGGGCGGCTCGACGTGCACGACGTCGGCGCCCATGTCGGCCAGCAGCGACCCTGCCAGCGGACCCGCGACGACGTGCGCGAACTCCACGACCTTGAGCCCCGCGAGCTGGCCCCAGCCCCCAGCACCGGGCTCCGGTGGACGGTCCTGCATGGGCGTCGGCCTCCTGTCCGCACCGCGGGCCGCCGCCCTGCCGCGCCGCCCGCTCCTGCCTGCCAGCATGCCGAGCCCCACCCATGAGCGTCCAACATCAAAAGAGCATCGTCATATGTGGCATTGGCATGAATGGAGAATTCCCCGACCACCTGCGGATTCCCGGCCCTCGCGCCCGCCGGCTCCCCGGACGGACACGGCCGGTGTCCGGCGGCCGCCGAACGCGGACAGGGAGGGCGCGCGCACGCCCCGATCAGGACCGGTGAATCCATGGCGTCGGACCGCAGTGGCACACGCATCCGCGGCCCACCCCATCGCACGAGCCCCCCGAACAACGCGACCGCGACGTTCGCATTCGGCTCACCTAGGTATTTCGGCCACGACCGAAGAACATTCACCGACCCTTGCCGCTGCTCCGTTGAATCGAAGAATAGGAACGAGCAGCCGGACCGAAGAATCGGGGGACATCCGGCCACCCGGAAAACGGGAACCGTTTCCGGCCACGCGGGCGCAGCGGCGCCACGCGTTTCCATTTTCTTTCTCGAAAACCGAGATCACACGGGGGATGACATGAAGATCAGAGGAGTCCACGCCTTCGCCGCGTGTGCCGTGACGTTCTCCGCGGTCGCGCTCGGCGCGCCCGCCGCCGTCGCCGGGACCGCGGCCGAACAGCCGGAGCACTGCGTGCTCGACCTCGGTTCCGGCGAACTGTCGTGCGCCGGCGACATGAGCGAGGCGCGCGAGATGGCCGACGTGGGCACCGCGGCCGTCGTCGCGGCGCGACTGTACGACGGGACGGGCTACAGCAATCTCATCGGGGAGATCTTCGCGACGTCTCCGTGCACGCCGTCCTACGACCGGGAGTGGGAGTTCGCCACCCTCGGCCCCATGAACAACCGCATCTCGTCATTGCGGACCTACAACCAGTGCGACATCAAGCTGTACAACGGTACGAACTTCACCGGCGCCGAGTCCACCTGGATCGACCAGTCGTCGAACCTCGGCAACATCGGCACCGGATGGAGCAACCGCGCCAGTTCCCTTGAAGTCTCCTGACACCCCTTCCCATTCACACGGCCGCCCCTGCCCGAGGCGGGGGTGGCCGCCATGAAATGCCCCCTCAGCCACCGGCCCCGAGGATTTCCGAACCACGAAACGGGGGATAGCACCATCGCCGCGGCTACCTGACGCGCCTACATTTCCACGGTGCCGAAATTCCCGCGGTTTCCCGCACTCATCCGCAATGCCCTTCGACCGCAGAGCGCGGCGCGCCTCGTCGCCATCGCGGGCGCGGCCGGCGTCGTTGTCGCCACCGCCGCGCCCCTTCATGGGGCCCGGCGCCGGAAAAGGGCTCGTCCGACGCGCCCCGACCCGCATACCCCCGCGGAAGCGGTCACGGCCGGGCCCACGCGACGTCGGGTGGGAGCTCGAAGCCGCCAAGGCGGAGGTCGTCGAGGGTGTCGAGGAAGCGGCGCGCCGCGGCGGGCACCGGTCGGTCGGTGGGGCGCAGGACATCGAGGCGGCGGGTCACCAGCGGGGCGACGAGCGGGCGGTGGGCGACGTCGGCGAAGCTCACCAGGACGCGGACCAGGGCCGGCAGGGCGGAGACCCCCAGGCCCGCCGCGACCAGGCCGCCCACCGTCGCCACGTTGCTCGCCTCGACCACCCCGCGCGCCGGGCCGCCGATCTGGGCGAACGCCGAGTCGGTGAGCGCGCGGACGCTGGTGTCGGCCGCCATCACGATGAACCGCTCGTCGCGCAGTTCCGACCAGCTCAGCTCCGCGCGGTCGGCGAACGGGTGCCGGGGCGGGACCACCCCCACGAACCTGTCGTGGGCCAGCGGCCGGCTCTCCAGCCACTCCGGAACGTCGGCGGCGACCGCGATCGCGAAATCGGCTTCGCCCCGTTCGACGGCCGTGACCATGCGCCGGGACAGGCCGTCGTGGATGCGCACGCTGATGTCGGGCCAGCGCTCGCGGAACACCGCGATCACCGGCGGGAGCAGGACCGCCGCCACGGACGGCAGCGCGGCGACCGTGACGGCCCCCGCGCCGCCCTCCACGTAGCGCCCGAGCTGGCGCATGCCCGCCCGGTGCACGGCCAGGACGTGTTCCGCCACCTCCAGCAGCTCCCGGCCCTCGTCGGTGAGGGTCACGTTGCGGGTGTCGCGGTGGAAGACGCGCGCGCCCAGCGTCCGCTCGATCTCGGCGACGGTCCGGCTCAGCGACGACTGCGAGACGAGCAGGTCACCCGCTGCCGCGGTGAAGCTCAACCGGCGCGCCACTGATACGAACACCGACAACTGGCGCAGAGACAGGTCCATGCCTCGCGAGCTTACGGGTGTGCTCGCGCCCGCCACCCGGTGCCGCGCGCGAGCGCGCCGGTGGCGGGGGAATGGCACCCGGGCGGATACGGGCGCCGCGGGGGGCGGCCGCCGTCCCGGTCGGTGTCTCCCGGGTGGCCCCGCGCCGCCGACGCGGGGCCACCCGGGAGACACCGGCCCGGGCCCCGGGAGGGCCGGCACCGCGCGCCGGCGAACCCGACGCCGCGCGGCGGCCGGAGCCTGTTCGGGGCTCCGGACGGAGGCCGCCGCGTGCTGTCGCTCCGCCGGCGCGCGGTGCTCACCCGCCCGGACGCGGGCCGGGCAGTGGAACGGGGCGCTCGACGGCACCGGGGGCGCCGAAACGGGCGGCCGTGTCCGTGATCGCCAGCAGCCGGTCCAGATCGGCGCCCACGCCGTGCAGGGTCAGCGCCCCGCCCGCGCGCTCCGCCCGGGCAGCGGCGCGCAGGAGCGCCGCGAGCCCGTAGGCGTCGCAGAAGGCGACGCGGGAGACGTCGGCTTCGATGCTCGGGCCGACGGTCAGGGCCGCGTGGGCGAGTTCGGCGGCCACCGCGTCGGCGGTCGCGAAATCGAGTTCGCCCGACACCGATACCAGCGCACGGCCCCGGGCCGCGTACACGACGTCGGCGTGCGCGCCGCGGGGGCGCCGGGTGCGTCCCGCCGTCCCGCCGGGCGTGTGGTCCTGACCGGTGGTCATCGTCGTATCCCCTTGTGTGGTCTCGTCTCCACCCTGACGGCATCGCGCCGCGCATTCGAGGGCCGAAGGTCCCGCGCAACACGATAGTTGCAACCCGATCCTCTAGCCGCCCCCCGTACCCGCCACCGGATCGGAACCCGTTACTGGGGATGTGCCGCCGATCCCCGCAATGGGACGCCCCCGCACCCAAGGGTTCGCCGATCCGGTCGCGGGGCCGCGGCGGATCGGGCGCGGCCTCGGGTCACGCCCGGGTGACGATCACCGGGATGCTCGTGTGGTGGAGCACCGCGTGGCTCACGGAGCCCAGCAGGAGGCCGCGGAACCCGCCCCGGCCCCGCGACCCGAGCACGACGAGCCCGGCGCCGGCGCTCTGGTCCAGCAGCGCCCGCGCCGCGTGGTCCACGACGGCCCGCACCTCCACCGGGACATCGGCGGTCGCGGCCGTGCGCGCCTCCGCCACCATCCGGTCGATGCGTTCGACCACGTGCCCCTCGGCCCGGTCGCGGGCCGGGCTGGGCACCTCGGTGTCGTACATCAGCAGGTCGACGGGCTCGGGGCTGTGCCAGGCGTCGAGCACCGTCACGCCGACGCCGCGCTGCGCCGCCTCCCGCAGGGCCACGTCCAGCGCCACAGCGGACGGCTCGGAGCCGTCGACGCCGACGACCACCCGCCGGTCCCGCAGCTCGCTGGGCGGCCCGTCCGGCGGAACGACCGCCGTGGGGCAGGCGGCGTGCGCGGAGACGCGGACGCTCACCGAGCCGAGGAAGATCGCGCCCACCGCGCCCAGGCCGCGGGAGCCCACGACGACCAGCCCGGCGTCCTTCGCGGCGGCGAGCAGCGCCTGCGCCGCGGGCTGGCTCGAGATCTGGGCGTGCACGGGCAGGTCCGGCCACCGGTCGCCGACCCGCTCGACGGAATAGGTCACGAGCGCCTTGGCCCGTTCGACGATCTCGGGGGTCTCCGGCAGGCGGACCGGGGCGGCCAGCGGTACCGCTATCAGCGGCATGCTGAGCGCGTGCATGATCCGCAGGGAGACCCCGCGGTCTACGGCCTCCTGAGCGGCCCAGTCGAGCGCGGCGAGCCCCGTTTCGGAGCCGTCGACGCCGACGACGACCTCCCCCGGCACCCCGTCGACATCCTCCGCTTCGATGTTCGCGCTGGTCATCGCGCCTCCTTCGCGTCACCGCCCACTACCCAGGACGGCGGCGGGCGAACCGCGCGAGGGTGCGGAGGCGGCGCCGCAACGCGGGGCGCACCCGGACCGGCGCTCGGCCGGACCCGAGGCGCCCCGCGGCGGCACGGGCGGCGGGCGTGGCGGACGCGCGCCGCCGGTGCCGCGGCGGGGGTCAGGCCGCGCCGCCCCCGGCGGTCGTGGAGTAGGAGTGCGCCCCGGCGCCGGCGAGCTTGCCACCGTCCACGATGAGGTAGTCGTCGCGGATCGCGGCCCCGGCCAGCCACGACTCCAGGATCTCGCGGGTGCCGGCCGCGTAGCGCGCCTGCGCCGACAGCGTGGAGCCGGAGATGTGCGGGGTCATCCCGTGGTGGGGCATGGTCCGCCACGGGTGGTCGGCGGGCGCCGGCTGCGGGAACCAGACGTCGCCCGCGTACCCGGCGAGCCGCCCGCTCTCCAGCGCGCGCACCACCGCGTCGCGGTCGGCGATGCGCGCGCGGGCCGTGTTGATGAGGTAGGCGCCGCGCTTCATGGTCGAGATGAGCGCGTCGTCGAACAGCCCCTCGGTCTCGGGGTGCAGCGGGGCGTTGACGGTCACCACGTCGCAGACCGGGGCCATCTCCCGGGCGCTGGGGTGGAAGGTGAGGTTCAGCTCCTCCTCCACCTCGCGCGGCAGGCGGTGCCGGTCGGTGTAGTGCAGGTGGACGTCGAACGGGGCGAGCCGGCGCAGGACGGCCAGGCCGATCCGGCCCGCCGCGACGGTGCCGACGTGCATTCCCTCCAGGTCGTAGGAGCGCGACACGGCGTCGGCGATGTTCCAGCCGCCGTCGCGCACCACCTGGTGGGCGGGCAGGTAGTTGCGCACCAGCGACAAGATCATCATCACAACGTGCTCGGCGACCGACACGGAGTTGGAGTAGGTCACCTCGGCGACGGTGACCCCGTGGGCGATGGCGGCGTCCAGGTCGACGTGGTCGGAGCCGATCCCGGCGGTCACGGCCAGCTTCAGCCGGGGCGCCCGGGCGATCCGCTCGGCGGTGAGGTAGGCGGGCCAGAACGGCTGGGAGATCACGACGTCGGCGTCGGCGAGCTCGCGGTCGAACTCCGAGTCCGGGCCCTCCTTGTCGGAGGTGACGACCAGGGTGTGCCCCTGGGCCTCCAGGAAGGAGCGCAGCCCCAGTTCGCCCGAGACGCTGCCGAGCAGGTGGCCGGGCGTGAAGTCGGTGCCTGAGGAGGTGGGGAGGGTCTGGCCGTTGGGGTAGTGGGCGATGTGGGGGAGATCGTCGCGTGCGTAGGAGGACGGGTATCCGCCGACCGGGTCGTCGTACAGCACACACAGCACCTTCGCCATTGCAGGGCTCCCAACTCGTGGCGAGTACGTACCACCGAGGCTCCCTTCCGCGCCCGCCGGGCGTCAAAATGAACCTCCCTATGGCGGGATAGCCCGTTTCTATGGCGCCGGCGTGCGCCTTCTCGACCTGCGGGGCGACGAGGGGGCGGGGTCACGGGCGCGCGAGGTAGCCGTGCAGCAGGCGTTCGAGGTCGCCCCGGACGTCGACCTCGCGGGCGGTCTCCAGCAGCGCCTCGGCGAGCAGCGACTCCGGATGGTGGTCGGCGACGACGAGGCCGATCTGCGGGAACGCCGCGGGGTCGGCCAGCCGCACCACGCGCATGCCCTCGGGGACCCCGAACATGTGCAGCCAGGCGTGGGCGATGACGCTCGACCACCGCTGCGTGGCCACGTGCGCGTAGAGCGCGGAGACGGTGTCGGTCTCGATGGCGGGCACGACGGTGGCCCCCGCTGCGGCGAAGAATCCGTCGAGGATGCGGCGGTTGCGCATGCGCGGGGAGAGCAGGCACAGCGGGAGGGCGGCCACCTCCGACCACCGGACGGACGCGCGCTCGGCCAGCTCGCCGCCGTTGGGGGTGAGCAGCACGTACCTCTCCTCGTAGAGCGGCAGCGCGCGGACCCCGGCCAGCTCCTCGTCGTCCACGTAGGTCATGGCGGCGTCGAGCTCGAACTCGGCGAGGCGGCGGGCGATCTCGCGCGACGACAGCGATTCCAGGGTCACGCGGGCGTGCGGGTGCCGCTCGCAGAACGGCGCGGTGAGCAGCGAGGCCGCCGTCAGAGCTGTGGGGATGGCGCCCACCCGCAGGACACCGGACAGGCCGGCGCGCATGGCCGAGAGGTCCTGGCGCAGGCCGTCGCATTCGGCGAGGATGCGGTGCGCCCACAGCAGGACCCGCTCCCCCTCGGGGGTGAGCCCGGCGAAGCGGTTGCCCCGGCGCACGATGGGCACGCCCAGCTCGCGTTCGAGCTTGCGGATCCCGGCCGACAGGGACGGCTGGGAGACGTGGCAGGCGTCGGCGGCCCGGGCGAAGTGGCGCTCGCGCGCGAGGGCCGCCAGGTACTCCAGTTGTCGAAGCAGCACGGTCCAGGATGGACCGGGCGGGCGGCCCGCGTCCAGGTGCGGGCGGCGCCGTCAGCAGGCCGGGGCGCGGTCCCCGCTGTAGGGCAGCGGGGAGACGGGGCGGGCGATGATGTCGTCGAGGATGGCGCGGGCCGCGAGCAGCTCCTCGACCTCCTCACTGATCCGTTCGCGTTCCCGGGCCAGCTCGACCGTCAGGTCCGCGCAGGCCGACACGATCTGCTCGCCGTCGGCGACCATGCACGGCAGCACCTCGGCGATCACGGCCGTGCCCAGGCCCGCGGCCAGCAGGGTGCGGATGTGGCGGACGGTCTCGGCGTCGGACTCCGCGAACTCCCGGTAGCCGCTCGGGCGCCGGGCCGGGCGCAGCAGCCCCTGCTCCTCGTAGTAGCGCAGCGCCCGCTCGCTGACGCCGGTCCTGCGGGCCAGTTCTCCGATGCGCATGTGACCTCCGACACGCGGCGTTGACTCTCACGTCGACGTGAGGCTTTACCTTAACCGGCATGACGAACGGACCACACTCCTCCACCCCTCCCACCGCCCCCGGCGACCCCGGCGACCTCGGCGAACACGCGAACGACGACCGCGACGGGGGCGCCGCCGACCGCCCGGTCACCGTCCTCGGCCTGGGCCCCATGGGCGCCGCGCTGGCCGGCGCCTTCCTGGCGGCGGGCCACCCCACGACCGTATGGAACCGCTCCCCCGCCAAGGCCGACCCGCTGGTCCAACGGGGAGCGCGGCGCGCGGCGACCGCCGCCGAGGCGGTGGCGGCGAGCCCGCTGGTGATCGTGTGCGTGATCGACTACGGCGCGGTCCACGCCATCGTGGACCCCGCCGCCGACGCCCTCGCGGGCCGCACCCTGGTCAGCCTGACCGCCGACTCCCCCGACAGCGCGCGGGAGATGGCGGCGTGGGCGGCCGAGCGGAGCATCGACTACGTCGACGGCTCGATCATGACGCCCACGACCACGATCGGCGGGCCCGGCGCCCAGGTGCTCTACAGCGGGGAGGAGAAGGTCTACGAGGCCCATCGGGAGACGCTGGCCGCCATCGGCGGGCGGCAGGACCACCTCGGGTCCGACCCCGGCCGGGCCGCGGCGTTCGACGTGGCCCTGCTCGACATGTTCTGGACGGCGGTGAGCGGCCTGACGCACGGCTTCGCGCTCGCGGCGGCCGAAGGCATCCCGGCGCGGGACCTGGCCCCCTTCGCCAAGGGGATCCATGAACTGCTCCCCGGGAGCATCGATGAGATCGCCGCCAACATCGACTCCGGCGAGCACCCCGACGACGTGTCGAGCCTGCGGTCCATCACCGCCGGGATGGAGCACGTCGTGCACGCCGCGCGCGCCCGCGGGCTCGACGACACGGTGATCGGTGCCGCGACCGCGGTGGCCCGGCGCGGGATCGCGGCGGGCTACGGCGCCGGCAGCGTGTCCCGGCTGACGGAGCTCCTCGTGCGAGAGGCGGCGGTCCCGGCCGCCGGCTGACGCCCGCCGCCGGTCGACGGGGGCCGCCGGCCCCGTCAATCGGGCGCGACCGCGCGGCCCGTACCTGCGGCTGGCCGCCATGGACGGCACCCTCAGCCGTGCACGTCGGCGAGGAACGCGGTGACCAGCTCCGCGAACGGGCCGGGCCGGTCGAGCGGGGCCAGGTGGCCCGCGTCCTCGATCGACACGAACCGGCCCCCGGGCGACGCGGCGGCGGCGCGGCGCACGACCTCGGCGGGCACGAGGGTGTCGTGGACGCCGTGCAGCCACAGCGACGGGGGAACCAGCTCCGGCAGCCGCGGGGACAGGTCGAACCGCATCCGCCGCGGCCCGTAGGCCGCGATCTGCCAGTCGTCCAGCGCCCGCTGGCGGTGCTCCCGCTGGCGCCGGGCCTCGGCTTCGGCGAGCGCCATGAGGGCGGCGAAATCCGGGGTCCCGGCTCCCGCGGCCAGGCTGCGCTCCATGGAGCGGCGCAGCAGCGCGGGCGACGCCGCCACCCACGCGGCGGTCCAGCGCCACAGGGCGTCGGACCGCGTCAGGAGCCAGGTGGCGAACTGCGCCGGGCGCCGCGCCTCGATCCCGCCCGGGGCCGAGGCCACGACGGAGCGCACCCGCCCGGGGTGGTCGAGCGCGTGGCCGACCGCGAGGCCCCCGCCCATGGACAGCCCGACGAGATCGGCCCGCTCCACCTCCAGGCGGTCCAGCAGCTCGGTCAGGACGGCGGACAGCCGCGCCTGGTCCAGCGTACCGCTCCAGGGGCGCGAGCCCCCGTGGCGGGGCAGGTCGGGCGCGATCACCCTGCGGTCGCGGGCCAGCACCGGCATCAGGTGCCGCCAGGTGAACGGGGCGGTGTCGAGCATCGCGCCGTGCAGCAGCACGACGGGCGGCCCGGTGGCGGGGCCCGCCTCGTAGACCCGCAGCGGGCCGCCCGGCAGGGCGAGGTCGCGGTGGTCGCGGAAGGCATCGGCGGTCATGGTGCTCCTTCGTCCGGTGGGGAGAGGCGGTCCAGCAGCAGGGCGTGCGCGTCGCGCGCGGCACGGGGATCGGCGGGTTCGCCGGGGGTCTCCCAGCCGTCGGCGACCAGAGCGGCGAGCAGGTCCACGGTGGCGCGCAACCGCTCGCGCGAGAGGGCGCCGAGTGCGGGCGAGGCGTTGATCAGGCCGACGGCGAAGACGGACAGCAGCGTGGCGGCGGCGGGCGGATCGAGGTCGGCGCGCACCAGCCCGGCCCGCTGGAGGCCGGCCAGGTACTCCGCCAGCCAGTCCATGCGCGGCCCGTAGCGCGCCGCACCCTTGTCACGGACGTATCCGCCGAGAACTCCGGTGTCGCTGAGGTAGAAGGCGAGCATGAGGTCGTCGCCGAGGAGCGCTTCGAGGCCGTAGCGGTAGGCCGTGGACAGCGCGACCGGGCCGGGGCCGTCCGCGACCCGGGCGCGCACGGCCGCCGCCAGTGCCCGCACCGACCGTGTGAGCAGGGCGTCGAGCAGCGCCTCCTTGGACGCGAAGTCCAGGTAGAGCGCGCCCTTGCCGACACCCGCGCGCCGGGCGACCTCGGCCATGGTGGCGCGGTCGTAGCCCTTCTCCAGGATCAGCGCCCGCGCGTGGTCGAGGACGATGTTGGCGCGGTCGGGGATGGACGGACGGGGCATGGCACCGGACTCCTCGGCTGGCGTAGTGACCAGATTAGCAGTACTGGTCACTACGCCTCCGCCGGGGGTGGAGCGCCCCGGGGAACAGGACCTACGCGGCCGGCCCCGGGAGGCCGGCCAGGCCGTAGACCTCCGTGGCGGTCCCGGAGAACAGGCGGTCGCGGTCGGCGGCGGGCCATCCGGCCGTGCAGGCGTCGACGGCGGCCAGGACCCGGCGGTAGCCGCCGGCGAGCTCGCAGACGGGCCAGTCGCCGCCGAACATCAGCCGCCCCGCGCCGAAGGCGCGCAGCGCGTGGTCGATGAAGGGCCGCAGGGAATCGGCGGTCCAGTCGGGGGTGCCGGTGAGCGTCCCCAGGCCCGAGACCTTGGCGACGACGTTGGGCCGGGCCGCCGCCTCGGCCAGGGCCGCCGCCCAGGGGGCGGGGTCGCCGCCGGCGATCGGCGGCGCGCCCAGGTGGTCGACGACCAGCGTGAGGCCGGGCAGCTCGTCGGCGAGGGCGGCCACATGGGCGAGGTCGCGCGCGCCGATGGCGACGACGTCGAAGGTCAGGCCGAGCGGCGCCAGCAGGCGCAGGCTCTCGACCACCTCCGGCCGCACGAGCCAGTCGGGATCGGGTTCGTTGTGGTTGAGGTGGCGGACGCCCACGAACCGGGGGTCGGCGGCCAGCCCCTCCAGCTCCGCCGCGGCCTCGGCCGGGCGCTCCAGGGGGACCCATCCGACGACCGCCGCGGCGGCCGGCCAGCGGTCGCACACCGCGAGCATGTCGTCGGTGTCGGCACGGGAGTTCTCCGCCTGGACCAGGACGGTGCGGGCCACCCCGGTGCCCTCCAGCAGCGGGGCGAGGTCGTGCTCGTCCCAGTTCCGGGCGATCGGGGCGTCGCCGGGCCCCAGCCAGGTGTAGCGCCCCGGGGACGGCCGCCAGAAGTGCTGGTGGGCGTCGATGGCGGTCATCGGACCTCCCCCCGCTGGCGGCGCAGCCGCCACACCTCGGGCCGGGCGGTACCGCCGTCCGGCCCGGTGACGAAGCGGTCGACGTAGCGGTTGATGAACGCCTGCCACCGGAGGTTGGCGGGGTCGGAGTCGAGGGCGTCCATGGCCGCGCCGAAGTCGTCGCAGTCGACCACGTGGAACAGGTGGCGGCCGCTGCGCCAGATGGTCCAGTCATGGATGCCCACCCGGCGGAACGCGGCGTCGAGGTCGTCGGGGATGCGCTGGTGGGCGTGCTCGTATCCGTCCTCCTGGCCTTCTCGCAGCAGGGAGTGCAGGGCGACGCGCATCAGGCGGGGTGTCCTTCCGTGGCGGCGGGGCCGGGAGCGCCGCCGGGACCGGCGTGCGGCACCGGGGCGTCGGCGCGCAGGAGCCCGGAGTCGGCGAGGTCGGCCCACAGGTCGCCCGGGACGGGCGCGCGGAAGAGCGCGGCGTTGCGGGCGGCCTGATCGGCGGAGTAGGAGCCCAGGCAGACCGTTGCGACGGCCGGGTGGCCCAGCGGGAACCGGGCCGCGGCGGCGGGCAGGGTGGTGCCGTGGCGCTCGCAGACGGCGGCGATGGCGCGGGCGCGCCGGAGCAGTTCGTCCGGTGCGGGCGCGTAGTTGTAGGCGGCGCCAGGGCGGGGGTGCTCGGTGGCCAGGAGGCCGGAGTTGAACGCGCCCCCGGCCACGACCGAGACGCCGCGGCGCGCGCATTCGGGCAGCAGGTCGTCGAGCGCCCCCTGTTCGAGCAGGGTGTAGCGGCCGGCGAGCAGGACGACGTCGAGGTCGGTGCCGCACACGAACCGGGTGAGCATCTCCGACTGGTTCATCCCCGCCCCGTAGGAGCGCACGACCCCCTGGGAGCGCAGTTCCGCCAATGCCGGGAACGCGCCCTCCATGGCCTCGCGGTAGTGGTGGTCGGGGTCGTGGACGTAGAGGATGTCGACGCTGTCGCGGCCCAGGCGCTCCAGGCTCGCTTCGAGGGAGCGCAGGACGCCGTCGCGGCTGTAGTCGGATACGCGCACGGAGGTGTCGGGGACGGCGAAGCCCTCGGGGTCGGTGCCCGTTCCGGGGCCGGGCGCGAGGAGCCGGCCGACCTTGGTCGAGACGATGGCGCCGTCGGCCGCCGGCAGCCCGGCCAGGGCGGCGCCCAGCCGGCGTTCGGCCAGCCCCAGGCCGTAGTGGGGGGCGACGTCGAAGTAGCGCGCCCCGCCGGCCCAGGCCGCCGGAACGGCGCCGGTCCACTCGTGGTCGGGCACCTCGCGGTCGAGGTTGCCGAGCTGGGCCCCGCCGAAGGAGTAGGGGCCCACCCGCAGCCCGCCGCGGCCCAGCGGGCGGGCCGGCGCGGGGTGCGGGTCGTGGCCTCGGCCGGTCACGCGGCGGCCTCCTCGGCCGCGCGCGGGCGCCGGCGGCCGCGGCCGGGGGTCACCGGCCGGCCAGCGGGATCACGACCACGGCGGGGCCGGGGACGGCGGCGGCCGCGGGCAGGTCGACGACGATGCGGCCGTCCTCGCCGCGCGCCGCGACCGGGGTGCCGTCGGGGGTCCGGGCGGCTGAGAGGTCGAGGGCGCCGGGGTCGCCCGCCACGGAGACGGTCCCGGCGGCGTCGATGAAGGCGTTGGCGTGGCCGCCGGTGCGGGTCCAGCGCACCCACGGCTCCCCGCCCGGCCCGGCGACGGCGGGGTCGAGCACGGTGCTGTCGAAGACCGCGCCGCCGTTGAGCCCGGTCCAGCCGGCGACGGCCTCCAGCGCCGCCTTCTGCTGGGCCGGCAGCCGCCCGGCGGAGTCGGGGCCGACGTTGAGCAGCAGGTTGCCGCCGCGGGAGACGACGTCGACCAGGTGCCGGATGACGCCGGGGCCGTCGAGGTAGTGGCGTTCGTCCTCGACCCGGTTGTAGCCGAAGGAGTAGCCGATGCCCCGGGTGTTCTCCCACATGGAGGAGTTCTCGGATTCGGTGCCCTGCTGGTACTCGCTGGTGCGGAAGTCCCAGTGGGTCAGCCCCCACCGGTCGTTGACGACGCCGTGCGGGACGGTGGCGTAGTAGTGGTCGAACAGCTCGACCAGTCCTTCGGGGCCTTCGCGCTTGCCGGAGTCGGGCCACTCGATGTCGTTCCACAGCACATCAGGGCGGTAGCGGTCGATGAGGTCCCTGACATGGGCGTAGGCGAAGGTGTTGTAGTCCTCGCCGAGGGGGCGCCGGTTGTGGAAGTCGTCGTCGGTGATCGGCGGGAGATCGGTGAAGTTCCAGTCCAGGCCGCCGGAGTAGTAGACCCCGAAGCGCAGGCCGGCCCGGCGCGACGCCTGCTCGAACTCGGCGATGAGGTCGCGGCGGGGGCCGCGGTGCACGGTGTTGCGGGTGCCGGTACCGGGGGCGTCCCACAGGGCGATGCCGTCGTGGTGCTTGGAGGTGGGCACGACGTAGCGGGCGCCGGTGCGGGCGAAGAGGCCGACCATGGCGTCGGCGTCGAACTCCTCGGCGCCCCACTGGTCGAGGAAGTCGTCGTAGGGGGCGCCGCCGTGCGCCTGCCGCTGGTGCTCCCGGGCGGGGGCGCCGTCGATGCGGACGGTGTTGGCGTACCACTCGGCGTAGGGGTTGTGCCGGAACCAGGTGGGGCGGTCGATCGTGCCGAGTTCGCCGATCGGCTCGGCCCACGCGGGTACGGAGTAGGCGCCCCAGTGCACGAAGATCCCGAACTTCGCGTCGCGGTACCACGAGGGGACCTCGCGTGCGAACCGCGCGAACTCCGCCTGGCGCGTGGGGTCGGTCGTGAACATCGCCATGGGGCCTCTTCCTCACGGTCGGGGGTGCCGCCGCCCGGTGACCACGGGGCGGCGGGACGTGCGCCGCGGGCCGGCACCGCGACCCGGAGTGACGCAGGACACCCCGAAACATACGATGTTCCATCCGCGCCGTCAATGACCGCGGAATCGCGGCCGACTCGGCCGCCGATCGGATAATCGCTGATCCACGGCCCATTGCAGGAGAATCAGTGCGTCCCGTCCACAGGTTCACCCTCCGCCATTGCGCTTTTCATCGGATGTCTGTTACCTTGCCCACGCTTAACATCGGATGTCTGGAGCATTCATGAAGCTGCTGCACGTCGGCCCCGCGGGGCACGAACGGCCCGCCGTCCGCACCGACGACGGAACCCTCCTCGACCTCGGCGGGGTCCTACCGTCCGTCCCCGTGACCCCCGAAGGAATCGGCCTCGCCCGGGCCGCGCTGGACCAGGGCCGGCTGCCCGAGCTGCCGGAGGCGCCCGGCGGCACCCGGATCGGCGCCCCGATCCCGCGCCCCGGCAAGATCGTCTGCATCGGGCTGAACTACCGCCGCCACGCCGCCGAGACCGGCGCGGCCGTGCCCGAGGAGCCCATCGTCTTCATGAAGGCGGCCTCCACCGTCGTGGGCCCCGACGACCCCGTGCTGGTCCCGCGCGGCAGCACCAAGACCGACTACGAAGTCGAACTGGGCGTGGTCATCGGCGCCACCGCCCGCTACACCGAAAGCCCCGAGGACGCCCTGTCCAAGGTCGCCGGCTACGTCGTCTGCCACGACGTCTCCGAACGCGCCTTCCAGCTCGAACGCGGCGGCCAGTGGGACAAGGGCAAGAACTGCGAGACCTTCAACCCCATGGGCCCCTGGCTGGTCACCGCCGACTCCGTGCCCGACCCCGACGACCTCGGCATCCGCCTGTGGGTCAACGGCGAGAAACGGCAGGACTCCACCACCGCCGACATGATCTTCGGGGTCGCCGAACTCGTGCACTACCTCAGCCGGTTCATGGTGCTGGAGCCCGGCGACGTCATCAACACCGGCACTCCCGAGGGCGTGGCGCTGGGGATGCCCGACCCCAAGCCCTACCTGCGCCCGGGCGACACCGTCGAATGCGAGATCGACGGCCTCGGCCGCCAACGGCAACAGATCGGCGCGGCGTGATGGCCCGCATCACCTCCTTCACCACCTCCGACGTCCGCTTCCCCACCTCGCGGACGCTCGACGGCTCCGACGCCATGAACCCCGACCCCGACTACTCCGCCGCCTACGTCGTGATCGGCACCGACGCCGGCGACGGCCACTGCGGACACGGCTTCGCGTTCACCATCGGCCGCGGCAACGACGTCCAGGTCGCCGCCATCGACGTCCTCGCCCCCTACCTCCTGGGCCGCGACCTCGACCCGGTGCTCGACGACATGGGCGCCACCTGGCGCTCGCTCGTGCACGACTCCCAGCTGCGCTGGCTGGGGCCCGAGAAAGGCGTCATGCACATGGCGGTCTCCGCCGTCGTCAACGCCTTATGGGACCTCAAGGCCAAACGCGCCGGCCTCCCCCTGTGGCGGCTGCTCGCCGGGATGAGCCCCGAGGAACTGGTCGCGCTGGTCGACTTCCGCTACCTCACCGACGCCCTCACCCCCGGCGAAGCCCTGGAGCTGCTGCGCCGCGCCGAACCCGGCCGCGCACGGCGCATCGACCGCCTGCTCGCCGAGGGCTACCCCGCCTACACCACCACCCCCGGCTGGCTGGGCTACTCCGACGACAAGCTCGTGCGCCTCGCCCGCGCGGCGGTCGCCGACGGCTTCACCCAGATCAAGCTGAAGGTCGGCGCCGACCTCGCCGACGACGTCCGGCGCATGCGCCTGGTGCGCGAGGCGGTCGGCCCGGAGGTCCGGGTCGCGGTCGACGCCAACCAGCGCTGGGACGTCGGCACCGCCGTCGAGTGGATCAACGCGCTCGCCCCGTTCGACCCGTGGTGGATCGAGGAGCCCACCAGCCCCGACGACGTCCTGGGCCACGCCGCCATCCGCCGCTCGGTCGCCCCGGTCAAGGTCGCCACCGGCGAGCACGTGCAGAACCGGGTCGTCTTCAAGCAGCTGCTCCAGGCGGAGGCGATCGACGTCCTCCAGATCGACGCCGCCCGCGTGGCCGGCGTCAACGAGAACATCGCGATCCTGCTGCTCGCCGCCAAGTTCGGCGTGCCGGTCTGCCCGCACGCCGGCGGCGTGGGGCTGTGCGAACTCGTCCGCCACCTGTCCATGTTCGACTACGCCGCGGTCTCCGCCGACATCGGCGACCGCGTCATCGAGTACGTCGACCACCTGCACGACCGCTTCCTCGACCCCGCCACCGTGCGCGGCGGCGCCTACACCGCACCCCGCCTGCCCGGCTTCTCCGCGCAGATGACCGACTCCACCCTGCGCGAATTCGCCTACCCGCACGGGCCGGCCTGGGCCCCCGTTCCCGGCGGCCCCACCCCCTCCACCACGGCCACCGCGAAGGAGCACCCCTGATGGGCGAATTCGACGGGCTCACCGCCCTCGTCACCGGCGGCGGGTCGGGCATCGGCGCCGCGACCGCCGACCTCCTCGCCGACCGCGGCGCGCGCACCGCGGTCCTGGACCGCGATGTCACCGGGGTGCCCGATCAGCACCTGGCGGTCGAGGCCGACGTCACCGACGACGCCTCGGTCGTCGCGGCGGTCACCCGCGTCGCCGACGCCTTCGGCGGCCTGGACATCCTGGTCAACAACGCCGGGATCGGCGCCCAGGGCACGGTCGCCGACAACCCCGATAGCGAGTGGCACCACGTGCTCGATGTCAACGTGGTGGGCATGGTCCGGGTCGCCCGGGCGGCGCTGCCGCACCTGGCCGCCTCCGACCACGCCGCCATAGTGAACACCTGCTCCATCGCGGGGTGGGCCGGGCTGCCCGCCCGCGCCCTCTACTCCGCCTCCAAGGGGGCCGTTCAGGCGCTCACCCTGGCCATGGCGGCCGACCACCTGCCCCAGGGCGTCCGGGTCAACTGCGTGAACCCCGGCACCGCCGACACCCCGTGGGTGGGGCGGCTGCTCGCCGCCGCCCCCGACCCCGGAGCCGAACGCGCCCGGCTCAACGCCCGCCAGCCCACCGGCCGCCTGGTGACCGCGGCCGAGGTCGCGCACGCGATCTGCCATCTCGCCAGTCCCTTGTCGGGCGCCACCACCGGCACCGTGCTCGCCGTCGACGGCGGCATGCACGGCCTGCGGGTCCCGCCCAGGAGCTGACCCGCGAGCGGGAGGAGACCACCATGACACCGACCGCGCGCCGCCCGGCGGCCGCCGCCCTGGGCCTGGCGCTCGCGCTGACCGCGGCGGCCGGGTGCGCCCCCGACGGCTCGGCGGGCGGCTCGACCGACGCCTCGGGCCGCACCACCCTGACCTGGATGATGTGGTCCGGGGGCACCGCCGAGCGCGACGCCTGGCAGCGGGCGGCCGACGCCGTCACCGACGCCCGCCCCGACATCACGGTGAACCTGGAGACCACGTCCTTCGACGACTACTTCACCAAGATCGGCACCCGCATGGCCGCCGAATCCGCGCCGTGCATCGTGAGCGCGCAGAGCCCGCGGCTGGGCGCGCTCCAAGAGGGGATGCGCCCCATCGGCGACCTCATCGAAACCCAGGGCACCGACCTCGGCGACTTCGACCCCGCCGCCCTCGCCGGCCTGGAGGCCGACGGCCGCCAGTACGCGCTGCCCTACGACAGCGGTCCGATGATCATGCTCTACAACAAGGACCGCTTCGCCGAGGCCGGCGTGCCCGAGCCCGAGCCCGGGTGGACCATCGAGGACTTCGAGGCCGCGGCCCGCGACCTCACCGGCGGCGGCGACCACGGCTTCAGCGCCTTCCCCTCCGACCTCCACATGTTCCCGCTCATCCTCACCTACAGCGGGGCCCAGCCCGTCACCCCCGAACGCACCCTGGACCTCGGCTCCGCACCGGTCGTCGACGGCGCCACCTGGTACACGGGCCTCGTCCACGAGCAGAAGGTGGCGCCGCCGCTGGCCGGCAACGACTCCCTGTTCCCCGTCAACCAGTTCATCGCCGGCAACACCGCCATGGTGGTCGACGGACCGTGGGACATCCTCAACGTCTCCAGCCAGTCCGATTTCGAGCTGGGCATGGTCCCCCTGCCGGCCGGCCCCGACGGCAGCCGCACCCTCTCCGCGGGCTCCGGGTTCGGGGTCTCGCGCAGCTGCCCGGTCCCCGAGGAGGCCTACGCCGCCATCGAGATCCTCACCGGCGACGACGTCCTCACCGACCTCGCCGCCTCCGGACGCGCCTTCCCGTCCCGCCCCGCCGCCCAGGAAGCGTGGCTCGACAACGCGCCACCCGGGGCCGGCGATGCGCTGAGCGCGGCGTCGGCCACCGCCGAACCGCTGCGCACCACGGCCAACTGGACCCAGGTCACCACCGACCTCATCCAGTACGGGGTGCCCGCCTTCAACGGCGCCACCCCCGCCGCCGACATCCTCCGCCAGGTCCAGTCCGAGCACGCGCGCGGCTGACCCCTCCCCGCGGACGCTCCGGCGCCCGCGGTCCCTGATCCCCGGCCCGCCCCATTGCGGGCCGACACCGACACGGGAGGCTCCGATGCCCGTCGGGAGTCACCTGCCGATGCGCGACCGCCCATCGGCACGGCACACGCCGGATGCCCCGGCCCGCAAGCGCACCGGCAGCGGCGCCGTACCGCCCCCGAGGCGGCCGATGTCGCCCGGAGCGCGGCGGCGCGCCCGCGGCGAGTTCGCCGCAGCGGGCATGTTCGTCGGCCCCGGCCTCATCGGGCTGACCCTGTTCACCCTCTTCCCCATCGCCATGTCGCTGTTCATCAGCTTCTACGACTGGCCGGGGTTCGGCGAGCGCTCACCGGTCGGCCCGGACAACTACATCGCCCTCGCCACGAGCCTGCGCTTCCAGCAGGTCATCCTCAACACGCTGCTGTTCACCGCGCTGTACGTGCCGCTGAACCTCGTCGTGTCCCTCGGACTGGCCGTGTGGATCGCCACGATGCGGCGCGGGCGGCAGACCCTGCGGGTCATCTTCTTCATACCGGTGATCACGCCCATCGTCGCCAACGTCCTGGTGTGGCGGATGATCTACCAGCCCGACGGCGCCATCGACGGCCTCTTCCAGGTCTTCGGCGCCACGGCGCCCAACTTCCTCGGCGACGAGAACTGGGCCATGGCCGCGCTGGTGGCCATGAGCGTCTGGCAGGGGTTCGGCTACAACATGCTGGTGTTCTCGGCGGCCATCGACAACATCCCCCGCTCGCTCACCGAGGCCGCGAGCCTCGACGGCGCCGGGGCGTGGGCGCGGTTCCGGCACATCACCCTGCCGATGATCTCGCCCGCCATGTTCTTCGCGTCCACGATGACCCTGATCACGACGTTCCAGGTCTTCGCCCAGCCCTACCTGCTCACCGGGGGCGGCCCGGGGCTGGCCACCGAGACCCTGGTGCTGTTCATCTACCGGCAGGGGTTCTCCGCCTACGCCCTGGGCGCCGCCGCGGCGGCGGGCTGGATCCTCTTCCTGCTCATCTTCATCGTCACCGCCGTCCAGTTCGCGGCCCAGCGCAAATGGGTGAACTACGATGTCTGACCAGCTCATCGCGCACCGTCCGGCCGCCCTCGCGCAGGGCGCCCCCCGCCGCACCGCACCCCGGCGCGGGCGCATCCGCCACGCGGTGTCGGCGACCCTGCTGTGGGCGGTGGCGGGGGTGTTCATGCTCCCGCTCGTCTACACGGTGGCCACCTCCCTCAAGCCGGCCGGCGAGGTCTTCACCAGCCCGCCCACGCTGTGGGGGTCGGAGATCCGGTGGGCCAACTACAGCGACGCCATGAACTACCTGCCGTTCCAGCGGTTCATCCTCAACGGCCTGCTGGTGGCGGGGCTGGGAACGGCGGTGGTGCTGGTGGCGTCGACCACGGCCGCCTACGCGTTCGCCCGGCTGCGCTGGCGGGGACGCGACTCCGTCTTCCTGACCTACCTGATGACGCTCATGCTCCCCCAGGAGGTCCTGGTGGTGCCGATGTTCCTGCTCATGCTGAACTTCGGGTGGGTCGACAGCTACCAGGCGCTCGTCCTGCCGTGGGCGTTCACCGCGTTCGGCACCTTCATGCTGCGCCAGTTCCTGCTGACCGTTCCGCGCGAGCTGGACCAGGCGGCCACGATCGACGGCGCCGGGCGGCTGCGGATCTTCTGGTCCGTGTTGCTGCCCCTGGCCCGCCCCTCGATCGCGGTGCTGGCGGTGTTCACCTTCATCACCTACTGGAACAGCTTCCTGTGGCCGCTGGTGATCACCACGAGCGTGGAGGAGAAGGGGACGGTCCCCCTGGGGCTGAGCCTGTTCTTCAGCCAGCAGGGCAGCCAGTGGAGCCTGGTCATGGCGGCGTCGGTGGTGTCGATGCTGCCCACGGTGGCGCTGGTGCTGCTGCTGCGCCGGCACCTGGTGAGCGGGATCGCCACCGCCGGGCTCGGCGGCCGCTGAACGGCGTGCGGTCAGTGTCCCGCCGGCGGGACAGCTGGACGGTGGCCACCGGCGGGGTCGGCGGCGCGGTCGTCGTGCAGGGACTGCCGCAGCCACTGCTCGACACCGGCGATGTGAACGGTGGCCCAGGAACGGGCCACCTCGGGCTGGTGCTGCACGATCGCCTGGCAGATCGCGCGGTGCTCGGCGAGCGTGCGCTCCACCGCCGACCCCTGGGTGACCCCGCGCCAGATCCGCGCCCGGTGGGTGCGGCTCGACAGGCTCTCGACCAGCGACGACAGCACGGGGTTGCCCGATCCCTCGACGATACGCCGGTGGAACTCCTGGTCGTTGGCCACGAGCTCCTCGACCGAGGGGTCGGGCGGCAGGGCGTCGAGGACCTTCGTGAGTTCGGCGGCGGCGTCGTCGGTCATGTGCGTGGCGGCCATGGCGGTCGCGGCGGGTTCGAGGATCCGCCGCACCTCCAGGAAGTGCAGCACGGAGTCGTCGTGGTGGAAGTCGACCACGAAGGCCATGGCGTCGACGAGCAGCCGGGGGTGCAGGCTCGTGACGTAGGTGCCGTCGCCCTGGCGGACATCGAGCACGTTGATCAGGCTGAGTGCCTTGACGGCCTCGCGCAGGGAGTTGCGGGACAGGCTGAGCATGGCGGCGAGTTCGGGCTCGCGCGGGAGCCGGTCGCCGGGGCGCAGCTGACCGCTGTTGATCATCTGCTTCAGCTTCTGGATGGCTTCGTCGGTGACGGCCACGGGTCCCCTCCGTCTCACCGGGCGATCTCCGGTTCGCGCACCAATCTAACAGCAGTCATCGGATGAATTCGCCCCGATTTCGGTGAAACTCGGCACTATACCCACCTGGCGGTCCGGAAGATCCGAGGTGTGCGCAGCGGTTGTGTCGATGCCCGTCGAATTCACCCGGCCGCCGGAACCGCACGGCCGGAGCGGACATCGTAGGGGCGACGGAACGGCGGCGCGGCCGCCCACGCGAAGAGACGGAGGACTCGACGGTGACACGGGTGTGGAGCATGGCGGACGTGATCGCGGCAGGCGACCCGGCCGACGACGTGACGGCCAACGGCGGCGCGGCCGTACTCGCCTACATCCGGGCCCTCGCCGAACACGGCGCCGAGGTGCGCGATGTGGCCCGCGTACCCGGCTCCGAAGGCGACGGGCACGTGGCCTTCGCGCTGGAACTCGCGGGCGGGTGGTCGCTCGCCCTGCGGTTCGCGGGCGTGCCGCTGGAGCGGCTGCGCAACGGCGACGACAACGGCGAGCCCGTCGAGATCTCCGTCAACGGCAACGGGCACCCGGGCTGGAACGCGGCGGTCAAGGCCGGGCTCGACAAAGTGGCCGCGCGCCGCAGGGAGCACCCGACCGCCGCTCCGGACGCCACCGCGCCGAGGGGCGGCACGGGCTCGGCGGGCGTGTGGCGCGTCCCGGACGTGATCGGGTCCCTCGACATCAACGAGGACGTGGACGTCAACGGCGGCGAGACGCTGATCGCCTACATGGCGGAACTCGCGGAGCGCGGCGTCCTCGCCCACGACGTGGAGCGCGAGATCGACGCCGAGGGCGCCGGGATGCTCGCGTTCCTGCTCGACCTCGACGGCGGCGGCGAGCTGTACGTCCACGTCCCCGGAGTACCGCCGGCCTGGCTCCGCGACCCCTCCGCGTTCCACGACGAGTGGGCCGCCTGGGACGACGAGGGCTACATCTGTGAGATCTTCATCCAACACGAGGGCTATCTGACCTGGGAAGACGCGGTGGAGGCGGGGGTCGCCGCCGCCCGCGGCGCCACCGGCGAGCGGTAGGGGCGTTTCGCCGATCGCGACGGCCGGCCCGCGCCGCGGGCCGGCCGGGCCCCGGGAAGCGAGCGCCGTCCGTACCGCTCCCCGCTCCCCGATCGTCGGGACCGGGCTCGGGGCCGGCCCCTTGCCCTCGTCCGCCTCCGTCCCGTCACCGGGCGCACGCCCCGACGTGTGGCGGGTCCGGTACAGTGCGGTGCCACCGGTGCCGGGGAGGACCGGGCCGCAGGGGCGGTGGACGGGAAGGACGGGCGATGCCGGTGTCGGATGCGGGGGCCATGCGCGAGGCCGCGGAGCGGGAGTTCACGCGGCAGGCCGCGTCGTTCGAGGACGCCCGGCTCAACACCGCCTTCACCGTCCACCTGGACCGCCTGGCCGACTTCGCCGCGCCCCGGGCCGACGACGTCTGCCTCGACTCCGCCTGCGGCACCGGCCTGGTCGCCCGGCGCCTTGCCCTGCGCGCACGGCAGGTGACGGCGCTCGACACCACCCCGGAGATGCTGCGCACCGGCAAGGCCGCGGCCGACGCCGAGGGCATCGGCAACGTCGTCTTCCAGCGCGGTGACGCCGCCCGCCTGCCCTTCCTGGACGACTCCTTCTCGCTCGCCGTCTCCCGGTTCTCGCTGCACCACGTCGCGTCGCCCGCCGCGGTCGTGGCCGAACTGGTGCGCGTCTGCCGCCCGGGCGGCCGGGTGGTGCTCGCCGACATGGTCGTGCCCGACGGGCTCACCGGCGCCCCCGACCGCTTCGAGCGGCTGCGCGACCCCTCGCACGGCGCGATGCTGCGCGTCGACGCGATCCGCGACCTGCTGCGCGAGGCGGGCGCCGACGCCGGGCCCTCCGAGGTGTTCGACGTCCCGCGCCCGGTGCGGCCGTGGCTGCGGCAGGCGGGGACACCGGAGGACACGGCCCGGCGGATCGAGCGCATCCTCGCCCGCGAACTGGTCGGCGGCGCCCCCACGGGCCTGCGCCCGCACAGCGTCGACGGCGACCTCTGGTTCACCCAGACCTGGGCCCACATCGCCGCCAGCCCCCTCCAGTGAGCGGTCGGCGCCCGCACCGGGCGCCCTCGCGGCGCCCCCGGGCGCCGAGGAGGGCGTGCAGGACTCCCGCCGCCGCATGGACGGCCGCGGCGGTCGCCAGGCACAGCACCGGGGAGGCGTCGGCGAGGGGGCCCGCGAGAGCGGAGCCGACCGCGAACGCGGTGATCTTCAGGCTGGCTCCCGTCGCGAAGACCTGGGCGCGCAGGTGGTCCGGCGCCTCGCGGTGGCGGATCGCGAACAGCGCCGTGAGCTGAGGCCCCTCCGCCGCGCCGATCACCGCCACCGCGACGACCAGCACCGCAGCCCCGGGGGCCACCGCGGCGACCGCCGTCCCCGCCGCCTGCGCGAGGACGCACGCGACGAGGACCGCCTCGGGGCGCAGCGCCGTGGGACGGCCCGCGAGCACGGCGTTGGCGCACAACGCGAACACGGCCATGAGCGACAGCAGCACCACCCCGTTCTCCGGGCCGCCCAGCAGCCGGGCCCCCAATAAGGGGGTGCTCACCACGAACATCCCGCTGGCGGCCAGGGACACCGACGAGACCGCGGTCGCGCGCAGGAGTGGCCGGTTCCCGGCGATCGCCCGGACCCCCGCAACGACGTCCGCGCCCCGCAGCCTCCGGCCGGCCCCCGGACCGCCGACCGCGGCGCGGGCGCTCCCCTGCGGGCGGGGCGCGCGCGGCGCGGAGCGGTCCGCGGTGGCGGCCGGCAGCGCCGGCGCCGCGGTGGCCGCGAGGGCGATCAGTGCCGCGGCCGCGGCGACGCCCGCGCCCGCCCCGGCCGCCGACGCCAAGAGCCCGGCCAGAGCGGGGCCCACCAGGCCGGCGGCGCTGAAGGTCATGGCGTCCAGGGCGGTGCCGCGCGCCGACACCTCCGGCCCGAAGACCCGCGGCAGCTGTGCCGTCCATCCCGCCGACAGCACGGGCCCCAGCACACCCGTGGCCATGGCCACCGCGACGACCACCGGGAGGGGTACGCGGCCCAGCAACACCGCGCAGGCCGCGATCCCGGCCGCATAGGCCGCGAGGGCACCGGCCAGCAGGCGTCCCGGCCGGGCGCCGCGGTCGAGCAGCACGCCGACGACCGGCCCGCCGATCGCCGCCGATACCGTCAGCCCCGCCAGCAGGGCCGCCCCGGTGGTCGCGGACCCGGTGGCCGCGGCCCCCAGGAGCAGCAGCGCCGGCCCCGACATCTCGTCCCCGGTCCGCGCCGCTACGGCGCCCGCCAGGTACCCCGCCTCCCCCGGCCGTAGCCGCCGGCCGCGCCGCCCCGCTCGGCGTTCCCGTCCGCCTCCCCGCCACAGCCCGCGTCGTCGGTGCACGGCATGACGCTAGCGAGGTAACGCCATCGGTCGCTACAGGCGTTACATTGACGGGATGCCGACGCCCAACGCGATCATCGGGCGCGCGGTGCGCGGGCTCGCCCAGCGCACCACCGACCTGGTCAACCTGCTGAGCGGCGATGACCCCGGCCCCGAGGCGGTCGACGCCCTCCTGCGCGCCCATGGGGAGACCGATCCGCTGGTCGTCTCCCCGGCCGACGTGACCGCGATGCGCGCCGCCGCGCAGCGCCTGCGCGCCGTGTTCACGGCCCCCGATGCCGGCACCGCCGCCGCCACCCTCAACGCCCTGCTGGCCCACAGCGCCCACCCACCGCGGCTGACCAGCCACGGCGGCACCACCCACTGGCACGTGCACGTGGACGGCCACGACGACGCGCCGTTGGGCGAGTGGTTCCTCACCTCCTCGTGCCTGACCCTCGCGCTGGTCCTGACCGACCGCCAGCGGGTGCCGGGCGGGGTGTGCGCGGCCGCGGGCTGCGACCGCGTGTTCGTCGACACCGGCAGCGGCAGCCCCCGCCGGTACTGCTCGCGCCGGTGCGCGACGCGGTCGCGGGTCGCCGCGCATCGGAGAGCGCGCGGCTGAACGCCGCCGCGGGCCCGGGTATTCCGCCGCCACGCGGCCGGGAGCGGCCGGAATCTCCGGGGTTCGCGGCACGCTGGAGATGTCAGGAGGGCTCCGCCGCACGGGTCCCCCGCGAGTGGAAAGGACGCCGCATATGCCGGACGACGACGGTATCGAGCGCGCGCTGGTGGTCATGGCCCACCCCGACGACATCGACTTCGCGTGTTCGGGGACGGTCGCGCTATGGACCGGCTCCGGGATCGAGGTCACCTATCTGCTGGTCACCGATGGCGAGGCCGGCGGTGACGACCGCACGCTGAACACCGAGGAGATGGCCGCGCTGCGGCGCGAGGAGCAGCGCAAGGCCGCCGCGGCGGTGGGGGTGGACGACGTCCGGTTCCTGGGCCACCCCGACGGCTCGGTCGTGCCCGACCTGGCACTGCGGTGCGACATCGCCCGGGTCATCCGCCAGGTGCGCCCCGACCGGGTGGTCATCCCCAGCCCCGAGCGCGACTGGTCGGCGCTCGCCGCGAGCCACCCCGACCACCTGGCCACGGGCGAGGCGGGGATCAACGCCGTCTACCCCGACGCGCGCAACCCGCACGCGCACACCGCTCTGCTCGCCAACGAGGGGCTGCGGCCCTGGAGCGTCCCCGAGGTGTGGGTCGCGCACCCGCCGGCAGCGGACCGCTTCAGCGACGTCACCGACGTGATCGACCGCAAGTTCGCCGCGCTGGCCGCGCACGCCAGCCAGATCCCCGACATCAGGGAAGTGGAGCCGGCCGTGCGCGGCTGGCTCGCCGGCAACGCCGCACGCGGCGGTCTGCCCGAGGGGCGGCTGGCGGAGGCGTTCCGGGTCGTCGACACCCGCTGACATCCGGTGGCCCCGCTGTCCACGCCCCTGCGATGATCCCGGGGTAGAAAGGGTCAGGGACGCCTGACCGCACCACCGAGCCTGGAGGATCCGCGTGGCCCAGTCGCCATCTCCCTACGATTTCCTGCCCGACGTCGCGCCGTTCGCGGTGACCAGCGACGACGTCGCCGACGGCCGGACCCTCGCGCCCGCCCAGGTGAGCGGCGTCATGGGCGCCGGCGGCGAGGACGTCTCGCCGCACCTGGCGTGGAGCGGCTTCCCCGAGGGCACCCGCAGCTTCGCCGTCACCTGCTTCGACCCCGACGCCCCCACGGCCAGCGGCTTCTGGCACTGGGCGGTCTTCGACATCCCGGTGTCGGTGACCGAACTGCCGGCCGGCGCCGGCGACGGATCGGGGAAGGGCCTGCCCGAGGGGGCGGTCACCCTGCGCAACGACGCCGGGGACAAGCGCTATGTCGGAGCCGCCCCGCCGCCCGGCCACGGGCCGCACCGCTACATGTTCGCGGTGCACGCGGTGGACGTCGGCACGCTGGGGATCGGCGACTCCGCGAGCCCGGCGTTCCTCGGGTTCAACCTCTTCTCCCACTCCATCGGCCGGGCGGTCGTCACGCCGGTGTACGAGGAGAAGTAGGCTCCCCGCAGCAGGGCAGGGCCCGCCCCGCGACGGGGCGGGCCCCTCCGCCGGTTCGGCGGAGCCCCGGCAGGAGGACGCGCCGGCGCGAGCCGGACGAGCGGGACCACGACTACGCGAGAGGGACCGAAGCCTCATGGGTCGAAGCTCCAGCCTCCCCACGATCCTCTTCGACTACGGCGAGGTCATCTCGCTGCCGCAGCCCGCGGAGTCGCGGGCGGCGCTGGAGCGGCTGGCGGGCGTGGACCCGGCAGATTTCTGGGCGGCCTACTGGGCGGGGCGCCGCGCCTACGACCAGGGCGACACCGCGGCCGTGTACTGGGACGGCATCGCCCGGAGCACCGGCGCCGACTGGGACACCGTCCGGCGCCAGCAGCTATGGGCGGCGGACGTCGCCTCGTGGCTGCACCTGCGCGACCGCAGCGTCCGGCTCCTGGAGCGGCTGGCCGCCCGGGGCGCGCGGCTCGCCCTGCTGTCCAACGCCTCCGCCGACATGGCCCACGCCCTGCGCCGCTCGCCCGCTCTCGCCGGCTTCGACTCGCTATTCTTCAGCTCCGACCTCGCCCTGTGCAAGCCCGACCCGGAGATCTACACCCGCGTGCTGGGCGAACTGGGCGCCGAACCAGAGCACACCGTCTTCATCGACGACCGCGAGGAGAACATCCTCGCGGCCAAGGCCCTGGGCATCGACGCGCACCACTACACCGGCCCCGAGGGCGTCGAAGCCTTCCTCGCCGAGCGCATCGGCCCGCTCTGACCCCTCTGGGGCCGGTCCGGGGCCGCGGTCGCCGGGCGCGCCGCGGCGGCGGCGCCCGCGAGCACGCGCCGCACCCCCGTCCGGTTGTCCCGGAATCCGGAAGCGGCCATCATCGCGTCAGGCGCTGATCTGCGGTTTACCCTCGAGATGTCCGCGCCGCCGCCCCGAGGAAGGAGCCGTCACCGCCGTCCGGGCCCGCTGGCACGCACGCAGACCCGCGCCTGTCTCCGTACCAACCACAGCAAGCGGAAAGGTCCACCGGTGACCGCCCAACAGCTCACTGATCCGCCCACCGTCGTGATCACCACCGCCGGCTCGGCCCCGACCTCCGGGACGATCATGCGGCTGCGCGGCCAGGGCTACCGGGTCGTCGCGACCGACATCGACCCGTCGGCCCCCGGCCTCTACCTCGCCGACCGCAGCCACCTGGTCCCGCCCGGCGACAGCGACGACTACCTCCCCGAGATCCGCGGCATCTGCCTGAAGGAGAACGCCGCGGCGCTGGTCCCCCTGGTCGACGAGGAGCTGCTGCCCGCCGGCCGGCTCGCCGACGAGGGGATCGCGGTGCTGCTGCCGCGGCCCGCGTTCGTCGCCACGTGCCTGGACAAGTACGTGCTCATGCGCCGGCTCGCCGAGGCGGGGATCCCCGTTCCGGTCACCCGGACCGCCGCCGAGTGGGCGGGCGATCCCGGGTTCCCGGTGGTCGTCAAGCCCCGCCGGGGCCGCGGCGGCCGCGGGGTCGCGGTCGCGGAGTCGGCCGCGGAGCTGTCCCGGCTCATCGCCGAATCGCCCTACGCGGCCGACGACCTGCTGGTCCAGGAACGGGTCACGGGAACGGAGTACACCGTGTCGGTCGTCGTGTGGCGCGACGGCGTGGTCCAATCGGTGGTGCCCAAGGAGGTCATCCTGAAGCACGGTGTGACCCGGTTCGCCGTCACCCGCCGCCACGCCCGCGTGGCCGAGGTGTGCCGGGCCGTACAGCGCGAACTGCGCGCCGACGGCCCGTTCAACGTGCAGCTCGCCCTCGACGCCGAAGGCGAGCCGCGCATCTTCGAGATCAACCCGCGCTTCTCCTCCACCGCGCCCCTCACCGTCGCGGCCGGGGTCGACGAGGTCTCCGGACTGCTGCGACAGGCCATCGGGGGCGGCCCGCGGCTGGCCGACGAATGGCGGGAAGGGGTAGTGATGGTCCGCCACTGGGCCGACGAGTTCATCGACGAGGCCGGCTTCGCCGGATACGGGATCACCCCCGGCCGGCCGCACGCCGCCGCGGCCCCCGTCGCACGGGCCGCCCGGTGACCGCCCGCCGCGGTCCGCACCCGCCGCCCCCGGCCTCCCTCGTCGACGCCATGGCGGGCGCCGTGGCCGAGGTGGGCGCGCTGCTGCGCGAGTGGCGCGGCGACCCCGCCGCCATCGCGGGCCGCTGGCACAACGGCCAGTTCACCGCCGCGGCCGATGCCCGGGCGCACGACGCCCTGTCCGCCCGGCTGCGCCGCATCTCCCCCGAGGTTCCCGTGATCAGCGAGGAGGACCCCGGATCGGCCGCCGGGCCGCGACCCGACCGGTACTGGCTGATCGACCCCATCGACGGCACCGCCAGCTACGCGCACGGGTTCCCCGGCTACGTGACCCAAGCGGCGCTGATGGTCGACGCCCGCCCCATGGCGTGCGCGATCCACGCCCCCGAAACCGACGTGCTCTACACCGCGGCGCACGGCATGGGCGCCGCCGCCAACGGCCGGATGCTGCCGCGCGCCGCCCCGGCACCGCCCGGCACCGGCGTGCTCACCGACAACACCCCGCAGCCGCACGGGATCGCGCGCGCGGCCTACGACCACTTCGGCTACGGCCGCTACCTGGAATGCGGCGGCATCTCCCTCAAGCTGTGCCGGATCGCCGAGGGCGCCGCCCACCTGTTCGTCAAGGACGTCCCGGTGCGCGACTGGGACGTGGCAGCGCCCGACCTGCTCCTGCGCGAGACGGGGTGCCGCCTCTCGCGGCTGGACGGCGCCCCGTTCGACTACCTGGGCGATCCCGAGGGCACCGGGCTGATCGGCGCCGCCGACGCCGGAACCCACACCGCCGTGGCGGACTGGCACCGCGCCCGGGCGGGCCACCCGATCGGCTGACGCGCCGCCCGCGTCCGGGTCCGGCCACCCCGGCCCGGACGGAACGGGAACCGGAACGCACCGGCGGTCGTCCGAAAGAACGACGGCGATCCCACCCCCCGGGAGGAGGCCGTCCGGCGGCGCCTCGCCTAGCGTCGACGATCGCACCGCGGCATGACGAAGGAGGATGGCCCGATGACCGCTCATCCGAGCCCTCGGGAGGGCCTGCGCGCTTCGGACGCCGACCGCGACACCGTCGCCGCGCGGCTGTCCACGGCCCTGTCGGAGGGGCGCCTGGACCTGGCCGAGTACAACCTGCGGCTCGACGCCGCGATGTCGGCCAAGACCATGGGCGAGCTCGTCCCGCTCACCACCGACCTCCCGGCCGCCTCCTCTTCCGCCTCCGCGCCCGATCCCACGGCACCGGTCGACCTCGCCGAGGTCGGCGCCGGCAAGGCGCCGTCGAAGTGGCGGGAGTGGATCAACGAGTGGCGCTACTGGCTGGGCGGCGCCGTGATCATGATCGGCATCTGGGCCGTCACCTCGGTGTCCAACGGGGAGCCGCAGGACTTCTGGCCGCTGATCCCGCTCGGGATCTGGGCGGCCGTCCTGATCGCCGGCCTCTTCTTCCCCGATGACGACGATGACGATGACGACGACTGACCGGCCACAGGACAGTACCCGGAAGGTGCCTTTTGCGGCAGGCCGCGGACGCGTATCGTAGGTCACCCATCATCGTGCGGTAGGGGGTGGGCGTTGGACGACGAACGCGTCCCGGAGAGCCGTATGCGCGCCTCGGACGCGGACCGGGACGCCTGCGCCGAACGACTCGCGACCGCGCTGTCCGAGGGACGGCTCGACCTCGTCGAATACGAACGCCGCCTCGACGCCGCCATGCACTCCGTCGTCCTCGGCGACCTCCGGATCCTCACCGCCGACCTCCCCGAACCTCCCCCGCCCGCCCCGGTCCCCGACCCCTCCCTCGCGGCCGTTGGCCGCACCGCGCTGGTGTCGCCGTGGAAGGACTGGGTAGACGAATGGCGATGGTGGCTGGGCGGTGCCGTGATCATGACCGGGATCTGGGGCGTCACCAGCATCATGGGCAACGACGCGCTGCCGTTCTGGCCGCTGGTCCCCTTGGGGATCTGGGCCGCGATCCTGATCGCCGCCGCCATCTGGCCGGACGACAACGCCGGCACGCGAAGATGACCGTCCCCCGCCACCGCGGGAGGGAGCGACGACCATGGACGGCGAACGGGTACCACCGGAGCAGATGCGCGCGTCCGACGCCGACCGCGACGCCTGCGCCGAACGACTCGCCCGCGCCTTCCAGGAGGGTCGGCTCAAGCTCGACGAGTACCACGAGCGCCTGGACCTCGCGGTGCGCGCAACGACCATGGGCGACCTCGCGGCCCTGACCCGCGACCTCCCGATCCCGCCGCCGGTGCCCGTCCCGGTCGCGGTCCCCGAGACCGCCGACACCGACGCCGATCCCGAGTGGCGCGACCGCCTCGAACCCTGGCGCGGGCTGGCCGCGGTGTCGGTCATCCTCATCGCGATCTGGGCGGTGACCAGCCTGATCTCGCAGACCTACCTGCCGTTCTGGCCACTGATCCCGCTCGGCTTCATGTTCCTGTTCACGCTGGCCAGCACCATCGCCACGCCGCCCAACAGCCCCACCCGGCGCGACCGCCGACTGGGCCACGGCGACCCCGACGGCCTGTGAGCCGCACGGCCGGGCACCGAGAGGCCGGGTCCTGAGCGCCCGCCGCCGCGCGCCGGCTTCCGCGACCCGCTGGGCCGGACACGCGAAAGGGCCGGCACGGAACTCGGGTTCCAGCGGTCCTCGCAACACCTACGACGTGTGGGAGTCGCGAGGACCATGGCGTTCGATGGTGACCGCGCCGGGGTGTGCCGCCGTCAGCCGGCCGCGTGCAGCCAGCGGACCGGGGCGCCGTCGCCGGCGTAGCGGAACGGTTCGAGCTCCTCGTCCCAGACGCGGCCGGTGAGACGGTCGAGCTCTTCGGCGAGGTCGGCCTCCTGGGCGGCCGCCCGTTCCATGGCATTGCGCAGCCGCGCCTCGGGGACCAGGACCTCGCCCGACGCGCTGGTGACCGCGGTGAAGATACCGAGTGTGGGTGTGTAGCTGTAGCGGACGCCGTCGCAGCCCGGGGTGGCCTCCTCGGTCACCTCGAAGCGCAGGCGCTGCCAGCCGTTGAGCGCCGAGGCGATGGCGCCGGAGGTACCCGGCGCCCCTTGCCAGTTGAGCTCGGCGCGATGGTTTCCAGGGGCGGCCGGCTGGGCCTCCCAGTCGAGTTTCACAGGCACGCCAACTACACCCGCGACCGCCCACTCGACGTGTGGGCACAGCGCCGCGGGCGCGGAGTGGACGTACAAGACGCCACGTGCGGACACCGAACCTCCTGATACGAACGAGTGCGCTTCCCCGACGCCCTCGTACCCGCAGAGGAGCTGTCCGTCCTGGTCTTCTCCTCGACCTATTGTGCCCCATGGGCACCATCGGCACCAGGTCTCCGGTGGCCGGATCCGGCGTTCTCCCTGTGTCCGCCCGTGCTCGCGGCTAGCGTGGTGCCACGCGCGAGGCGGGAGCTGAGAGTCTAACGGGGGTGCGGGTGGGTGACCAGCCCTGCGGGGAGACCGCGACGGCCGATCTGGTAAAGCAGGCGCTCTGCCGCGACGGCCGGGCGTGGGAGGCCCTGATCGGACGCTTCTCGCTGCGGGTGCGGGCGGTGGTCCGCTCCTACGGCCTTTCGCGGCACGACGCCGAGGACGTCGAGCAGACCGTATGGTGTGTGCTGGCCGACCACCTGCCGCGTATCCGCGACCCCGGCCACGTGGGCGCCTGGCTGGCCGCCACCACCCACAACGAGTGCAGGCGCCAGCTCCGGCTGAGCCGCCGGACCGCCCCCGAGGACCCCGCTCTGCTCGACTCCGCCGACCCCCGCAGCCCGGAGGCCCTGCACCTGGCGGCCGAACGCGACCGCGGGGTGCGCCGCGCGATCTCCGGACTGGACGAACCGGAGAGGACCCTGGCGGCGATCGACCTGTACTCCCCCCGCACCCGCGTCGCCGAGGTGGCCGAGTTCACCGGGCTGCCGCCCGGCTTGATCCGCGTCGCCCGGCGGCGCATGCGGCGCCGGCTGCGCCGCATCCTCACCGAGGACCACCGGCAGGACGATCAGCGATGAAGGGCCGTGACATGACCCACGACGACCCGCCCGCCCCCGGCCCCACCCCGGCCTCCCCCCGCACACCCGCCACACCGGACGGAACGGGCCCGTTCTCCAAGGGCGGCGCCGGAGCGCCGTACAGGGACGGCTCCGACACGTCGGACGCCGCCGACTCGCGGGACGACGCCGATGACGAGGCGTTCATGGCGGTCCTGCGATCGGACACCGCACCGGTGGGCGCGATGCCCGCGGCGGTGCGCCGCGCCGCCCGCGCCGCGTTCGCCATGCGCCGCGATGACGCGGTCTTCGCCGATCTGCGCGACGACTCGCTGGGGACGACCCCCGTGGGCCTGCGCGACGCGGGCGCCCTTGCCGACGCACCGCGCTATGTACGGTTCGAGGGCCCGGGGGTCGCGGTTAGCATGGAGGTCACCTCCGTGGACGACGACCGCGACCTGGTGGGCCGGGTCGCACCGGCCGGGGCGCACTCCGTGGAGGTCCGCAGCCCTCGCGGCACCTCGTGCCACGACGTGGACCCCGACGGCACCTTCCTCGCCCGCGGAGTCCCGCGGGGACCGGTCAGCCTCCTCGTCCACCGCTCCGGAACGGCCCCGGCCACCACCCGCTGGCTCACCCTCTGACCTCCCCGGCCGACTCGCCCCCGCACCGCCCGGTGGCACCCAGGCCCTCGCCGACCGCCGCGCCACGGATACTGCGCCCCCGAACGGAGCCGGAGCCCCGCACCCGTGTCCCCGCCGGATCATCGCGCCGCCCGGAGGCCACCTCCCGACCCCGTGCCCCGAACCCCCGGACCCGGCCACCAGGTCACCCACCTAGGGCACCCGGTCCCCTGGCCGCGCCCCGTCCCGATGGGGACACCGAGACGTCCCGCCACGAAAGGGCCGTCCACCGCCACAACCGGGCCACCAGGTCCCTCCGGCCGTGACCACGTCCTCGCGCCGCCTCCAGGGTCGGCCTCGCGGGCGCATACGTCTCGGCCGGCGCAGCGGTTCCCGGACCGAAGGCGCCGCCACGGCGCCCCGCCAGCTCCCCTGCCGTGCGACGCCGGATCCCGGCGCCACGGATGCGAGCGCGGCCGTGCCCGCATCCGCCAGGGTCCAGAAAGGACGCGATAGCCCGGAATCACCCCGCGATCGATACCGGAGGCGGGCGGTCGATTTGCGAACGCCGGGTTCCCCGACGGGCAGCGTCCCGAAGGCGACAGGCCATAGCCATGAAACGCCCTGGCGGCTTCCCGCGACCGCGGGCATCGCCGCTCAGGCCCGGCATACGGGTGGAACCCGTGGGGCGGGCTGGGTCTGCCGTGGTGACGGGCGGATCTCGCGCCGTCCTCGCCGTTGTGATGGCGGGGTGTCGCGGAGGAGGTCCGCGGTGCATCTGGTCACCAGGTTGTTCGGTGCGGGGGCCTGGGGACATCGCACCGGTGGAATTCTTCGGCTGCGGCGCCGAGATCCGGAGTCGAACCCGCCGTTCTCATGGTTCGCCCGGCCGACCGGGGCGCGGCGCTCCCGTGGACGGGGCCACGCGGGCGGTCTTCGGCGTTGTGACGCGGATCGACGCAGGTCCGGGGCTCGCGAGGCTCCTGGTGCTGAAGGTGGCGCCGGCACGGCGAAAGCGCGACTTACGGGCGGGCCGAACGGTCGTGTTCGGGACGGCCCGAGAACCGGGAACCCCGGATCCGCACGCATCGCGCGTCGCGGACGCGCCGCCGACCGGCGACGGGACCGCCCCACCGGGACGAGGACGTGTTATCACTTGCGGCGACCGCACGAGCGCGGTGTGTACGAACGCGGTCGTTCCCTCCCCTGAGCGTCGAACACGGAAGGCGCCGCATATGACGGTGACCCACGACGTCGTGCATCCTCTGACCCTGATCGCCCGTGATCCGCGGGCGGCACGGGAGCACGCGGAGCGGTGGCTGGACGAGCGGCCCGGCCCGGCCGCCCGGTCCGCCGCGCTGCGGCTGCTCGGGATGGCGCGGCGCGAGCTCGGCGACCCCCGGGGCGCGCACCGGCTCCTGCGCCAGGCCGCCGCTGTCGCCTCCCGGGCCGGGCTCGACGAATCGGCGGCGCACGCGCGCGCCTCCCACCTGGGCCTCCTGGCGCTGCGGGGCGGCGGAGGCATCGCCGGGACGTCGCTGGACCGCATGGCCGCGGCCACTCCGTCGGCCCGGACCCTGGTCCACCTGCACCGCGGGGTGTCGGCCGCGCAGCGCGGCAGATTCGGCGCGGCCATCGACGATTTCGACACCGCGCTGGAGCACGTCGACCGCCTCGACCCCGGCACCCGCGAACGGCTGCTTCCGGGCGTGCTGAGCAACCGGGGTCTCGCCCTGATGTACTCCGGGCGGCTCGCGGAGTCCGCCGACGACCTCGAACGCGCCCTGCACCACACCGAGCAGCGGTCGCTCGACTACCTGCGCGGCGTGACCCTGCAGAACCTGGGGTGCCTGGCGGTGCGGTGTGGCGACATCGCGAGCGCCGTGGCGCGGTTCACCGACGCCGACCTCCTCGTCCCGCCCAGTCGGCGGGCCGCACTGCGCCTGGACCACGCCGACGCCCTGCTGGCCGCCGGGATGTTCCGCGATGCCGCCCGGCTGATCACCGACCTGCCCGGCGGCGGCCACACGAGCGATGACGCCACGAGCCGGCTCCTCCGGGCCAAGATCCACCTCACGCGGGGCGACCGCGACGCCGCGCGGGTCGAGGCGCGGCGGGTGCGATCCGGATTCACGGCGGATTCGCTGTGGTCGCAACTCGCCGGCCTGGTCGAATGGTCGGCCCGGCACGTCCCCGATCACCGGCGCGGCTTTCCGCGCTCCCACGGTGTCCGGCCGCGTTACCTTGTCCGGGGCGACGGGCCATACCCGGCCGCGGCACCGCTCACGCCGACACGTCCGGAGCCGGCACCGGCAGTACCCCCTTCCAGCGATCCGTCCGCACCGCACCCGGTCACCCTGCCGTCCGGATCCCCGACCCAGCAGCCCGTATCGACCACACCCCCGCCCACCGACCCACCAGCACCACACCCCACCACCCCGCCGTCCGCACCTCCCTGCGCCGCCCAGCGGTCGGCGCAGGTTTCTCCCCCACCGGGCCGAGGCACGAACGCCCCTTCGCGGGCCGCGACGCCGGTGCCATCCACGCGCTTAGGAGCCCCTGCCCCCTCGACCGCACTCGACCGGGTCCCGGACACCACCGCACCGAAGCCGGCATCGTCCCCGGGCGTCGATGCCTCCCCTCTGGGCCCACTCGCGCCCGGCCCCGACCAGGAGACTCCCGCACACGCCACTTCACCGAGTCCGTCCGCACCACTCGGCGCCGACGCATTCCCGTCGGCCGTGTGGCCGATCGCGCCGCGATCAGGTTCCGGCGCGGGTCCGCGTGTCGTCCCGGGCGCGGCAACGCCTGGCGTGGCCCGCCGTGAGGAGGCCGAGCGCGCCCTCGCAAGGTGCGTTCCCAGCGCTCCGCTGGGGCCGCTGTCGATGGCGGTGCCCGCCGCCCACCACACCGCCGCGCTGCGGGCCCTTGCCGAGGGCGACCACCGGCGGGCCCGCGACGCTCTGCTGGCCCCCTCCCCCGACGCCCCGCCGGAAGCGGGCCTGCGCCACCTCGAACTCCTCGCCCATGCCCGGGCGCACCAGCGCGAGGTCGCCGCGGCCGGAGCTGGGATCGCCCTGCGCGACGGCGACGCCGCGACCGCCCTGGAATGGGTGGAGCACGGGCGCGCCCTCGCCCCCGTTCCCGGCCCCTGCCGCGATCCCGGATGGGCGCGGCTGCTCGACCGCTACCGCGCCGCGCACGCCCGCGCACGCGGCGGTGACGACTCCGACCGCGACGACCTCGCCCGGGTCGGCTCACTCCTGGCGCCTGCCCAATGGCACGCCGGGTGCACCGGGCACGCCGCACCGGCGGAGGCACCGGCCCCGGTCGTGCCCGCGCTCGCCGAGCGGCTGGGATCCCGCGTCTTCCTCTGCCATGTCGACGTCCCCGGCACGCACGTGGCCGTCACCGTTGTCGACGGCCGGGCACGCGTCCACCCCCTGCCCGCCGCGGCTCCGGCCGAGGACGCGGTGGCCAAGCTGCTGTACGCGGCGCGCACGGACATCCTCGCCCCCGGTCCCACGGCCGGCCGCGCCACGGCGGGCGCCGCGGCGCGGGTCGACCGGCTCCTGCTGGACCCTGTGCGGGCGGCGGTGGGTCGTGACCGTCCCCTGGTGGTGGCCCCCTCCTCCTTCACCCAGGGGCTCCCCTGGGGCCTGTTGCCGTCGCTGCGCGGCCGGGCCGTGAGTGTCGTGCCCTCGGCGCGGGTCTGGCTCGCCCGCGAGCATCGGCGGGCCGAGCGTGCCGCGGCGGCGGTGCCCCAACGCACCCTGCTGACCGCGGGCGGCGGCCTGGACGGCGCGCCGGCCGAGGTCCGGGCGCTGGGCGGCCTCTGGCCGGACGCGACCGTCCTCACCGGCGACGACGCCCGGGTCTCCACCGTCCTCGACGCGTTGGGCGGCGCCGATCTCGCGCACATCGCGGCGCACGGTTCGACCCGTCCCGACGCCCCGATGCTGTCGGGGGTGGAGCTGGCCGACGGCCCCCTGCTCGCCTACGACCTGGAACGGCTGCCCCGGCTGCCCGAGCTCACCGTGCTGTCCTCCTGCTGGGTCGGCGGATCCGCCCCTGCCGCCTCGGGCATCCCCCTCGGACTCGGCTCCACCCTGCTGGCGCTCGGAGGCACGACCGTCGTGGCCGGCGTCCTGCCGATCCGCGACCGCGACACCGGCCCCGCGATGGCCGCCTTCCACACCGCCGTCGCCTCGGGAGACCAGCCCGCGCAAGCGGTCGCCGACCATCTCGGCGATGCCGGATTCGTCTGCTTCGGGGCAGGCTGACCCGTGTTCACCGCGTGTCCCGCCGACCCGCGGATGCTCCGCCGGTCCGCGGTGCCCTGCCGCCCCGTCCGGTCATGGAACCCTCCCGGCGACGGGGCGGGCCCGTCGTCCCCGCCCGCGCGCTCCGGAGCACCGGCGCCCACGGCCGTTCGGACCGCGCGCCGCGCGACCGATACCGGTCGACCGGCGCGCTGTTTGGCGCGTGCCCAGGAGACGAGCAGGAACGCGCGAACACCCTGCCCCACCCGGCTGCCCGAGCAAGCCACCCGCGCCGTCGCCTGGCCCGGGACCGCCTGGCAATGTCGCGGGCCCCAAGCCGTACCACGGATACTGACCCCTTCCCGCGCCTCCCAGCGGCGCGCCCGCGCCGCTCTCATGGCTCTGACCGGGTGGTGTGCAGCCCGCTCGACGCCCGGGCCGGCCGGCCGAAAACCGCTCGCTCCGTGCGGGGGAACGGCGGATAATCCGGATGCATGAGGCACTGGCCCCTCTACGACCTTGTGATCCGCACGCCGCGGCTGGAGCTGCGGCTGCCCACCCCGGACGAACTCGACGCTCTCGGCGACCTCGCGATCGAGGGCGTGCACGACCCCCGCGAAATGCCCTTCCTCGTTGCCTGGACCGATGCCCCGCCCGAGGAGCGGGCGCGGGGCGTGTGCCAGCACCACTGGCGCACGTTGGGGGCGATCACCCCCGATGACTGGACACTGCCGCTCGCCGTGTTCACCGAGTCCGGCGCCGCCGGGTTCCAGGACATCGGCGCCCGCGACTTCGCGGCGACCCGGCAGGTCGGCACGGGTTCTTGGCTGGGCCTGCGCTACCAGGGCCAGGGGATCGGAACGGAGATGCGCGCCGCGGTGCTCCACCTGGCGTTCGCCGCATTGGGCGCCGAAGTCGCGGTCAGCTCGGTCCTCGCGGGCAATACGCGTTCGCTGGGGGTGTCCCGCAAACTCGGCTACCGCGACAACGGCATGACCCGGCTGAAGGTGCGCGGACGCGGAGTCGACGATCTGCGACTGCGGCTGGACCGGGCCGACTGGCGGAGCAGCCTGGTCGACGGGATCGAGGTGCGGGGCGTGGAACGGTGCCTCCCGCTGCTGGGCGCCGGGGTCCCGCCGGCCTGAGTGTCCTCCGTGGTCCCGCCGCGGTACGGCGGGGCGCGGTGAATAGAGTGCGCGGGCGCGGTTAGCAGGCGCGGCATGAGTGAGACACCCGACCATCCCGCGGATCCCATCAACGCCGACGCCTTCGACTGGGAGGACGACGGTCTGCCCGCGCAGGAGGACACCACCGAGGACGAGGTGCTGCCCGCCGACCATCCCATCGCCATGAGCGAGTACGGGACCACCGGCACCGAGCGGGAGTCGGGGGAGCCGCTCGACGAGGCACTGGCCCGCGAACTCCCCGATGTGCAGGACTCCGACATCGACCGGGGGCCGGAGAACGAGGCCATCACCTACCCCGAGGACTTCCCTGAGGACCCGTTGGGCCACAGCGCCGAGGAGCAGGCCATGCACCAGGAGGAGGAGCCCGGCCTGCCCTGACGGAGACGTCCGAGGCCGGGGCGCGGCAGCGCCCCGGCCTGATGCGCGATGGCGGGGGCCGGCCCCCGCCATCGGATCGGCCGGTATCCGGCTCCGGCCATCCCGATCGGCCGCCGTCGCGGGCGGACGCCCCCGCCCCGACCCTGCCTGCGGTCCAGGCGGCCGTCCCGGCCGGGACCGCTCGGCGCCCCCGCCGTATGGGGACCCCGCCGTTCGGGGACCCGGTGCCGCGACCGCCGGCCGACAGCGGTGGGCACCGGCCGACCGGTGTCACCAGCCGCGTTCGCGCCATTCGCCCAGGTGCGGCCGCTCCGCCCCCAGGGTGGTGTCCTTGCCGTGGCCCGGGTACACCCACGTGTCGTCACCGAGTTCCGCGAAGACCCGCTCCTCGACGTCGCCCAGGAGCGAGCCGAAGTCCTCAGGCGAGGTCGTGCGGCCGACCCCGCCCGGGAAGAGGCTGTCGCCGGTGAACAGGTGCGTGCGCCCGCCGGGCTCGTCATAGCGCAGGGCGATCGACCCCGGCGTGTGCCCGCGCAGGTGGATGACGCGCAGCTCGGACTCCCCCACCGGGATGCGCGCGCCGTGCTCCACCGGCTCGTCGACCGACACCGGGAGTTCCCCGCCGTCGTCGGGGTGCGCCACGGTGCTCGCGCCCGTGGCACCCACCACCTCGGCCAGCGCCTGCCAGTGGTCACCGTGGCGGTGCGTGGTCACGACGCGCGCGAGCCCGTTGTCGCCGATGAGGTCGAAGATGCGGTCCGCCTCGTTGGCCGCGTCGATGAGCACGGCCTCGCCGCTGCGCCGGCAGCGCAGCAGGTAGGCGTTGTTGTCCATCGGGCCCACCGCCAGCTTGCTGATGGTGAGCCCGGCCAGTTCGCGTGTGTCCGCGGGGCCGCCGACCCGCGTGTCTCCGGTGTAGGTCACGCCCCCCATTACAGCACCCACGCGGGGGAGCGCTTCTCGAAGAACGCCGCGCGCCCTTCGGCCGCGTCCGCGCCGGCGAAGAAGTCGCGCGACAGCTCCGCCATCCGCTCCAGGGCGGCCGCGCGGCCCGACGCCGGCATCGACGAGGCCGCGCCGACCACGGACTTGGTGCGCACCAGCGCCGCGGGCGCCGCGGCCCGGAGCCCGTCGAGGACCCCCTCGACGACGGCGTCGATCCGGTCGGCCGGCTCCGCCGAGGTGATCAGCCCGGAGGCGGCCGCGGCGGTGGCGTCGAAGGTCTCGCCGGTGAGGAAGTAGCGGGTGAGCTGCCGGTCGTGCATCCGGGCGCCGACGGGCACCGAGATGATCGCCGGGACGACCCCGATCCGCACCTCGGTGAAGGCGAACGTCGTGGTGTCGGGGGCGATGGCGATGTCGGCCGCCGCGACCAGGCCGATCCCGCCCGCCCGTACGCCCCCGTTGACCTTGACGACGACCGGCTTCGGCGCGTCCATGATCGCGCCGAACAGCTCGGCCATGCCGGGGGCCGAGAGGTCGGGGTGGCGCCCCTCTCGCTCCGCCGCCAGCTCCTTGAGGTCGGCCCCGGCGCAGAACGCCGGTCCGGCCCCGGTGAGCAGCACCGCGCGGACGGTGTCGTCGTCCATCGCCGCGGACAGCGCGCCGGCCAGGTCGGTGCGCAGCCGCGCCGAGAGCGCGTTGCGGTTGGCCGGGGAGTCCAGGGTCAGGGTCGCGATGCCCCGTTCGGTCTCCCGGCGCACCAGCGCCCCTGTCCCTGTGGTGTCCGCCATCGTCGGCCGCCCCTTCCGTGGTCGGTGTCGCACTCGGCACCGATCCTGCCGCAGCGGACTCCGAGGCGGAAGCTCCGGCCGGTGTTCAGGCGCGTTGCCCGCGCAGGAACTCCAGGGCGCCGTCGGCGTGCGCCTCCATGCGGACCTCGCTCTTGACCATGTGGAGCACCCGCCGGTCGGTGCCGATCACGAAGGTCCGGCGGCGGGTGGGGGCCATGGCCGACAGCAGCCCGCCGCGCCGCACACCGAACTCCCGGGCGACGCGGCCGTCGGGGTCGGACAGCAGCGGGTAGTCGAAGCCGTTCTCGTCGGCGAAGGCCGCCTGGCGCTCGACGGAGTCGCCGCTGATGCCGACGCGCTGGGCGCCGAGTTCGGCGAACTCCGCGGCGAGGTCGCGGAAGTGGCAGCTCTCCGCGGTACAGCCGGAGGTCATCGCCGCCGGGTAGAAGAACAGCACCACGGGGCCTGCGGAGAGGAGCTCGCCGAGGCGGCGGGGGGCACCGTCCTGGTCGGGGAGTTCGAAGTCGGATACCTGCTCACCGATGTCCACACACCCAGCCTATCCCGCGCCCCCGCATCCGGAACGCGCGTTCACGCTCCGGTGGTCGCCCGCAGCAGCGGCACGTACAGCTCGGCGGCGGTCAGGGAGCCGTGCATCCCGACCATCGTGCTCTCAGCGGGGTCGGTGCAGGGCGCGACGAGGGCGGTGGCGTCGCGGGCCAGCGCCAGGACGTCGCCGATCCGGGCGCGCAGGTGGTCGTCGACCGGTCCGAACAGCCCGGCGTCGACGGCGGCGTCGCGGCTGAGCACCTCGGCGGCGGTGCCCAGCCGCTCCGACCAGGCGGCCAGCACGTCCGGAGCGGCGCCGGCGCGGGCGTAGACGTGACGGGCCCTGGCCTCGCCGGCGAGGACGCGCACGCCCTCGGTCAGGGCGGGCTCGGAACCGACGTCGATGCGGGTGCCGGGAGGGACGTCGACCATTCCGTGGTCGCCGGTCACGTAGAGGGCGGATCCGGGCGGCAGCGCCCCGGCGATCCGCTCGGCGAGCCGGTCCACCCGGGCCAGCTCGGCCCGCCAGTCGTCGGAGTCGATGCCCGACTGGTGGCCGCAGGAGTCGAGGCCGGGGTGGTAGGCGAACAGCAGAGCGCGGTCGTGGGCGGCGAGCCGGCCGGCGACGGCCGCCGCGACCTCGTCGACGCCCTCGGCTGGCACGTAGCGGCTGCCGCGCGCCGAGGCCCGGCTCAGCCCGCTGCCGTCGAAGGCTCCCGAGGCGATGTAGGCGGTGGCCACCCCGGCGCGCTCGGCGCGCTCGTAGACGGTGGCGTGCGGCTGCCACTCCTCGGGGTCGATGTCGGAATACCAGCGCAGCTGGTTGAGGATGTGGTCGCCGCCCGGGATCGCGACCTGGTAGCCGAAGATCCCGTGGCCGCCCGGCGGCAGACCGGTGCCGACGCTCGTCAGGCTGGTGGCGGTGGTCGTGGGGAACCCCACGGTGATCGGGGCGGCGCCATCGGCCAGGGAGGACAGGAACGGGGCGAGGGCGCGGTGGGCGGTGAGCTGCGCCCAACCCAGGCCGTCGATCAGCAGGACACAGGCGCGGCGCACGGGTGGCAGGGCCAGCGGGGCACGCTCGTCCGCCACTCCGAGCGAGGCGAGCACGGAGGGGAGCACGTCGGCCAGGGAGCGGCCGCCGTAGAGCGGGGCCGCGAGGCCGGCGGACGCGATGGTCATGGGCGCACCGCCGTTCCGGGCCGTTCGCCGGGACAGGCCGCCGGCCGGGGCGGCCGGGGGCGCGGGGACCGGCAGCCGCAGGGCTCCGGCGCGGGCCTCATGGGTGGCATCTCGCTGTCCGCTCCCTCGGCGCTCAACGGGTGGTGGCCTCGGACAGGACGTTGGCGAAGTTCACCATGGTGGCCACCGGCTCGGGGCCGTCGGCGGTCTGGCTGACGCGCAGGGTGAGCGGCTCGGCGGTGATGGCGCCCGTGTAGCCGTGGTCGAGGTCGCAGGACTCGTCGGCGCAGGACGCCGGCTCCAGGTCGATGTGGGCGATGGCGCCCCAGTTGACGTTGAGGCTGATGCTCAGCACGACCTCGCTGGGCATGGTCCCCGCGACGTAGTTGGCGGGGTCGGAGACCACCCGGGTCAGCGCCACCGACTGGATGTTGCCGATCTGGATGGCGTCGGTCGTGGTGGAGGCGTGCGGCCGGCCACCGTCCTCGGCGGGCGCGTGCTCGTCGGTGTGGCAGACGATCAGCCGGGTGGGGGTCAGCAGCAGCACGGTGATGTGCCGGCGCATCTCCATCGCCGGGTCGAAGGTGGCCTCGTGGTGGACGACGAAGGCGTCGGCGGTCTCACCGCCGAGGGCGGTGGCGACGGCGTCGATCACGAGACCGGGGTAGTAACCACTGCGCTCGATCTCCGAGCGCCAGTCGGTGGACACGGCACGGGTTTTCCTCATACCTCCATCCTGCCCCCTTCCGGCGACAGATCGCACCTGCGGGGGCGGTCGTAGCGGGCGCAGGGAATCGTCACGGCGAGCCGACGAGCGAGCGGAGGCGGCGCTGCCAACGGCCGAAGGCCCCACCCGCAGCGCCGTCGAAGCAGAGCGAGAAGGCGAGCGTGACCCACGGACACCGTCACGGCGAGCCGACGAGCGAGCGGAGGCGGCGCCGCCAACGGCCCAAGGCCCCACCCGCAGCGCCGTCGAAGCAGAGCGAGAAGGCGAGCGTGACCCACGGACACCGTCACGGCGAGCCGACGAGCGAGCGGAGGCGGCGCCGCCAACGGCCCAAGGCCCCACCCGCAGCGCCGTCGAAGCAGAGCGAGAAGGCGAGCGTGACCCACGGACACCGTCACGGCGAGCCGACGAACAAACGCAGCCGACGCCGCCAACGGCCCAAGGCCCCCGCAGCGCCCTTGCAGCAGAGCAAGGAGGCGAGCGTGACCCCATGGATAACGCAGGCGCGTACGGGTAGGGCCCCGGGCATGATCGAAGCCACCGTTCCACCAGCTCCCGTTCCGCCGACGCCCACCCCGGGACCGCTGCCCCCCGATCCGATGCCGGTCCCGCCCGAGCCCCCGATGCCCGAACCCGAGCCCGAGCGCAGACCGGGGCCCTTCCCGCCCGAGCGCGAGCCCGAACCCGAGCCCGCCTGAAGCCGTCCGCAAGACCGCCCGCCCGCGCGCGCCCGCGGGGTGTCCTTCAGAAGGTCACGCCGCGCAGGCGCCGCGGGCCGGAGTCGGGGCGGACGTCGGACGCCCGGCGCAGCCACAGGCGCGCCCCCAGGACATACGCGCCCTCCGCGTTGACGATGACCGGGTCCAGGTCGACGTGGGCGACCTCCGGGAAGGAGTCGACGAGCCGCGAGACGCGGATGAGCAGCACCTCCAGCGCCTCCACATCGGGCTGCTCGGCCAGCGAGGTCGCACCGGCGGGCAGGCCGAACAGCAGAGGGGCCGCGCGCACGGCGTGCACCAGGTCCGAGGCGTCGGTGTCGGTCAGCGGGGCGAGCCGGAACGCGCGGTCGTCGAGCAGTTCGGCGGTCACATCGCCCAGCCCGAACCCCACGACCGACCCGAACGACGGGTTCTCACCGGCCCTGACCACCGTGGGCACCCCGGGCACCACCATGCGCTGCACGACGAGCATCGCGTCGTCGCCCAGCCGGTCGTAGAGCGCGGTGAACCCGCTGCGTACGTCGGCGGGCGAGCGCAGGTCGGCCCGGATCCCGCTGCCGCCGGAGCGCAGCCGCAGGTCGGGGGCGTTGGCCTTGACGACGACCGGGTAGCCCAGCTCCTCGGCGGCGGCGACCGCCGCTTCGGGCGACGACACCGGGATGTCGCGCCATACGTCGATCCCGTAGCAGCGCAGCAGGTCGTGGGCGGTGTCGGTGGAGACCGCGGTCTCCTCGTTGTGCACCGGCTCGCTGGTGAACCAGACGCCGTGGGAGGGCTCGGCGGCGTCATCGCCCTTCTCCAGGGTGCGGTCGATGATCTCGCGGGCCCGCGCGCCATCGATGTCGGGCAGCTCCGGGTGGCGGCCGGGGTCGCGGCGGCGCCACATCGCATAGCGGGTGGCGTGCGCGAGCGCCCGCACGGCGTCCTCGGGGGCGGGGTAGGACGGCACCGAGCCGCGGGCGGTCTCGCCGTTGGGCCCGGTCCGCCGCAGCTCCTCTGGCAACCCCTGATAGCCCAGGTAGGTGGTGATGATGGGCTTGTCGGCGGTTGCCGCCTTGGCCCGCATGACCTCGGCGACGTCGCCTGAGATCGGGGTCAGGGCGGGGATGAACACCACGACCACCGAGTGCACGGAGTCGTCGGCGAGCGCGGCGGTCAGCGCGGCGTCGAAGTCGGCCGCGGCGGCCTTGGGGCCCAGGTCGACGGGGTCGTGCGGCTTGAGCCCGGAACGCACGCAGGCGTCCTTGACCAGCAGCCCCAGGGAATCGGAGTTGCCCAGGATGCCCACCCGCGGCCCATTGGGCAGGGGCTGGTAGGCGAAGAGCTGGGCGACGTCGAAGAGCTGGGTGATGTCGTCCACACGCACGACGCCGGCCTGCTGGAACAGGGAGGTCACGGCGTAGTCGGGCAGAGCGAGGGCACCCGCGGCGTGCCCGGTGGGCACGCCCTGGGTAGAGCCGCCGCTGCGCACCGCGACGACCGGCTTCTGCTGGGCCAGGCGCCGGGCCAGCCGGGTGAACTTGCGCGGGTTGCCGAGCGATTCGAGGTACTGGAGCACCACCTCGGTGGCCGGGTCCTCCTGCCAGTACTGCACGAGGTCGTTGCCCGAGACGTCGGCGCGGTTGCCGGCGGAGACGAACGTGGACAGCCCCATGCCGCGTTCGGCGACCCGCTGCAGGATCGCCCGGCCCAGCGCGCCCGACTGGGAGAAGAACCCGATCGGCCCGCGCGGTGGCACGTACGGCGACAGGGTGGCGTTCAGGGACACCGAGGGGTCGGTGTTGGCGATCCCGAGGCAGTTGGGGCCGACGACCCGCATACCTGCCGCACGGGCCATGTTGACCAGCGCGTCCTGGCGCTCGCGGCCCTCGGGCCCCGATTCGCCGAACCCGGAGCTGACGACCACCAGGCCGTGCACGCCCTTCTGCGCGCACTCCTCGACCACATCGGGCACCATGTCGGCGCGCACCGCGACCACCGCGAGGTCGACCTCGTCGGGGATGTCGAGCACGCTGGGGTAGGCGCGCACCCCCGCGACCGCGGCGGCCTCGGGGTGCACCGGGTAGACCGGGCCCTGGAAGTCGCCGGCCAGCAGGTTGCGCAGCGCGGTCTGGCCGATCGTGTGCGCCGTGCGGCTGGCGCCGATGACCGCCACGGACCCGGGGAACAGCAACCGGGCGATGGAGCGCGATTCGGCGCGCTGTTCCCGGGCGCGCATGACCTCTTGGGCGCTGTCGGTGGGGGCGAGGTCCAGCGTGAGGCGGATGACGCCCTCGTCGAAGGTCTGCTGGGCGGTGTACCCGGCCTCGCGGAACACGTTGATCATCCGGCGGTTCTCCGGCAGGACGTCGGCGCTGAACTTGCGCACCCCGCGCTCGCGCGCGGCCGCCCCGATGTGCTCCAGCAGCACCGACGCCAGTCCGCGGCCCTGGTGGGCGTCCTCGACCACGAAGGCGACCTCCGCCTCCTCCGGGGTGACCTTGTCGTAGCGCACGACGGCGACCATGACCCCCGAGATGGTCGCCACCAGCGCCACCCGGTCCTCGTAGTCGACCGTGGTGAACCTCTTGACGTCGCGCGCCGACAGCTTGGGGTAGGGCGCGAAGAACCGGTAGTAGATCGTCTCGGGCGACAGCCGGGAATGGAAATCCCGCAGCAGATCGGCGTCTTCCGGGGAGATGGGCCGCAGGTGAGCGGTTCCGCCGTCGGTCAGAACGACGTCGGCTTCCCAGTGGTTCGGGTATGACTGCACGGTTTTGAGAGTAAACGAGATCGGCCCGATGGTGGCGTAGCCCACTCCCCGTGAGCGCGTACCCGTGGACGGCGCAACCGCGCAGGCCCTGCCGCCCAGGGCGAGCGGGCTGTGCCACTTCGTTACCCGCCGTCTCCCCTGGACCTGTTAACGTCTCTTGACGACGGAGGCTTCAGGGTGAAATCGCAGGCGGGGCCCCCGGTTCCCGGTGCGGCAAGGTGGTGGATGAGGTAATGGCACGAGTGGTCGTGATCGGCGATCTCATGACCGACGCCGTGGCACGGGCGTACTACCCGCTCGCGCGCGGGAGCGATACCCCCGCCTCGGTCATCACCTACGGCGGCGGCAGCGGCGCCAACGTCGCCGCGTGGCTGGCCATGGAGGGCACCGACACCACGTTCGTCGGCCGCCGCGGCTCCGACATCACCGGCCGGACCCGTGAGATGGAGCTCATGGGCTACGGCATGGACTCCCGCGTGGTCATGGACCCCGAGCGCCCCACCGGCACCTGCGTGGTGATGATCACCCACCGCGGCGACCGCACCATGCTCAGCGACCCCGGCGCCAACGCCCGCCTCCAGCCCGAGGACCTGCCGCGCGACGTGTTCGGCCCCGATGGCCACCTGCACGTGTCGGGCTACACCCTGATCAACGAGCACTCCCGCCGGGCGGCGCGCGTGGCACTGCGCATGGCCCGCGAGACCGGCATGTCGATCTCGGTCGACGGCGGATCGCACGCCCCGCTCGAACGCGCCGGCGCCGAGAACTTCCTCGACTGGACCAACGGCGCCCGCCTGCTGTTCGCCAACGTCGACCAGGCCACCGTGCTGACCGGGCGCGAGGAGGCCGAGGCCGCGGCCAAGGTGCTCACCGCCTGGTACCCCAACGTCGTGATCAAGCTCGGCGACGCCGGCGCCCTGTGGGCGTCCAAGACGCGCGACGACATCGTGGTGGTGCCGGCCGAGCCCGTGGAGCCCTCTCCGGGTTCGATCGGCGCGGGCGACGCGTTCATGGCCGGGTTCCTGCCGTCGTGGCTGACCGGCAAGCACCCCAAGGACGCCCTGGCGGCGGCGCAGCACTTGGCCGCACGCGCCCTCCACCAGCCCGGCGCCCGCCCCGACCTCGGCGACGCCTGACCCCTCGCCACCTTCCACGGGCCGCGGTGGCCTCCGCCGCGGCCGGGCCCGCTCCGTGCACGCTCCCCCGCGACCGTGTGTGAGGTCGGCCGAGTGAGTCTGTGAAGGCACGGCGCCGAGCAGGTGGACCGAGGGACGGGCACGACCCGGGAACGCCGGAGTGCTGTGCGGCGGGGCGGTTCGGCCCCGCCGACCGGTCGGCGGACGCGAGCGGGCTGGAGCGGCTGTGCCCAGGCCGGTCGACGAGCGCGCGACCGGGAACGAGGACGCGTGCCGCTGTGTGGGGGCCGTCGTCCCACGGCCCCCACAGGCGCCCCGCGATCCGCGCGGGAACGACCCTCACCCCCGGCTCGCCAGCACCAGGGGCAGCACCCCCGATGCGCCGGCCTCGCGCAGCAGGCGGGCGGCCACCGCGAGGGTCCACCCGGTGTCGGTGTGGTCGTCGACGAGCAGCACCGGGCCGTCGAGCTCCCGCAGGCGCGACGCGACGGGCTCATCCAGGTCCAATGCCCGCCAGACCGATTCGAGCCGCTGAGCGCTGTTGTGGCGCCGTACACCGGGCCCCTCGGGCCGGGTGTAGGACAGGGCGCCCACGGGCGCCAGCCGGCCGACCCGGGCGAGCCGTTCGGCGAGGTCGGCGATCATGACGGGCCGGGTCCGCGAGGGCATGGCCACCACCCCGACGGGCCGCCGCTCCCACGGCCACGCCGCCAGGACCTCGACGACGCCCTGGAAGACGCGGTCGCTCACGGGTGAGTCGGGGGCGTCGTCGGCCAAGAGCGCCCGCAGCGGGGTGCCCCACCCGACATCGGTGAGGCGGGCCAGTGCCCGGCCCTCCTCGGCGCGCGACGCGGGCCGGATGTTGCCGGAGGCGGTGATCCCGAGGTCGGCCATTCCCGTGGGCCACTGCTTGCGCGGGGATATCGCCGTGCCGGGCCGGTCGAGGTGCTGTGCGGCGGCGTCGCGGTGGGCGGGGTCGATGTCGGTGGACCAGGTGCGGCCGGTGCAGCGGTCGCAGCGCCCGCACGGCGCGGCGCCGGGGTCGTCGAGCTGGCTGCGGAGGAACTCCATGCGGCAGCGGTCGGTGGCGATGTAGTCGAGCATGGCGCGCTGCTCGCGCTCGCGCGCGGCCGCCACCGCGGCGTAGCGTTCGGCGTCGTAGTGCCACGGCACGCCGGTGGCGGTCCAGCCGCCGCGCACCCGGCGCACCGCGCCGTCGACGTCGAGCACCTTGAGCATCTGCTCCAGGCGGCTGCGCCCGAGGTCGACCCGGGTCTCCAGGCGGGGCAGCGACACGGGCTCGCCCGCCGCCGACAGGACATCGAGCGTCCGGCGGACGGTGTCCTCGGGCGGGAAGGCCAGCCGCGCGAAGTACGCCCAGATCTCGCGGTCCTCGCGCCCGGGCAGCAGCACGACCTCGGCGCGGTCGACGCCGCGGCCGGCGCGGCCCACCTGCTGGTAGTAGGAGATGGGCGACTGCGGGGCGCCCAAGTGCAGCACGAACCCGAGGTCGGGCTTGTCGAAGCCCATGCCGAGCGCGCTGGTGGCGACGAGCGCCTTGACGCGGTTGTGCAGGAGGTCGTCCTCGGCCCGCTGGCGGTCCTCGGGGTCGGTCTGGCCGCTGTAGGAGGCGACGCTGAAGCCGCGCGACTCCAGGAACGCCGCGGTCTCGGTGGCGGCGGCCACGGTGAGGGTGTAGATGATGCCCGAACCGGGCAGGGAGGCGAGGTTCTGCGCCAGCCAGCTCCAGCGGGCGGCGCTGTCGGGCAGGTCGACGACGCCCAGGTGCAGGCTCTCGCGGTCGAGCGGACCGCGCAGGACGAGGGTCGAGGAATCATCGCCGATCTCCAGCTGCTCGGCGACGTCGCGGGTGACGCGCTCGTTGGCGGTGGCGGTGGTGGCCAGCACGGGCACGGCCGCGGGCAGCTCTTGGAGCAGGGTGCGGATGCGGCGGTAGTCGGGGCGGAAGTCGTGGCCCCAGTCGGAGACGCAGTGCGCTTCGTCGATGACCACCAGCCCGGCGCCGGCGGCGAGTTCGGGCAGTACGCGGTCGCGGAAGTCGGGGTTGTTCAGGCGTTCGGGGCTGACCAGGAGGACGTCGACCGCGCCGCCCGCGATGTCGGCGTAGGTGCGTTCCCAGTCGGTGAGGTTGGCGCTGTTGATGGTGCGGGCGCGGATGCCCGCGCGCTCGGCCGCGGCGATCTGGTTGCGCATGAGCGCGAGCAGCGGCGAGATGATGACGGTCGGGCCGGCCCCCTGCGCCCGGCGCAGCGCGGTGGCGACGAAGTAGACGGCCGACTTGCCCCACCCGGTGCGCTGTACCACCAGCGCCCGCCGGTGCTCGGCGACGAGGGCGTGGATGGCGGTCCACTGGTCGTCGCGCAGCCGGGCGGATTCGTCGGCGAGCGCACGCAGATGGCGTTCCGCGTCCTCACGCAGTTCAGCGGAGGTCGAGAGCGCGGAGTCGGGGGGCACGGAGGTAGCCATGCCTCCTTGCTACCAGAAACCCCGCCCGCCCCCGGCCCGTCATCCACAGTGCCTCCCGCCCGGCGTTCCCCGCTCAGCCCGCGGAGCGCCCTCAAGGCGGAGGCTTCCCTCGTCGCCGGGCGCTCCCTCGTACCTCGGTCGCACCCGCCTCCTCAGTCCAGCCACCACCGGCCCCGCAGGCACGCTCTGTGCTCCGCGCTCAGGGGGAGGGGCGGCGGGTGGTGCGGACGGCCTCCTCCAGTTCGTCGGTGACCAGGCGCTCGGAGTCGACCATGCCGCGGCTGTGGGCGACGCGGCCGAGGGTCTGGGCGAGCACCGGGACCGTGACCGCCTGGAACAGCGCGGCCAGGGCCAGGGGCACCGCCGAGCGCACATCCGGCAGCTGGAACGCGGCGGCGGTGAGGATCAGGAACAGCCCCACGGTGTCGGGCTTGGTGGCGGCGTGCATCCGGCCCAGCAGGGTCGGGAACCGCACCAGCCCGATGGTGCCGATGAGCGTGAACAGGGCGCCCAGGGGCAGCATGACGGCGGTGATCCAGTCAGTCGCGGTCATGGGCCCTCCTCTCGGCGAAGCGGGTGGCGGTGATCGTGCCGACGAAGCCCAGGAGGGCGATCGCCACCATGAGCCCGATGTAGGCGGTGTCGCCGCGCAGGGCGACCTCCACCGCGATGAAGCTGACCAGCAGCACCGACAGGGCGTTGAGGCAGACGATGCGGTCGAGCACCGACGGCCCCCGCACCAGCCGGTAGAGCGTGAACAGGACGGCCAGCCCCAGCATCACGAATGCCGCGGTGTAGGCGTGGTCCAGGATGGTCATCGGTCCTCCTCACGGGTGTCGCCGTCCGCCGCCGACTCCTGCTCGGCGGCGTCGCGCTCGAACTCGGCGATGTCGGCGGGCGTCCCGAACGCGCGCACGATCAGCTCCTCCGTGCGGCGCACCTGGCGCCGGAGCCGGTCCACCGCGGCCTCGGAGTCGATGGGGGTGCCGTGGACGTAGACCATCCCCTGATCGCGGTTGAGCTCGATGACCAGGCTGCCGGTGATCAGTGACAGCCCCGCGCTGACCGCGGCGACCAGGAAGTCGGAGTCGGTGCGCAGCGGGACCGCGACGATCGCGCCGCGCATCCGGCGCGGACGCCAGAGCACGTGCACCGCGACGCGCGTGCTCGACACGAACAGCTCGGTGAGGAAGAACCCGGCCAGCTTCAGCGCGTAGACGGGGTGGAAGCCCAGCCGCACCGGGATGTGCGGCAGCTTGGCGACCGCGTAGCACATCGAGCCCACGGCGGCGCCGGCGATCACCGTTCCCGGGCTGGGGTCGCCCCACAGGATGACCCACATGAGGGTGAGCCAGATGACGGTGGGCAGCCGGCCGGCCAGGCGCCTGAGCGTCGAACGGGTCTGGGGAAGCGGGACGGTGCCCGTCGCCTCACTCATGTCGCCCTCCCTCCGGCCGCACCGCGGCTAGCGCCGTTGTCATGACGTCCCTCCCCCGCCGAGCACGGCCTCGACATAGGCGCCGCCTTCGAGCAGGTCGTGGGCCGCGGTGAACGCGACCTCGGCCAGCGGGCCCGCTGCGAGGGCCACGAACAGCCCGACCCCGACCATGACCCCGGTCATGGCCGTCATCATCCGCAGGCCCCCGCGGTTGGCGCCGCGTTGCAGCTGCTCCCGGGCCTCGACCATGTCCGGCATCGGGGTGCCCCAGAACCCGCGGACCCAGATGCGGAAGATGGCCATCATGGTGAGCAGGCTGGTGGCGACGCCCGCGGCGATACCGGCCCACACCAGGCCGCCGCCGGCCTCCACGCCGGCCTCGAACAGCGCGACCTTGGCGATGAAGCCGGACATCGGCGGCAGCCCCGCCAGGCTCATCGCGGGCAGGAAGAAGAACAGCGCCAGAGCGGGCGACACCGTGGTCAGGCCGCGCACGGCGCGCAGCGAGGTGTGCCCGACGTACTGCCGGATCAGGCCGTTGACCAGGAACAGCGTGGCCTGGACGACGATGTGGTGCACCAGGTAGATCACCACCCCGGCGATGCCCGCGACCGAGTTCAGCCCGAGCCCGAAGATCATGAACCCGATGTGGCTGACCAGGGCGAAGGACATCACCCGGTTGATGTCGTCCTGGACCAGTGCGCCGAGGATGCCGACGATCATGGTCGCGATGGCGATCCACAGCAGGACCGAGGAGATGTCGTCGCCGCCGAACAGCAGCGTCTGCGTGCGGATGATCGCGTAGACCGCGACCTTGGTCAGCAGCGCCGCGAAGATCGCCGAGATCCGGGTGATGGCCACCGGGTAGCTGTCGGGCAGCCAGAAGTGCATCGGCACGATGGCGGCCTTGATCCCGAAGACCACCAGGAACATCAGCGCCAGGACCATGCGCAGTGCCGGGGGCGCGGCGTCGAGCTTGCCGGCGATGTCGGCGAGGTTGACCGTGCCGGTCAGGGCGTAGACCAGGGCGATCCCGGTGAGGAAGAGGATCGACGAGGTCAGGCTGACGACCGTGTAGATCATGCTGGCCCGCACCCGCTCGCGCGTGGGCGCCTGCGTGATCAGCGCGTAGCTGGCGGTCAGCATGATCTCGAAGCCGACGAAGAGGTTGAAGAGGTCGCCGGCGAGGAAGCTCAGGCACACGCCCGCGGTGAGCACCAGGTAGATGGGGTGGAAGACCTGGGGCATCGCGCGGCTGAGCCCGCCGATGTCCTGCCCGATGGCGTAGAGCAGCACGACGAGCAGCACCACCGAGGACACCAGCAGCAGCAGCGCCGCAAGGGGGTCGGCCACGATGGTGATGCCGAGTGGCGCCTCCCAGCCGCCGGCCTGGCTGGTGACCACGGAGCCGTCGGAGGTGCGGCGCAGCAGCAGCGCGGCGTCGGCCACCACGGCCGCCAGCGTCAGGACGCTGGTCACCTGCTGGGCGCGGGGGCTGCGGCGCATCAGCAGGGTCGCCGCCGCCCCCAGGAGCGGGATGAGGAAGGGCCCCGCGAGGAGTGCGTTCACGAGGAGTCCTCCGGCTCGGTCAGGCGGCTGATGCGCGCGTCCTCCAGGTCGGCGGGGACTTCATCGTTGTCATCGCCCAGCCAGACGCGGTAGGCGAGGGCGAGCAGGAACGTCGTCACACCGAAGGTGATGACGATGGCGGTGAGCGCCATGGCCTGCGGCAGAGGGTCGGACATCTGTCCTTCCTGGCCGGTCAGCAGCGGCGGCAGGGTGATGGCGGTGTCGGTCAGCATGAGCGACAGGTTCGCCGCGTGCCCCAGGATGAGGATGCCGAAGACCACGCGCATCAGCGACCGCTGCAACAGCAGGTAGAAGCCGCTGGAGTAGAGCACCGCGACGGTGACGACGAGGAGGAGGCCGGGCGGGGTCATGCGCCGCCCCCTCCGGTGAAGCGCGGGCGCCGGACGCGCTCGCGCGCCTTCTCGGCCCGTGCCTCCTCTTCCTCCGCCTCCATGCGGGCACCCAGTGAGGCCACCACGGACAGGACCAGACCGACGACGATGAGGAACACCCCCGATTCGAAGACGAGATAGCTGGCGAATTTGACCTCGCCGAAGACCGGAAGCACGGCGTAGAAGCTGTGGACCTCCAGGATGGGACCGCCGAGCAGCAGCGGGAACACCGCTGTGGCGCAGGCCAGGAACAGCCCCAGGGCGAGCAGGCCGTTGGGGCGCATGGGCAGCCCCGCGGCCAGCTCGTGGCGCCCCCCGGCGATGTAGCGCAGCACGTAGGCCATGCTCGCCACGAGGCCGCCGGCGAACCCGCCGCCGGGGCGGTCGTGCCCCGAGACCAGCAGGAAGACCGAGAAGGTCAGGATCGCGGGGATCAGCAGCCGGGCCACGACCTCCAGCAGCACCGAGCGGGGGCCGAAGGCCGGCCGGACCGCGGTGCTCAGCCAGCGTTCGCGCGGTGCCTCCCAGTCTTCGGGGGGTGCGGCCTCGTCACGGCTGTCCCTGGTGCTCACGGGCGCTCCCCTCCTCATTGACGGTGTCGCGGTCGCCGGGCTCCTCGACGTCCTCCGGCTCCTCCACGACCCGGTCGCGGCGGTTGAGCAGGACCAGGGAGGCCACCGCGACCGCCGAGGTCGCCAGCACGACGATCTCGCCGAAGGTGTCCATGGCCCGGAAGTCGGCGAGGATGATGTTGACGAGGTTGTGGCCGCCGGTCTGCTCGGCGAGGTCGGTGAAGCCGGTGGAGATCGTGGGGGCGGTGCGGGCGCCGGTCATGAGCCACAGCGAGACCGCGATGAAGGTGCCCGCGGCCGAGCACAGCAGCAGGGTCAGGCGCTTGGACCAGCCGTTGGGCCGCACGCTGAACGTCGCCGGCAGCCGCCGCAGCACGAAGACCAGGATGATGGTGGTCAGGGTCTCGACCAGGACCAGGGTCAGGGCGAGGTCGGGCGCCCCGTGCAGGACGAACAGCCCGGCGATCCCGAACCCCAGCGCGCTGATGAGGATCAGCGCGGCGAAGCGCCGGTGCTCGCGCACCGTGGCGATCGCGGTCACCACGACGACCGCGGCGATCACCACTTCCAGCGGGCTGTCCCACGCCCGGAGGTCGCCCCCCTGCGGCACCGGGACGTCTCCGCCGATCAGCGCCGCCACCAGGCGGGTACCGGGCAGTGCCAGCAGCGTGGCCAGGATGATGCCCAGGTAGACCGGGAGCGAACCGGTCTGCGTGCGCCGGGTGATGCTCAGGGCGGTGCTGTAGACGGCGTGGACGAACAGGTGGTAGCCGAGTTCGGCGTCGGGCCAGCGGGGCATGGCGTTCTGGAGCCGCGCCATGGCGCGCCGCTTGGCGAACATGGCGGTCCCGGCCGCGACGACCAGCAGCGTCAGCCCCAGCGCGGGGGTGAACCCGTGCCACAGGGCCAGGTGGTAGCCGCCGACGTCGCCCACCAGGGCGGCGTAGCTCTGCGCCACGGGGTCGACCACGGCGGGCGCCAGGCCCAGCAGCACGCTGACCGAGGCGAGGAGCACCGGTGCGGCGACGAACGCCGCCGAGGGCTTCTTGAACCGGCGCTCGGAGACGGTGGCCTTGTCGGCGAACGCCCCCCACACGAAGCGCGCGCTGTAGGCGAAGGTCAGGACGGAGCCGATGACCAGGCCGGACAGCACGGCGAGGGCGGCGGCGTCGGGCAGGTCGCCGGCGTGGCCCGGGACGAACGCCTCCAGCGCCGCCTCCTTGCCGACGAAGCCGATCAGCGGCGGCAGGCCGGCCATCGAGGCGGCGGCCAGCGTGGCCGCCACCGCCAAGGCCGGCATCCGGCGGCCGATACCGGTCAGCCGGCCGATGCTGCGCGTGCCGGTCTGGTGGTCGATCACGCCGACGGTGAGGAACAGGGTCGACTTGAAGAAGCCGTGCGCGATCAGGACACCGATCATCGCGGTGGCGGCGATCGGGATGCCGGCGCCGCCGAGGACGATGAGGAAGCCGAGCTGGCTCACGGTCCCGTGCGCCAGGAGCAGCTTCAGGTCGTCCTGGCGCAGCGCCCGCCAGCCGCCGACGACCATGGTGGCCACGCCGAACCCGAGGACCAGCGCGCGCCAGGGGTCGACGTCGGCGAACCCCGGAGCCAACCGCGCCACGAGGTAGACGCCGCCCTTGACCATGGCCGCCGCGTGCAGGTAGCCGCTCACCGGTGTGGGGGCGACCATGGCGCCGGGCAGCCAGTAGTGCAGCGGGATCTGGGCGGACTTCGCGAACGCGCCCGCCAGGATGAGGACCAGCGCCAGGGGCAGCCACGGGCTGTCCACGGGCGGGGCGGCCACCAGCTCGGAGATCCGGTAGGTGCCGCCGATGGAGCCGAGGATCACGAACCCGATGAGCATCAGCAGGCCGAACCCGGCCGTGGTGACGAGGGCCTGGGTGGCGGCCCGCCGCGCGGTCTCCTTGCGGTCGTCGTGCCCGACCAGCAGGAAGGAGGTGACCGAGGTCAGCTCCCAGAACACGTAGAGGGCGAAGAGGTTGTCGGTGGTGACCACGCCGAGCATCGCCCCGGCGAACAGGACGAGGATGGCCGACAGCCGACCGAGGCCCCGCTCTGAGGCGTGGAAGTACGCGGCGCTGTAGCAGAAGATGATCGACCCGACGCCGCTGACCAGCACCACCATGGCCAGGCTCAGGGCGTCCACCCGGAAGTCGAAGGTGATGCCCAGGGACGGGACCCACGCGAACGAGGCGGTGGCCGGGGTTCCGGAGACGATGGACGGGGCCTGGGTGAGGACCCAGGCGGCGGACAGCGCAGGAGGGACACCGGCCACGAGGAACGCCCGCGGTCCCAGGATGCGCACCAGGGACGGCAGGAGCACGGCGACGGCGGCGTGCAGCGCGAGGACGAAAGGCAGCAGCATATACACGTCGTTATCGGCGATCGGACCGGAAGTGTGCTTCAGTCACCACCGGGCGGTGTACAGGCGGGACGGGGCGTAGGTGTGCAGACGGGACACGACAAAGGTTATCCGCCGTGGCGCCGAGCACCTTGACTAAGCCGTGATCGGGTGTACCATCTGCCGCCCTCTCAACGGCCTCCAGGATATTCACTCTGTGTAGTTCCCTCTCCCTACCAGGGGAGACGGGGTCAGCGGGCACGCACGCCGGATCGAGAATTCCCGATATCACCGTGTTTGATCTCACCGGATGCCAGCACCGGCCCGGCACGGCGCGCCACGCCGAAGCGCTGCGGTCGCCGGGCGTGTCCCGATCACGATCACTCACGGTAGGCACCCTCCCGTTCTGAACGGCGCGATCCGCCTGCTGGAGCGGTCTCTTCGCGCATTTTGACGGGATCTTAACGCCCTCTCTTGCGGCGGCTTCCGGCCGCCCCGCGCCCCGCGGACCGCGCGCTCGGTTCGCGATGGTCACCCGGTCGGGTCAGAATTACCGGCATGGCCCGTACTACGTCTCCTCCACCTCCCGAGGACCTCGCCGAGAAGATCATCGACATCGACGTATCCGAGGAAATGCGCGGGAGCTTCCTCGAATACGCCTACTCGGTCATCTACTCGCGGGCGCTGCCCGATGCGCGCGACGGGATGAAGCCCGTCCAGCGGCGCATCCTCTACCAGATGAACGAGATGGGCCTGCGCCCCGACCGCGGCCACGTCAAGTGCGCCCGCGTCGTCGGCGAGGTCATGGGCAAGCTGCACCCGCACGGCGACGGCGCCATCTACGACGCCATGGTGCGGCTGAGCCAGTCCTTCGCCATGCGCGTGCCCCTGGTCGACGGCCACGGCAACTTCGGCTCCCTCGGCGGCGACGACGCGCCCGCGGCCATGCGCTACACCGAGGCCCGCCTCGGCCGCGCCGCGGAACTGCTGGTCGCGTCCATCGACGAGGACGTCGTGGACTTCCGGCCGAACTACGACGGCCAGGAGACCGAGCCGGAGGTCCTGCCGGCCGCCTTCCCCAACCTCCTCGTCAACGGGGCGTCCGGGATCGCGGTCGGCATGGCCACCAACATGGCGCCGCACAACCTCGGCGAGGTCATCGCTGCGGCGCGGCACCTGATCGCCCACCCCGAGGCCACCCTCGACGACCTCATGGAGTTCGTCCCCGGCCCCGACCTGCCCACGGGCGGCAGCATCACGGGCCTCGACGGCATCCGCGACGCCTACACCAAGGGCCGCGGCACCTTCCGCACCCGGGCGACCGTCGCGATCGAGCGCGTCTCACCGCGGCGCACGGGGCTGATCATCACCGAGCTGCCCTACGGCGTCGGCCCGGAGAAGGTCGTCAGCCGCATCAAGGAGCTGGTGCAGTCCAAGAAGCTCCAGGGGATCTCCGACCTCAAGGACCTCACCGACCGCAACCAGGGCCTGCGGCTGGTCATCGAGCTGAAGAACGGCTTCAACCCCGAGGCCGTCCTGGAGGAGCTGTACCGCCTCACGCCGATGGAGGAGTCCTTCGGCATCAACAACGTCGCGCTGGTCGACGGCCAGCCCAAGACGCTGGGGCTGCTCGAACTCCTCCAGGTGTTCGTGGGCCACCGGCTCGACGTGGTGCGGCGCCGCAGCGAGTTCCGCCGCGCCAAGCGCCAGGAGCGCCTGCACCTGGTCGCCGGGCTGCTCGTCGCCCTGCTCAACATCGACGAGGTCATCGCGCTCATCCGCGACTCCGAGGACACCGCGCAGGCCCGCCAGCGCCTCATGACCACCTTCGAGCTGTCGGACACCCAGTCGCGCTACATCCTCGACACCCCGCTGCGCCGGCTCACCAAGTACGACCGGCTGGAGCTGGAGACCGAGCGCGACAAGCTCGAATCCGAGATCGCCGAATTGACCGCCATCCTGGAGTCCGACACCAAGCTGCGCAAGCTCGTCTCCAAGGAACTCGCCGCCGTGGCCAAGGAGTACGCCACCCCGCGGCGCACGGTCCTGCGTGAGAGCGACGGCGCCGCGCGCAGCGCCGTGATCCCCCTGGAGATGGGCGACGTGCCCTGCCACGTGCTGCTCAGCTCCAGCGGCATGCTCGGCCGCAGCACCGGCGCCACCGTACCCCGCATGTTCGAGGGGCTGCGCACCCAGCACGACGCCGTCGCCGTCTCGCTGCCGGCCAGCTCGCGCGCCGACATCGGGATCATCACCGATCTCGGCCGGGCCATCCGGGTCCCCGTGGTGGAGCTGCCGGAGATCCCCGACGAGGGCGCCGACTCCCCGCCGTTGGCCTCCGGGCTGCCGGTCACCGAGTTCGTCGCCCTGGACGATGACGAGCAGGTGGTCTCGGTGGCGGTGCTCGACACCGACGCCGGGATCGCGGTCGGCACCGCCCAGGGGGTGGTCAAGCGGGTCGCCGGGGACACCCCGCCCAACAAGGACGACTTCGAGATCATCAACCTCAAGGAGGGCGACCGCGTCGTCGGCGCCGCCCAGCTCGCCACCGGCGAGGAGGACCTCGCGTTCATCACCTCCGAGGCGCAGCTGCTGCGCTTCCCCGCCTCCGCCGTGCGTCCGCAGGGGCGCCCGGCCGGCGGTGTGGCGGGCGTCCGGCTGCCCGACGACGCGCGCGTCCTGTGGTTCGGGGCGGTGCCCCTCCCCGAGGACTCCGTCGTCGTCACCGTGTCAGGGAGCACATCGGCCCTGCCCGGAACCGGCGGGGGCTCCGCCAAGGTGACACCGTTCGAGGTCTACCCTGCTAAGGGGCGGGCCACCAGCGGCGTCCGCTGCCACCGCTTCCTCAAGGGCGAGGACGTGCTCGTGTTCGCCTGGATCGGCCGCGCGCCGGCCCGCGCCAACCGGGCCGACGGCAAGCCGGTCCGCCTCCCCGACCTCGACCAGCGCCGCGACGGCTCCGGTGAGCCGATCCGGGCCATCACCACCGTCGGCAGCGGGCGGACCGACACCGGCGTCATCCCGCCCGCCGGCGGCTGACCACCACGACCGGCGGCGGAGCCGGGCGGCACAGGCCGCACGGCTCCGCCGCGCCACCCGCGCCCCACCGTGCGCCCAAGGAGCCCGACGTGACCAGTGCCTTCACCGACGTCTACACCGCCAACGCCGACTACGTCCGCGACTTCCGCCTCGCCGGGCTGCAACCGGTCGCGGCCCGCGGAATCGCCCTGGTGACCTGCATGGACTCCCGCATCGAGCCGCTGGCGACGCTGGGCCTGCAGCCCGGCGACGCCAAGATCCTGCGCAACGCCGGTGCGCGCGTCACCGATGACACCCTGCGCACGCTGGTGCTGGCGGTCTACATGCTCGGCGTCGAGCGAGTCCTGGTCCTGCCGCACACCCGCTGCAAGATGGCATCGGTCGCCGGCGACGCCGAAGTACACGACGCCATCTACTCCACCTATGGCGTCGACACCCGCAGCCTGGAGTTCCACACCGACAACGACCAGATCGGCGCACTCCGCCACGACCTCGGACGCATCCGCCACCACCCGCTGCTGCCGGACGGCCTCGCGGTCGAGGGGGCCGTCTACGACGTCGACACCGGCGCGGTGACCCCGGTCGACGCCTGATCCGGGCCCGCTCCGGGCCGTCGCGGCGGCAGGGCAGGGGAATACGGCACCCCTGCTCACGGTTGTGATGCGCGACGAAGGGAGTACCCGTGAAGGAGACGACCTACGAGACGTTCGCCGTCGGCCGCATGTACTTCGAGCTCGGAGACCCCATCGGTGCCGCCAAGGTGCTGGCGCCGCTGGCCGAGGACGAGCCCGACAGCCGTTCGGTCCTCGAACTGCTGGGCCGCGCCTACTTCCACTCCGCGCAGCTGACGAAGGCCGAGGACACCTTCCGCAGGATCATCGCGATCGACCCGTGCGACAGCTGGGCGCACATCGCCCTGGCCCGCTCCCTGGAGCGGCAGAGCCGAGACGACGAGGCCGCCCCCCATCGGCGCATGCACGCGGCCATGTCCGGCGGATCCCTGGACTGACCCCTCCACCAGCGCGCGGCGGGCCCGCCCCCATCCGGGGGCGGGCCCGCCGACGTATACGCTGCTGGTCATGGCACCATCGGCGGACGAGCCCCGCGACCCCTGCGTCGACCGCTCCAGCGATACGCGCCGGGCGTGGGTGGACGACGCCGTCCGCAAGGTCGTCGCCGACGCCAACCGGTCGGCCGACACCCACCTGCACGCGTTCCCGCTGCCCGACGACTGGGGCGTCGACCTCTACCTCAAGGACGAGTCGGTGCACCCCACGGGCAGCCTCAAGCACCGGCTCGCCCGGTCGCTGTTCCTCTACGGGCTGGCCAACGGCTGGATCACCGAGGGCACCACGATCGTCGAGGCGAGTTCGGGGTCGACCGCCGTCTCCGAGGCGTACTTCGCGCGGCTCCTCGGGCTCGACTTCATCACCGTGGTCCCCCGCAAGACGAGCCCCGAGAAGATCGCGCTGATCGAGCGCTACGGCGGCACCTGCCACTACGTCGACGTCCCCATCGAGATGTACGCCGAGGCGGAGCGGCTGGCCGCCGAGACCGGCGGCCACTACATGGACCAGTTCACCTACGCCGAGCGGGCCACCGACTGGCGGGGCAACAACAACATCGCGGAGTCGGTGTTCGAGCAGCTCGCCATGGAGCGCCATCCGATTCCGGACTGGATCGTGGTCGGCGCCGGCACCGGCGGCACCTCCGCCACCATCGGCCGCTACATCCGCTACCGCCGGCACCACACGCGCCTCGCGGTGGTCGACCCGGAGAACTCCGCGTTCTTCCCCGGCTGGGTCACCGACACCCCCGACTACGCGACCGGCATGCCCTCGCGCATCGAGGGCATCGGGCGCCCGCGGATGGAGCCGAGCTTCGTCCCGTCGGTCATCGACCTGATGATCCCGGTCCCCGATGCCGCGAGCATCGCCGCCATGCGCCACCTCAACGACGTCACCGGGCTGTGCGCCGGGGGCTCCACCGGAACCAACCTGTGGGGGGTGTGGCACCTCATCGCGCGGATGCGCGCCGAGGGCCGGCGCGGCAGCGTCGTCACGCTCATCTGCGACGGCGGTGAGCGCTACCGGCACAGCTACTACGACGACGCGTGGGTGGCGGCCAAGGGCATGGACCTCGCCCCGTTCACCGAGGCGCTGGAACGCTTCCTGGGCACCGGGGTGTGGGCGCCGCCGCCCGGGACCTGACCGCGGCCGGCCGTCCGTGGATCAGGCCCGGATGACCAGGGTGCGCGCGGCCATGTCGCCCAGCCGCTGGTGGCGGTCGGTCACCAGCATCGCGACCAGCCCCACCAGCCCGGCGACCAGCCCGTCGACGACCAGCAGGATCCAGCGCACCAGCATCTGCACCATGTCGGCCTCGCCGCCGTCTGCGTTGACGACCCGCACGCCCATCACCTTCATGCCGACCGTCTGCCCGTTCCACTTGGCGGGGACCACCACCCAGTAGCCGACGTAGATGACGATCGCCAGCACCACCACGGACAGCGACACGGCCGCGGTGAGGCCGGGGTCGTCGACCGACCCGTCGTAGCGGGTCGGCAGCAGCAGGAACAGCAGGGCGGACAGCCACGGCAGGATCGAGGACAGCACCGCGTCGATGACGTACTGGACCACTCTGCGGGCCACCACGTCGGTATCGCGGTCACCGTAGCCCGGTTCCACGTAGGTCATCGCCCACCCTCCGATCCCGCGTCGGCACCACCCACCGACTTGATCACTCCGGGTGATTGAAACACGGCGAAATCGTTACGGCCGGTGAACGCGCCGGAGTCACGCAAAGGCGCCCGGCCGGAACGAACCCGGCCGGGCGCCCGCGAACCCGCGAGGACGGGGACGGCTCAGGTGTCGATCCGCGCCACATCCAAGTCCCGCGCCCCCTGTGAGATCCCCACCACCCAGGGGGCCACCCCCTTCGACCCCCGCACCCCCAGGGCTCAGGTGTCGATCCGCGCCACATCCAAGTCCCGCGCCCCCTGTGAGATCCCCACCACCCAGGGGGCCACCCCCTTCGACCCCCGCACCCCCAGGACTCAGGTGTCGATCCGCGCCACATCCAGGTCCCGCGCCCCCTGTGAGATGAACTCGCGGCGCGGTGCGACCTCGTTGCCCATGAGCAGGTCGAAGACCTTCGCGGCGTCCTCGGCGTGCTCGACGCGGATGCGGCGCAGGGTCCGGAAGCGGGGGTCCATGGTGGTCTCGGACAGCTGGTCGGCGTCCATCTCGCCCAGGCCCTTGTACCGCTGGATGGGCTCCTTCCAGCTGATGCCCTTGTTCTCCAGCTCCAGCAGCTTCCGCTGGAGCTCGGCGTCGCTGTAGGTGTAGATGTAGCGGTCCTCGGGCTTGGCCCCGCGCTTCTTGCGGACGTTGGTCAGCTCGATCCGGTGCAGCGGGGGCACCGCGGCGAAGACGCGTCCGGCCTCCAGCATCGGCCGCATGTAGCGGTAGAAGAGGGTGAGCAGCAGACAGCGGATGTGCGCGCCGTCGACATCGGCGTCGGCCATCAGGATGACGCGGCCGTAGCGCGCCGCCTCCAGGTCGAAGGTCCGTCCCGACCCCGCGCCGATGACCTGGAGGATCGCGGCACACTCGGCGTTCTTGAGCATGTCGGCGACCGACGACTTCTGCACGTTGAGGATCTTGCCGCGGATGGGCAGGAGCGCCTGGAACTCGGAGTCGCGCGCGAGCTTGGCGGTGCCCAGGGCGGAGTCGCCCTCGACGATGAACAGCTCGCTGCGGTCGAGCCCTTCGCTCCGGCAGTCGACCAGCTTGGCTGGCAGGGCCGAACTCTCCAGAGCGTTCTTGCGGCGCTGGGTCTCGCGCTGCTGCCGGGCCGCCAGGCGCGCCTTGGCCGCGTTGACGACCTTCTCCAGCACCGCGCGGGCCTGCTGCTTCTCCACCCGCTTGGTCGAGGTGAGGAAGGTCCGCAGCTCCTTGCCCACCACCGACGAGACGATGCGGGAGGCGGCCGAGGTGCCCAGGATCTCCTTGGTCTGGCCCTCGAACTGCGGCTCGGGCAGCCGGACGGTCACCACGGCGGACAGGCCCTCGAGGACGTCCTCCTTGGTGACGGGGTCGTCGTTGGTCTTCAGCAGCTTGGTGGTGCGCAACTGGTCGTTGATGACGCGCACGAGGGCGCGTTCGAACCCCGTCATGTGCGTGCCGCCCTTGGGGGTGGCGATCACGTTGACGAAGGAGCGCACCGTGGACTCGTAGCCCGTGCCCCAGCGCAGCGCGACGTCGACCTCCAGCTGGCGCTCGACGTCGCTCGGGGTCATGTGGCCCTGGTCGTCGAGGACCGGGACGGTCTCGGTGAAGTGGCCCGTGCCCTGGATCCGCAGCACGTCGTTGAGCTGCTCGTCGGGGGCCAGGAAGGAGCAGAACTCGCCGATCCCGCCGTCGAAGCGGAATTCCTCCTCGTAGGGCGCCCCGCCCTCGACGCGCTCATCGCGGACCGAGATGGTCAGCCCGGGGATGAGGAACGCGGTCTGGCGCGCGCGGTCGAGCAGGGACTCCCGGGTGATGTCGGCTTCCTTCAGGAAGATCTGCCGGTCGGCCCAGAAGCGGATGCGGGTCCCGGTGACCTTCTTGGCCACCCGGCGGACCTCGTCGAGACCCGAACGCGGGGTGAACTCAGCATCGGGGCCGGCGTCGGCGAACCGGCCCGGGATGCCGCGCTTGAAGCTCATGGCGTGGGTGTGGCCCTGCCGGTCGACCTCGACGTCCAGGCGCGCCGACAGGGCGTTGACGACCGACGCGCCTACGCCGTGCAGGCCGCCCGAAGCGGTGTAGGACCCGGTCCCGAACTTGCCGCCGGCGTGCAGCTTGGTCATGACCAGTTCGACACCGGACATGCCCGACTTGGGCTCGGCGTCGACGGGGATACCGCGGCCGTTGTCGCGGACCTCGACGGAGCCATCGGCGTGCAGCAGGACGTCGATGCGCGTGCAGAACCCGCCCAGCGCCTCGTCGACCGAGTTGTCGATGATCTCCCACATGCAGTGGGTGAGCCCGCGGCTGTCCGTGGACCCGATGTACATACCGGGACGCTTGCGGACCGCCTCTAGTCCTTCCAGAACCGAAAGATGCCGCGCGGAGTATTCCTCGGGCTCGTTGACGGCGGCGGTGAGGGCGGTCACGTGGAGATCTCCTGCTTCAAGGGACGAGGCGCACCCACGCCTCGCGGCTGCGGAGCGTGCGGTTGGCGCGGAGTGGACAGGGGCGGGCACGACGCTGGCTGATCTGGCTCACGAGTGTGACAGGAAAGTGTGACAGGAGCGGGCATCCTTCCTGGCCGACGCCGGTGTCATCCGGGCGGGCCGGGGTGGCCCGCGCCCTCCGGCCTCGCCTCGGAGCGAAGCGTCCGGGGTGGCGGCGCGTGCCGCGCGTCGCCCGACCGGTCACGTTCGCGGGCCGCGTGGTTGCCGGGCCTGCGCGGATCGGGCCATCGTACGCACCACGCGCGACACTACCACCTCTACCCCGACCCTCCCGGCAGATCCCCATTGGCCCGCAAACCCGGCGTGTCGGGGGGTCTCGCCTGTCGGGGGGTCCCCGGGGCCGGGGGCGGCCGCGGGGTCGACCGCCGGGTTGATGACCCACGTCACAAACACGCGGATTCCGCTGTCGGCGTACACAGGAGCTGGTTGGGAAGCTCTCGGTCCGGTTAGATGTTGTGCAGAGTGACTAACGCCGAGCATTGAGGAAGGCGAAGTGACTGGAACCCTTGCCCCCACCCAGCCGCTCACGGCTGCAGACCGCTGCGACCGCTGCGGTGCGCAGGCGTACGTCCGAGTGGTTCTGAACTCAGGTGGCGAACTTCTGTTCTGCGCGCACCACATGCGCAAGCACGACGACTCCATCCGCCGGATCGCAGCGGAGATCCAGGACGAGACGAACCGGCTCCAGGCGACCCCGGCCGCGTCCGACGATGAGGAGCGTTAGGTCATCTAGCGAAAGGCGTCCGGCGGCGGCCTCCCCACGGGAGGCCGCCGCCGATGTGCGTTCCGGACCCGATGCCTCCCCGTGTACGGGACCACCGGCCCCCTTCCAGTGGCCGATGGCCCTGGACGTCCAGGGCCGATGACGCAGGGCGTCCGGTCCGATCGGCAGCGGCGTTTGGTCCCGTCCGCGGCGGCGTTCGGCCGCGCGCACCGGGGCGCCCGGTCCGTTGGCACAGGGTGCTCGGGCAGGTGACGTGGGCGTCCGGACCGATGGCACGCCGCGGTCCGGACGGCTGCGGCCAGCCGCCGCGGCTACCATCGGGCTGCACCGATCGCGCCGCGTCCGCACGGATCCGGCACCGCACCCCTTGCTCCCGGGAGACGACCCATGCTCATTCTGCTGCCGCCCTCCGAAGGCAAGGCCACCGGGGTCGACGGCCCGCCCCTGGAGCTCGGGGCGCTGTCCCTGCCCGAGGTCACGTCGGCGCGCCAGGCGGTACTCGACGCGCTGGACGCCCTCTGTACGGGGCCCGATGCAACGGCGCGCGAGGTCCTGGGACTGCCGCCCGGCGACCGGGACGCCCTGGAGCGCGACCGCGCCCTGTCCGACGCGCCCACCCTGCGCGCAGCGGACCTCTACACCGGGGTGCTCTACGACCACCTGAAGCTGCCGGCGCTGCTGGACGGCGCCACGGCGGCGGCCGCGGCGTCGTCGGTGCTGATCTTCTCCGGGCTGTGGGGGGTCGTCGGCCCCGCCGACCGGATCCCGCCCTACCGGCTGTCCATGGGGGTGCGGCTGCCTCCGCTGGGCCCGCTCGGCGCGTTCTGGCGCGGCCGGCTGACCGACCTGCTCACCAAGCGCGCCGACGGCGAACTCCTGGTCGACTGCCGTTCGGCGACCTACGCCGCCGCGTTCAAGCCGGCGCACCCCGTGTCCGAGCGAACGGTGGCGGTCCGCGTCGTGCGCGAGACCGCCGACGGCACGACGGTGCGGCGCACCGTGGTCAGCCACATGGCGAAGGCCACCCGGGGGGCCATAGCCCACTCCCTCCTCACCGCGGGCGCGTCCCCCACCACCCCCGCCGAGCTGGCCGACGCCCTCAACGACCTCGGCCACCGGTCCGAACTCACTCCGCCCGCCGCCCGGAACCGGCCGCACACGCTGACCGTCGTCGAATGACCCGGAAAGGCGGGAACCGGACGCCCATCCGCTGATCGGAGCGAGGACGACGAACCCGGACACCTGGGATAGAACCCGGACACCTGGGATAACAGACCGGTCTCGGTGCTTTATCTCGGTCATACACCGGCACCGGCATCATCGGTCCTGTCGGATGAACGATGTACGGAGCGGCACACCTCCGCGGTGTCCCTCACGGGCTTCGCCACACCCGTGGGGCGGCCGCGGCGGCCGGTGCCGCTGGAACAGGCCGGGCCGGCCTCCCCTGCGCATCGGTGGGATACGCGGGGAGACCGGCCCGGATGCCCGGCCCGCACGGGCGATGCCGTGCCGGACCGGATGGGTCGGGTGTCAGTCCAGGTAGTCCCGGAGCACCTGGGAACGCGACGGATGCCGGAGTTTCGACATCGTCTTGCTCTCTATTTGGCGGATCCGTTCGCGGGTCACACCGTAGACCTTGCCGATCTCGTCCAGGGTCTTGGGCTGGCCGTCGGTGAGGCCGAACCGCATCGACACCACGCCGGCCTCGCGCTCGGACAGGGTGTCGAGCACCGAGTGCAGCTGCTCCTGGAGCAGGGTGAAGCTGACCGCCTCGCCCGGCTGGATCGCCTCGGAGTCCTCGATGAGGTCGCCGAACTCGCTGTCCCCGTCCTCGCCGAGCGGGGTGTGCAGGGAGATCGGCTCGCGGCCGTACTTCTGCACCTCGACGACCTTCTCCGGGGTCATGTCGAGTTCCCGGGCCAGCTCCTCGGGGGTCGGCTCGCGGCCGAGGTCCTGGAGCATCTGCCGCTGGACCCGCGCGAGCTTGTTGATCACCTCGACCATGTGGACCGGGATGCGGATGGTCCGCGCCTGGTCGGCCATGGCCCGGGTGATCGCCTGCCGGATCCACCAGGTGGCGTAGGTGGAGAACTTGAAGCCCTTGGTGTAGTCGAACTTCTCGACCGCGCGGATCAGACCGAGGTTGCCCTCCTGGATCAGGTCCAGGAACAGCATGCCGCGGCCGGTGTAGCGCTTGGCCAGCGAGACCACCAGGCGCAGGTTCGCTTCGAGCAGGTGCTTCTTGGCGCGCCCGCCGTCTTCGGCGATCCACTCCAGCTCGTCGCGGAACTCCAGGGTGAGGGTGTCGCCGTCGTCGGCCAGCTTCTCCTCGGCGAACAGGCCGGCCTCGATCCGCTTGGCGAGTTCGACCTCCTGTTCGGCGTTGAGCAGCGCGACGTTGCCGATCTGCTTGAGGTAGTCCTTGACCGGGTCGGCGGTGGCGCCGGCCGCGACGACCTGGGCGGCCGGGGCGTCGTCGTCATCGTCGTAGAGGACGAACGCCTCGTCCTCGGAGGTGTTGGCGGTGGCCTTCTCCGGGACCCCCACGACCTCGGGCTTCACGCCGGAACCGGCGATCGGCCCCTCGGGGACGGCCGGCTTGTCGTCGGTGTCCTCGACCAGCTCCAGCTCGACACCGGGGTCTTCGAGGTCGTCGGGCGCCTCGACGAGGTCGAGGTCGGGCTCGTCGGCGGCCTCGAGACCGGGGCCGTCCTGGTCCGAAACCTTCTCAACGGCCTTGCCGGCCTTCTTCTTGGCGGTGGCGGCGGCCTTCTTGGCCGCCTTGCGGGGGGCGGCGGGCTCCGCGGGAGCGTCGCCGGCGCGCCGCTGAGCGGTGGTGCCGCGCTTCTTCGCGGCACCGCCGGAGGAGACGGCGGCCGGCGCAGAGGCGACGACCGCGGTCACGGTGTCGGGCTGCTCCTGCGCCGCTGCGGCGCGCTTGACCCGGGTCGTGGTGGTGGCGGCGGCCTTCTTGGGGGCGGCCGTCTTGCGGCGCGCGGACTTGCGGCGCGCGGGAGCGGACTCCTCGGCCCCCACCACAAGGGTCACGCCTTCCTTGGTCAGGCTGCGGAGCACTGCCTGGGCCTGCGACATCGGGATGTCGGCCTCTTCGAAGGCACGGCGCACGTCCTCGGGCTCAAGGTACCCCTGGGACCGCCCACGCTCGATCAGCTGCTGGATGACAGGCTCTTGCAGCGATTCCGGCTGCTTAGAGCGGGTCGAACTGGCAGGTGACACAAACACCTCTCGAACGGACGTGTGGCGAGATTGCTGGACCCGGCGGCCCGAAGAGCCACGAGGGAGAGCACCGCGCTCTCCTCGCTCCTGCCCGGGGCCATCCCCACCTGGACGGGGAAGCCGTTTTTTTCTCAGCGTATGCGCCCTCTCTAGCGTGTGGGCACATCCGCCCAGTAAGATTTTCTCCGCGGGCCGTGCGGATCCAACCTCACCGTCGGGTCCTCGAATCCACCCCCCGCGTGCGCGGGGTTGATGGCTCCTCCACCTTAGGCAAAGTGTCGGACTTCTTCGTACGGGCTACTGCTCCGGTGCGGCCTCGGTCACCGGAAGATGGACGGCGAGCAGTGTGACATCGTCATCCTGCTCATACCCCTTGAGCATGCTCCCAACAAGGTACTTGAGCATGTGCTGTGGATCGCCCACCACCTCCGGCGACGCCTGTGACGCTACGGTGACCAACTCGTCGAGACCCGAGGCGACGGCGCGCTTCCGGTTCTCAACCAGTCCATCGGAATACAGCACGACGGTGTTACCGGGTTGCACGAAAAATTTGTGGTGGCCCCGCTCCGACCGCACGCCCAGGGGCGTGTCGGGGTCGGTCTCCAGCAGCCAGGGCGAGGCGTTCTCCGAGACCACCAGGGGCGGCAGGTGCCCGGCGTTGCTCAGGTCGACCTGCCCGGTCTCGGGGTCGAGCACGAAGTAGACGAGGGTGGTCACCTGGTCGGCGCCCTCGGTGGCGTCGAACATGCGGTCGAGGCCGGTGAGGACGTCGGCGGGCTCGGGCATGCTGAACGCGAGGGCGCGCAGGGCGTTGCGCACGCGGCTCATGCCGGTGGCGGCCTTGATGCCCTTGCCCATGACGTCGCCGAGCACCCCGGCCACGCGGCCGTCGGGCAGCGGGAACGCGTCGTACCAGTCGCCGCCCACCTGCACGTTCTGGGTGCCCGAGCGGTAGAACGCGCGCATCCGGATGCCCTTGACCTCGGGCAGGTCCTCGGGGAGCAGGCTCTTCTGGAGTGATTCGGCGGTGCGGTGCTCGCGCTCGAAGAGCTTGGCGCGTTCGAGCGCGAGTGCGCACTGGCCGGCGAGGGCCTCCAGGAAGACCTTCTCCTCGTCGGAGATGTCGCGCTGGGAGGCGAAGGAGAAGCACAGTGCGCCGATCGGCAACCCGGCGCTCAGCAGCGGCAGCGCCACCCACGCCTGTTCGTCGGTGTGCTTGAGGAACGTGACGACCTGCGGGTCGTCGTCGAGGAGGGCGCGCAGCTCGAAAGGGCTGCCGGCGATGAAGGGCTTGCGCTCGCGCACCGCCATGGACATGGAGCAGGGGAAGTCCAGCCCGGACTCGACCGGCTGCGCGCCGGGGACGCCGGACCCGCCGTGGTCGCCGAGCAGGCGCAGGCGCAGGCGTTCGCGGTCGAGTTCGCCCAGCGCGGTGCGGTCGGCCCCGACCGCGGACTGGCCGATCTCCCACATGGCCTGCACGACCTCGTCGACGGTCAGCGCCTCGGCGAGGTCGGAGGTGGCCTTCTGCAACCGCACGGTGCGCAGCGCGGCCTCGCCCAGCTGCTGGGTGAGGCGCTGGCGCATGTCGTCGGCCTCGTGCTGGGTGGTGACGTCGGTGTGCGCGCCCACCCATTCGACGAGCTCGTCGCCGCGCATGATGGGGACGGCGCGCGACCGGTAGTAGCGGAAGTCACCGGACTGGGTGCGCACCCGGAAGACTTCGTCGAAAGCGGTCCGGTCGGCGACGGCGTCGGTCCAGGACCGGGTGACCAGCTCTTGGTCGTCGGGGTGGGCGGCGGCCAGCCAGCCCAGGCCGAGGTACTGCTCGGTGGTCTGGCCCGTGATGGAGCGCCACTCGGGGCAGTCCTCGGAGACCGAGCCGTCGGCGCCGGCCGCCCACACGATCTGGTTGGTGGCTGCGAGCAAGGACCGGTAGCGCTCTTCACTGCGCCGCAACGCCACCTCCGCCGTGTGTCTGTCGCTGAGATCGATCGCGATGAGGGCCACGCCCTCGGCTCCGTCGCCCCGGCAAGGGAACCACGAGACGACCCAGTGGGCCGACTGCGGGCGGGCGGTGGGAAGGCTGACCAAGCGGCCGCCGGACACGACGGTCTCGCCCCCGAGAACGGCCGCGATCGCCGCCTCGTGCGCCGCGGCGTCGGCGTCCCCCAGCAGCTCGGATGGGGTGCGCCCCCGGCATTCGTCCTCGGTGCGCCCGTAAACCGCGGCCAGGGTGCGGTTGATGCGCTGGAAGCGCGAGTGGGAATCGAGGAACGCGAACCCGATCGGTGCTTCCTTGAGGAGGGTCTCCAGCAGTGCGGAGTCCATGGAACCGAGTCCGGACATGCGAGGGAGCGGAACGGACGTCTCGGTGCTCAACAATGACACCTCCGGGGTCCTTTCCCCCGTTCGAGGGGGCTCGCTCACGCGAGCGCCTGAAGCTTAACCAGCATGGACCAGGGGGAATGGGAACCCGGGTCCCCCTTCCTGGCCCACCGTCGGCGATCGCACCAGTCGACTCCCTCGTGCCCGCGACGCGCTCGCCGCGTTCGGAGCCGGCGGAGGGCCTATGTGGCAACAGGGTCGGCCGTCGCCACCGCATCAGCATAGGCCACAACCGATCGGTCACGCCGAGTCGGTCGCAGCAGAAAGTCAGCGGCCATAGCGGAAGGTAAATACTACGACTTCACCCGCCTCCAGGGGGATACCCGGGCGCATTTCGGTCGCCCCTTTACCAAGATGTTGGACACGGCTCCGCCGAAATCCCGCGAGACGGTCAAATCAGACCCGTTACGGCCAATGTCCGGAAATGCGCGTACGCGCGGGACGCTCGGTATTTCCGCTGTTCATAGAGGTACGGCGCGGTTTTCCGGCGGAGTTACGGTCCGGTCCGGAGGGCGGTCCGCCGGCACCGGGGCCGCCCGCCGCCCCCCGCTGCGGCGGTCCCAACGGACGGCGGACATCGGAAACACGCCGCATCCGCCGGCCGCGCGGCGCGTCCGGCGTGTCGCGCCGCCGGGACACGGCCCGGCCGCGCCGGCGGGTGTTCGGCGGCGGCCGGCGGTGGCCGCCGTCCGGCCCGACAACGCCATCCGCCGGTCATTCTCCCAGGTCAGGGGCGTTCCCGTGCGTACGGCCGCGCCGGGTCCGCAGCGGCGGGGCCGTCGTGCGGGGCGGCCGGGTGCCGTTCGGCCGCCCCGCACGACGCCGCGTGCGGCACCGTCCGGCCTGCGCCACGATGACCGGGATGGCCGCGATCCGCCCTGGTTCGGGGGGCGGGTGCCTTAGGCTCTGTCGGGTGTCGGAACCTCCCCTTTCCCGGCGGCCGGACCCCACAGCCCTGCCGGACGCCGTGTTCACCGAGATGCTCCGCGCCACCCGCGCGCTGCTCGCCACGCGCAACCCCCTCGACGCCGAGCTCGGCGTCAGCGAAATGCTGGGGTCGTGGTGGGGGCGGCGCATGCCGGGCATGGACATCGAGCACCGCCTCGCCGAAGGGCTCATCGCCCGCGCGGCCGGCGCGGGCACCCCCGCCGGCCTGGCCCTGCTCGCCGGCATCCGGGTTCTGGGCATCTCGGAGCGCCACCGCGAACTCGCCGAAACCGGGGTCCAGGAGCTGACGTCGCGCGACGTGCGCCGCCCGGCGTGGGCCGACTCCCTGGGCCGGGTCCAGCCGGTCGCCGCCTATGTGTCCGGCAGCGGGTTCGCCGACACCGACGACATCATCTGCGTCTTCCGCTACACCGATGGCGAGCGGGACGACGAGGCCGAGCGGCCCGCCGCGGCCGACACCGCCGGCTCCGGCCACGGCGACCGGGGCGCCGCCGCCCCGGCGGGCGGCGCCACCGAGCACGCCCTCATCGCGGTGGTCGACCACAACAGCGGCGGGATCCTGCGCGACGCCTGGGTCACCACCAAGGTCGACCGGCTCCTGGCGCACTGCCGCAGCGCGGCCGAAGGCGGCGACCCCATGGCCACGTTCACCCCGTTGCGCCCGGACCGCGCCCGCAGGCTGCTGGAGGACGCGCTGCGCCGCACCGATCTGGCGCTGGAGGGAGCCGGCGAGCGCCCCTCGGCCGCCGGGCCCGACAGCCCCGGCCTGATCGGTGCGTCCCTCGCCGCCCACCACGCGCTGCTGCGCGCCCGGGTGCGGGCCCTGCCGCGCCGGCCCGAGTCCGCCCGCGCCCCGCTCCGCCCGGTGTGGCGCCGCGACCGGCGGGCCACGCTCGCCGCCAGGTTCCTGGCCTCCGACGCCGCCGCGGAGCTGTCGGACTCCTACGCCGCGAGCCGCTGCGTGGACCACATCATCGCCTACGGGTGCGACGTCGACGGCGGCCGCCCGATGCGGGTCAGCCCGCGCAAGGTCGAGGCGTTCCTGCTGACGTGGCTCCCGCGCCGGCTGATCCTGCTGCCCGAGGAGCAGGAGGCCATGCCGCACGTCCTGGCCGCCTGGATCCGCTGGGCCGGTCCGCGGACGGGGCTGCCGGAGGTCGCGGTGGGCGCCACTCTGGACGCGCTGTGGGAGGCCACCTCGGCCTTCACCACCTCCTATCTCGACCTCGCCGCGTCGTTCGGGCTGCGCCAGGAGGTGATCCGGCGGCTGCTGCCCGACGGCGACCTGTCGGCGCTGCCGCGGCGCATGTTCGCCTTCCCGCTGCTCACCAGCGACCTGTTGGAGGAGTCGGCCGCCGAGTTCGACCCCGGCACCCCCGAGGGCCGGCGCGCTCTGCTGCGGCTGGACCACTTCGGCGAGTACGACGCCCCGGTGACCCACCGCGGCAAGCACTCCGCCCAGGGCGCCCCCGGCCCCGCTCCGGACGCCCGCGCCGACGGCCCGGGCGCCGAGGAGGAACTGGCCGCCCACGAGCGCCTGGCCGAGCGGCTGTGGCGCGGCGACCCGCCGGCGCTGTGGAGCGCGGCCGAGAGGCTGCTCGACCGCGGCCACAGCCGCCCCGAGGTGCTGCGGATCCTGCTCGACACGGTCGCCGCCGCCGAAGCCGGGGGCGACGAACCCGAGAAGCGCCTCGAAGGACTGTGACCCTGCGGGCCCCGGCCCCGCTCCCCCGCTCCCCGCCGTTGGGCAACGGGCGGCGGAGCGGGCCGCCGGGGGCCGTATCGGCCCCCGGCGCCTCCGTCAGGAGGTGAACGCGCCGCCGCGCAGGGCCGGGATCTGCTCGCCGGCCTCCTTGACGTCCTTGACGGTGTCGACCCCGCGCCAGAAGCCGTCGATGCGGTAGCCGAACAGCCGACCCTCGGCAGCGAGGTCGGGGAAGGTGCTGGACTCGTGGTCGCCCTTGACGGGCAGCAGTTCGGTGGCGGCCCGTTCGAAGATGTAGACGCCGGCGTTGATCCAGAACGGGAGCAGGGGACTCTGCGTGAACCCCTCGATCGTGCCGTCGTCGGTGACGTCGACGATCCCCCAGCTGGTCTGGTACTGGGCCAGCGCCAGGGTGGCCAGGCCGCCCTTCTCGCGGTGGTAGGCGGTGAACTCGTCCAGCGGGAACCAGGTGAGCACGTCGCCGTTGAGGGCGAAGTAGGGGGCGTCGGACGGGCGCAGGCCCGATGCCGCGTAGCGCAGCGCGCCGCCCCGCCCCAGGGGCTCGTCCTCGACCAGCAGGCTGATCTCGGGCCCGCCGTCGCGGGCCGACAAGTGGTCGCGCAGCACCTCGGCCTTGTACCCGCAGGAGACCACGATGTGCTCGACCCCGTGGCCGGCGAGCCATTCGAGCTGGTAGTCGATGATCGGCCGGTCGGCGACCTCGACCATCGCCTTGGGCCGGGTGTCGGTGTAGGGCCGCAGCCGGGTCGCCTGGCCTCCGGCCAGGATGACGGCCTGGCGGATGGGGGCGTTGGATCCACTCATGCGCCGGACATTAGCAGGGCGCGCGGGAGGCACGAAGGCCCGCGCGGGGCCGGTGTGCGGCGGGGAACCGAACGGCGAGCCGACGAGCGAGCGCAGGCGGCCCCGTCCCAGCCGAAGGCCCCCCCACGGGACCGCCGGAGCAGAGCGAGGAGGAGAGCGTGACCGTACAACACCAACGGCGAGCCGACGAGCGAGCGCAGGCGGCCCCGTCCCAGCCGAAGGCCCCTCCACGGGACCGCCGGAGCCGAGCGAGGAGGAGAGCGTGACCGTACAACACCAACGGCGAGCCGACGAGCGAGCGCAGGCGGCCCCGCCCCAGCCGAAGGCCCCCCACGAGACCGCCGGAGCCGAGCGAGGAGGAGAGCGCGTCCCGGGGAACGGCGTCCGCGCGGTGGCCGCGGGCGCTGCCCGGCTCAGCGCTGGGTGACCTCGGAGTACGCCTGGCGGACGTCGTCGCTGGTGACCACGGTCAGCTCGGCGGCGGTGGCGGCCTCGCCCAGTTCCTCCGCCACCCGCAGGTCGCGGTAGGAGCACGCCTTCTCGAAGAGCGACCGGGCGAACCGGCCGTTGCCCAGCTCGTCGATCCAGCCCGCTTCGCACACGTAGCCGAAGATGCGGGTGAGGTCCTCGCGGGCGGTCGGGTCGAACGCGTCGCCCGTACGCTCGGCGACCGCCTCGGCGATCTCGGTCAGCTGGTCGGGGGTGTAGCTGGGGAACCCCACGCGGACGTTGAAGCGCGATGACAGCCCGGCGTTGCTCGACAGGAAGCGCTCCATCTCGGCCGGGTAGCCAGCGAGCACGATCACCAGCCGGGAGCGGTCGTCCTCGGCGCGCTTGAGCAGGGTCTGGATGGCCTCGGCCCCGAACGCGTCGCCGCCGCTGTAGCCGGGGTTGGCCAGCGCGTAGGCCTCGTCGACGAAGAGCACCCCGCCCAGGGCGCGGTCGACCAGCTTGCCGGTCTTGATCGCGGTCGCCCCCAGGTGCTCGCCCACGAGGTCCGAGCGCTGCGCCTCGACGACCTCGGCGCGGTTGAGCAGCCCGAGGGCGGCGAAGACCCGGCCCAGGATCCGCGCCACCGAGGTCTTGCCCGTTCCGGGCGGACCGGAGAAGACGAAGTGGCGCATCGGGGGCTGGTTGCGCAGCCCTTGCTCCTCGCGCAGCTTGGCGACCTGCAATTGGGCCACGATCGAGCGCACGTGGCGTTTGACGGGCTCCAGCCCGATCAGCGCGTCGAGCTCGGCCAGGGCCTCGTCGACGTCGGGTGTCTCGCCGAAGCCCGGCAGGCGCGCGGTGAGGCCGTCGTAGGCGGTGGCGATGTCGTCGGGGCGGATCGTGATCAGGTCCTCGGCGCCGGGGGGCCGCCCCGCCTCGCCGGTGGTCACCACGCGCACGTCGCGGGCCTCGGCCCCCTTCTCGACCAGCGAGCGCACGAAGCGGCCGTTGCCCAGGTCGTCGATCACCCCCCGCTGGACGGTCTGGTCCAGGCGGCGGCGCAGCGCGGGCCGCGCGTCGGGGGCGAGGATGTCGCCGCGCTGCTCGAAGAGGGATTCCGCGATGCGCAGCAGCTCGTCGGCGGTGTAGCTGGGGAACGTGACCCGGGTGGCGAACCGCGAGGCCAGCCCCGGGTTGGAGGCGAGGAAGCGGTCCATCTCGCTTTCGTAGCCCGCCAGGATGACCACCAGCCGGTCGCGGTCGTCCTCGGCGCGCTTGAGCAGCGTCTGCACGGCTTCGTTGCCGAACCGGTCGGGCTGGCCGTCGCCCTCGTTGACCAGGGAGTACGCCTCGTCGATGAAGAGCACCCCGCCCAGGGCGCGGTCGACCAGCTCGTTGGTCTTGATCGCGGTCGCCCCCAGGTACTCGCCGACGAGGTCGGCGCGCTGGGCCTCGACAACGCGCGGGGTCGGAAGCAGGCCGAAGGAGTGGAAGATGGTCGCCAGGGTGCGGGCCACGCTGGTCTTGCCGGTCCCGGGCGGGCCGGAGAAGACCAGGTGGCGCAGCGGCTTGTCGACCGAGTAGCCGGCGTCGGCCCGCAGCCGGGCCGCCTCGATCGACGCCGCGATCGCGCGGACCTGCTGCTTGACCGGGTCGAGCCCGATCATGTCCTCCAGCCCCGCCAGCGCCTCGTGGACCGGGATGGGCGGGGTGTCGTCGGTCTCCGCGGCGGCCGCCGGGCGCGGCCGGGCCGCGCCCTCGGTCGCCCTCCGCCCGGTCCCCGGGCCGCCGGGGGCGGCGGCGGGGCGGCCGGAGTACCCGGAGCGGCCGGGCGGGGGCGCCCCGATCTCCTGGAGGCTGCGGCGCAGCCGGTAGCCGGCGGCCGACCGCCAGCCCAGCGCCGCGGCGGCGGCCAGCGCGCAGCAGGTGATGCCCAGCGCGGGCGGGGCCGACCCGGTGAGCATCCCGGCGAGCGCGACGGCGAGTCCGACGATGAGCCCGACCAGCAGGGCGAGCAGCGTGGTGTGCCAGACGGGGAAGTCGGGGATCCGCGACGCGGCCAGCGCGACGAGCAGCGGCACCAGCGGCAGGAACAGCAGGACGGAGAAGTCGGCCACCGACAGCGGGATCTGGAACAGGGTGTAGGCCAGGATCAGCCAGGCGATGCCGATCAGGGTGGTGGCCACGGCGTCGGAGGAGCGCATGAGCGCGGCGAAGACCGCGATCACCGCGACCGTGACGGCCACCGCGGACAGCACGGGGGTGCCGGCGATCCACGCGCCCGCGGCCACGAGGGTGACGGCGCCGACCCCGGCCAGCAGGCGCGTACGCGCCGACTGGGCGTGGTATACGGCGCGTACCCGGGCGAGCGCCGGCGCGCCCTCGGGTCTGCCGGTGATCCGGGACCGGTCGTCGCGCGGCATCCCAGCCCCTTCCGTGTCGTCCCCAGCCGTCCGGCTCCGATGGTCGTGCGGCGGAGATCGCCCGCACTCCTTTGTACCGCCGGGGGCCGCGACCTAAGCGGGCCGCGGCGGAGATCCCATACTGCCGCCGATCCGGCGGCTTTCCTACGCGGTCGTGCCCGCCGGAGGGCGCGCGTGTCGCCGCCCGGCGGGGGCGGGCCGCGGCCTACAGCAGGGGCAGCTGCCCGCCCGGGTACGGCCGAGGCCGCCGCAGGTGCCGCCATTTGGGCAGGTCGTCCAGGTAGGACCAGGACATCCGGTGGTGGGGTGTCGGCCCGTGTTCCGCGAGTGCCGCACGGTGCGCGGGGGACGGATAGCCGGCTCCGGTGGCGAAACCGTAATCCGGGAAGTCCGGGTCGAGCCCGGCCATGTAGGCGTCGCGGTGCACCTTCGCCAGGACCGACGCCGCGGCGACGGTCACACAGGACAGGTCGGCCTGGACCGCCGTGCGCACCCGCCAGGGGCGGCCGAGATAGTCGTGCTTTCCGTCGAGGATGACGGCGTCGGGGCGGGTCCGCAGGCCGGCCAGAGCGCGCCCGGCCGCCCTGCGCAGGGCCTCGGTCATGCCGTGCTCGTCGATCTCCGCCGGGTCGGCCGCGCCGATGGCGTGGTCGCGCACCCAGGGCCGGAGCAGGTCGCCCATCGACACCCGGCGCGCGGGGGTGAGCTTCTTGGAGTCGGTGAGGCCCTCGGGGGGTTCGGAGCCGTCGGTGACGGCGGCGCAGACCACGACCGGTCCGGCCCAGGCGCCCCGGCCGACCTCGTCGACCCCCGCGATGAGGGCGGCGCCGGCCGCGGACAGCTCATGCTCCAGCTCGTAGCTGGGCGGTGTGATGGAGGGGGAGACGGCCACGCCCACAGCTTAGGGCGTCGGCACCGCCGCACCGGCGCCCGCCCGTACCGGCGGCGTGCGGCGCGCCGCGAAAGGGCGGTACCGTGCCTCCCCACCAGCGCTTTTCCGGACATCCGGACCGTGTTTTCCGGCCCTGCCGCGTGTGGCGCACCGATCCGCCATGTGACATTCGGTAGTTTCCGCATGACTCATCGGCGCGGCGGCGGAGGGTGATCAGGGGTGAAGCGGCGCTGGGACACCGCTCGCGCGGGACTGTACGACGCGGCGGCGCTCGCGGTACGGCTCGGCGTGGGCTGGCTGTTCACCGAGCACGCCTGGCGGACCCTGCGGGGCGGGGCTCCCGGGCCGCCCGCCGCGGACGTCCTCCCACCGGACACCGTGGCCTGCGCGGAGGCGGCGGCGGCCGCGGCCTTCGCCCTCGGGTTCCTCGGCCCCGCAGCGGGGGCGCTGCTGGCGGTCCTGGCCCTGGGCGGCGGCCCGGCCGCCGCCGAGGCGCTCACGGGCGGGTCCACCGCCGCCCTGGCCGTGGTGGCCGCGGCGTGCCTGGCGGCCGCCCTGCGCCCGGGCCGCCTGGCGCTGGACCGGATGGTGTGGCGGCGCCGCGCCGCGGCACGCCGGGGGCGCGCCCGCGGACGCGTTGCGGAAAGGCCCGACACTTCCCCGCGACGGCCCGAAGAAGCGCCGCCACTCCCCTATCCTGAAGGCCGGGCCGCGTTCGGGCGGCCGTCACGTACTTGACGCCGGCACCGGACCGCGTTCCGCCGTCGGCTGCGCATTTCATCTCAATAAGTGGGGGAGACGCTGGCATGTCCGCCGCCGAGGACAATTCGGTCGCGAAGCTGATCGAGATCGCGCACCGGCCCACGCTGGGGCAGCGGATGATCTCCTGGGCGTCGCGGCCACCGGGGCGCCTCTACATCCCGGCCTGCGTGGTCGTGGGCCTGGTCCTGCTCTATGAGGACAGCGTCCCCGGCGGCCACCTGCCCAGCCTGCTGCTGGGCGTGGGCGGCGGCGGGCTGCTTGCGGCCATGGGCGCGCTGCGGCTGGGGATCGCGCTGTCGATCGCCCGGCCGATGATCCGCCACTACTGGGTGCGCTGGATCTCGGCCCCCCTCATCGCCCTCACCGCGATCGTCCTGTCGATCGCCGACGCCCCGCTCCAGACCCGGGTCGACGCCTCCACCGACGCCCTGCTGGCGGCCGGCGACACCGCCGAACGGTCCGCCACCGTGCAGATGAACGGCGCGTGGGCGGGGCTGTACCCGCTGGAGGCGGTGTCGGTGTCGGAGGGCATCACGCGCTACACGGTGCGGGGGGCGGGGATGATCAACCACTCGGGGCTGGCCTTCAGCGCCGACCCGCTGCCCACCGACGAGTTCCTGGCCGGACACGGCGGCGTGGTCTACGAGCACATCTCCGGCCACTGGTACTCCTGGAGCGAGTACTAGGGGCGCCGGGGATCCGCGGTTCCCGGACCGCCGGTGGGATTCACCACCGGCGGTTCTCCCGTCCACGGCGCTTTTCGCTAACCCGGCCTTTATACGGTGCGGGTAGACATGTCCCGTGGCGGCATTCCACGACGTCTCCCTCGATGAACGGGAACCGAATATGAGCGAGTTCATGACGACCCTGCACCTGCGCATCTACGATGCCGTGCGCGCGCTGCGCCGCGCGCACGCGCGCGGGGACGAGGACCTCTGCCTGGTGCAGGCCGGCGAGATCGAGGACCTGGTGGAGATCGCCGCACGGCACGGGGTCGATATCGACAGCGGATACCGCGAGCTCGTGCACGCCGCGTGAACGCGCACGCGCGCGCCGGCGGCGGCCCCCGCCCTTTCCCCGGGTTCACCGGGTGGGGCCCGGGCCGTTTTCCCGCCGCTTGACCATTTACCGGGCCGCATTCGGGACAAAACCGGATGGCCGTCGCGGAAACGGCGACCGCCGGCGGGAAAAAGAAGGGGAGGCCGACCGGCCTCCCCTTCGTCGTCTCCGCCGTGCGTCAGCGGCGGCCGTAGCCCTCGCCCTGCTGGAACTGGCGGCGCATGGCCTCCTGCTGGTCCTGTGTGAACTGCTCGGCCATCTGCTGCTGGCGGCCGGCCGCCGCCGCGACCGACCCCTGGGCCTGCTGGAACGCGTCCCCGACGGCCTCCGCGACCTGCTCCCCCGCCGCGGCCGCCCCGAGTGGGGCCCGGGCGCCCCCGGAGCGCCGCCCGATCTCGGGCAGCATCTGGGCGAGCAGCAGCGTCGACAGCGCCGAGGAGTCGCCGCCGCCCTCGGCGCGCACGACCACCGGCTGCGGGGCGCGCTCGGCGAGCGTGGCGCCCACGTCCAGCCGCCGCCGGGCCAGCTCGTACTGGAGCACGGCCCGGTTGTCGCGGTAGGAGGTGGCCAGCCGGCGCTGCGCCTTGGCCTCGTTCTGCGCCGCCACCAGGTCGGCCCGGCCCCGGGTCTCGATCTCGTAGCGCACGCGCTGGGCCTCGGTCTCCTGCTCCTCCAGCATCTGCGCGACGTCCTTGCGGGCCTTGTTCAGCGCCGCGTTGACCTCGACGATCTTGGCGTCGCGGGTCTTCTTCGACCGCTCGATGTCCATGAGCAGGGTGTCGATGCGCCGCTTGCGGGTCAGCTCCCACTCCTGCTCGTAGGCGACGAGCTCCTTGGCGACCCGCTCGCGGGTGGCCAGGTGCTGCTGGTACTGGTTGGGCAGCTGGACATCGGGGATGTTGCAGCCCATGATCCGCACGCCGTACCGGCTGAGCTGGCGGTTGAGGAGGTCCTGCATGTCGGCGACGTCGGAGCCGCGCAGGTCGTAGGCGCTCTCGGTGCGCACCCGCCGGCTGCGCTGGCGGATGGCGTCCTGCACCGCGTTGGACAGCACCAGGTCGAAGTTGCTGGCGCCGATCGTGCGGACGAACGCCACCGCGTCGATGATCCGGAACTTCAGGAAGAACTCGATCGACTTCAGCGGCACGTTCTCGTGCGTGGGGCAGGCCAGGACGGGGGCGGTGTAGGGGATCTCGGTCGAGATGTCGACCACGAAGTCCACCCGCGACCACGGGTGCCACAGGTAGTGGCGGCCGGGGTCGAGCTGGCCGACGACCGCGCCGTACTTGGTGAGCACGCCGACCGTGCCCTGCTCGATCTCCACGATGGAGGAGCGCCACCACCACAGCAGGCCCGAGAGCAGGGACACCAGCGCGACGAGGAAGAACGGCAGGGCGGCCCAGCCCAGGAACACCGCGTCGCCCACGGTGGCCAGGAGCAGCGCGGCGGTGAGGCAGTAGACGGCGAGCCAGACGGGGAACGTCCACTTCAGCCCGCGGCTGTCGCGCGGGATCACCACGGGGACCAGGGCCCCCTGGTCGCCGCCGCGCAGAAGGCGCGCGATGTCGTTCCAGGAGGACACCGCCTCCTTGATGCTGGACCCGCTGCGGCCCTGCTCGGGTGTGCTCACTGCCGGCCTCCCTCGAACGGAGCGGACGAGCCGGCGCCACCGGGGGAACCCCAGGGCGGCGCGGGCGGTGCGGGTGCGGCGGCCGGGGGCTCGTCCCCCGCGGCCTCCATGCGCTGGCCGACGGCCTCGTCGGCGACCGACCGGCGGATCTCCTCGACGCGGTCGGCGCCGGGCACCTCCTGGGCGTCGGGGTCCGGGGCCTCGACGGTGCTCTGCTCCGCGGTGAGCAGGTCGCTGATCTCGGCCTCGCGCTCGGCGATGCGGGCGGAGATGTCGTGGAGCCGGGTGCGGATGGCGGCCATGTCGTCGTCGGAGAACAGCGCGGCGTCGGTCTCGCCGATGATGCCCTGGGCGATGCGCAGGAAGTTCACGCTGCTCTCGTCGGCGCCGCCGATGTGCAGCACCTGCGGCAGGCTCTCGGCCACACTCTCCAGCTTGTCCAGCAGGTCCTGCTGGTAGCGGTAGTTGAGGATCTCGGGGGCCTCGGCCGCGCTGACCGCGCGGATGTCGAGCGCCTGGGCCTCCAGCAGCGCCGCGTTGGCGTTGGCGGTGCTCTCCGCCTCGACGAACCGCTGCCGGGCCAGGGCGCGGGCGCGGTTGGTCTCGCGCTCCAGCGCGGTGTCCATCTGCGCCTGGTACTGGGCGATGTCGGCCTGGATCGCCGACAGCGTCTCGTTGAGCGAGGCGAGCTCCTTGTTCAGGTCGCCCTCGTTCTGCTCCTTGCGGAGCTGGAGCTCGTACTCGTAGGTGTAGGCCTCCTTGGCGACCCGCACCATCTCCGGCGCCGCCAGGTCCATCCGGTACTCCTGGCTGGAGGGCTCGGCGTGCGTGATGTTGGCGTTGGTCAGCCGCACCGCCGGCAGGAACTGCTGGTTGAGCTGTTCGAGCAGGCGGGCGGTGTTCTCGCCCACCATGTCGTAGATCTCCGACGCCTGCTGGTCGTAGATGAGGCTGCGGGTGGTCTCGCTGATGGCGTTGTTCAGCTTCTCCTGGAAGCCCTGGACGGCGCCGAGGACGAAGATGAACTGCTCGGGGTCCTCGATCTTGAACTGCACGAACAGGTCGATGGACGCCTTGACCCCGCTCTTGGTCGGCGCCTCGCGGATGGGCGCGTTGAACGGGTACTCGCGCTGGGTGTTGACGATGTAGGAGACCCGCTTCCACGGGTTGAAGAGCGTCACCCGGCCGGGGCCGACGATCTGCTCCAGCTTGCCGAACTTGGTGATCAGGGCGGCGCAGCCGTCGGGCACCATCACCAGGCCCTGGCGCCACCACATGAAGGCGGCGACGGCGATGACGATGAGCCAGTAGTGCACGCCGAAGAACGGGTTGAGCAGCGCGCCGGTGAAGGCCGAGAGCGGCAGGGTCACCAGCTGCCCGATCACGCCGACGACCACGAGGGCGATCACGGGGAGCATCGCCCCGAACGTGCGGCCCCGGGGGATCACCATCGGGGTGATGACGTGGACCGGTCCGCCCTTGCCCCGCTCGAACGAGCTGCTGTTCAGCGCCTCGCCGGCGTTGCCGAGCGACGACGTCTTCTGCTCGATGCGGGTACCGACCGAGGAGCCCTGGTCGCGGGCTGCCAGGAAGTCGCCGGGATCGAGGCCGACACCTTCCGCTGCCTCGCCGAGCGCGTTGGACACCGCCTCCCGTGGATCGCCCCCTTGGGCGATGGTGCCGGCGGCCCCGCGCACCGTCTGCGCGAAGGACATGAGAATCGACTCCCTTGGTGGTCGCGGTGATCGCGGAATCGACAGCTACGACGCGGACGCCTCACGCGCGGTTCCGCCGATCCTGGTCAGGGGTGGTCGCATCCTCCCACATCAGGACACATGCGGAGGGAACGGAAGGTGGCGCCGACCTGTCGGAGCGAGCGTCCCGACCGCCTCGGGACAGCGCGGGACGCAGCGCCCACCCGTCCGGTCGACGACCCCTCCGACCTGCGGATCCACGTCCTGCGGCACGCACCCGCCCCGCCCCGCGACCGCGGGGCGGAGGACCCACAGAGCGGACGATGGCCGGATCGTGCCAGGACCCGCCACCACCCACCGCGCCCCGCCCGCGCACCACGCGAGGGTCCGCGCAGTTCCGGGTAGCGCCCTCAGCCGAATCGCGGCGCCCGGCCGTCCGCCGCGGCACCGAGCAGCCAGCGCCGCAACTCCTCGTCGCCGCTGCGTTCGATCAGCTGGACGAGCGCGCTGTTGTCTCGATGGTTCGGGGCGTCGAAGAGGTGGTCGTGCCAGTCCTCCGCGTATTCACGGAACGCATCGACCATCTCCGACAGCGCCGCCTCGAACGTCGCGCCGTCCGCGGCGAGAGGCAAATCGGTGATGAAGATGGACCACCCTCCGGCTTCGGGGACCACCCGCACGCCGCCGTTCTCGTCCCGATGGGACGACACACGATCACACATGCACGACCTCTATCCGATCCTCCTTGGCGCACCCGTGCTCCTCCACGAGCCGGCTCATGTCATCGGGATCGCTCGTCAGCAGAACGGTTGGACGCTCTTGCCCGAGTGCGGTGGCCGCCACAACGGAGTCGATCGCGCAGCGATGCCCGGACAACCCGGTCCGGCCCAGCAGCTCACCGGCAGAACAGGAGATCTCGCGGGTCACTGGGAGGATCAGGATGTGGGACAGTACACGGTGCACCGGAGCATCCCGGGGGGTACCGCGGATGACCTCGGTCAGCGTGATCGCGCTGACGACCACTCGGGTACGCCTCCGGTACGCGGTCTTGGCGAAGGCGAGGGCGCGGCCATCGCCCTCCGCGAGCTTGCACAGCCCCTCGCTGTCCAGAATCAGCGTTCCGCCGATGGTCACTCTGCGTCGGGCCATGCCGCTTCCGCCTCCGCGATCATCTCCTCCGGAGGAACACCGTGCTCGGCTTCGAGCGTCTCGACGAGTTCGCCCAGCAGATCCAATTCCAGCTGGCGGGCCACAGCGTCGGACACATACCGGCTGAACTCGCCACGTCCGACGCGCTCACGGACGGCGTAACTCAAGTCCTCCGGCATCGACACACTGACCTTGCGGGCCCGGCCGACGAAATCGGGGACGGCCGTCCATCCTCGGGGACTCTCGTCACTTCCGGGCTCATCGCCATGCTGCGGCTTCGTCATCGTCGCCTTCATATCGAGGATGCTACCGACGGTGGTAAGTCCATGCCCGGGTTTCGCTCCATCACACCTCGGGAATCGACGGACTCTCCCGTACGGGCAAATGTCTCCCTCTCCCCGTAGGTTGCGCACACACCAGGTCGGTGGTGGTGCGAGTCGAGGGGGTGTCATGGCGTCGGGTGGCAACGGATCCCATGGCAACAATGCGGCGGCGGGCCCGCTCTTCGCGGGGCCCCCGCCGTATCGTCTCGCCTTCCGCCCGGGCGGGTCGCCCCGCCCTACGGTGCTAGCTGCATCCGCTGGTGGCGCCGCAGCCCTCGCAGGCGTAGCAGCTGCCGGACGGGCGCATCTTGGTGCCGCAGGTGACGCAGAGCGGGGCATCGGCGACGAAGCCCTGCTTCATCTCGATCAGCTCGGTCGTGGTGTGCGGCTGGGCCCGGTCGGCCTCGGCGCGCGCGGGCACGTCGGCCTTGGCGGCCTTCTCGGCCTTCTGCTCGGCGGGGGTCAGCGGGGCCGACTGGGCGTAGGACTCCACCTGGGCCGCGTAGTGCGCCGGGTCCTCGCCGGCGACCTGGGCGCGGCGCTCCTCCGCCGAGAGCACGCCGAGCGCGGCGCGCTCGTCGTAGGGCAGGTAGTCCAGCGCCAGGCGGCGGAAGATGTAGTCCACCACCGACTGCGCCATGCGGATGTCGGGGTCGTCGGTCATGCCGGCGGGCTCGAACCGCATGTTGGTGAACTTCTCGACGTAGGTCTCCAGCGGGACCCCGTACTGGAGCGCGATGGAGATCGCGATGGAGAAGGCGTCCATGACCCCGGCCAGGGTGGAACCCTGCTTGCCGAGCTTCATGAAGACCTCGCCCAGGCCGTCGTCGGGGTAGGAGCCGGCGGTGATGTACCCCTCGGCGCCGCCGACCGAGAACGACACGGTCTGGCTGGGGCGCTTCTTGGGCAGCCGGCGCCGGATCGGCCGGTTGACCTCGATGACCTCGGGCTCAGGGGCCTCCGCGGCCGTGTCCGCGGCGGTGTCCTTGCCCCCGGACCCCGAGGTCGACAGCGGCTGGCCGACCTTGCAGTTGTCGCGGTAGACCGCGAGCGCCTTCAGGCCGAGCTTCCAGCCCTGGTAGTAGATGTGCTCGAAGTCCTCGACGGTGGCCTCCTCGGGCACGTTCACCGTCTTGGAGATCGCGCCGGAGAGGAACGGCTGCACGGCCGCCATCATCTCGACGTGGCCCATGGGCTTGATGTAGCGCTTGCCCATGGCGCAGTCGAACACCTCGTAGTGCTCCTGGCGCAGCCCGGGCGCGTCCACGATGTGGCCGTTCTCGCCGATGTACTCGACGATCGCCTCGACCTGCTCCTCCTGGTAGCCGAGGTTGCGCAGGGCCCGCGGGATCGCCTGGTTGACGATCTGCATGGACCCGCCGCCGACCAGCTTCTTGAACTTGACCAGCGAGAAGTCCGGCTCGATGCCGGTGGTGTCGCAGTCCATCATGAAGCCGATGGTGCCGGTGGGCGCCAGCAGGCTGGCCTGCGCGTTGCGCCAGCCGTTCTTGTCGCCGGCTTTGAGGCACTCCTGCCAGGCCGCGGTGGCCGCGGAGGCGATCTCGGCGTCCATCGAGCCGATCGTGCGCAGGTCGTCGTTCGCGGCGGCGTGCTTGCGCATGACGCGCTTGTGGGCGTCGGCGTTCTTCGCGTAGCCGTCGTAGGCGCCGACGATCCCGGCCAGCTCGGCGCTGCGCTTGTAGGCGGTGCCGGTCATCAGCGAGGTGATCGCGCCGGCCACGGCCCGGCCTCCGGGGGAGTCGTAGGCGTGGCCGGTCGCCATGAGCAGGGCGCCCAGGTTGGCGTAGCCGATGCCGAGCTGGCGGAACGCCCGCGTGGTCTCGCCGATCTTCTCGGTCGGGAAGTCGGCGAAGGTGATGGAGATGTCCATCGCCGTGATGATCAGCTCGGTGAGCCGGGCGAAGCGCTCGACGTCGAAGGTGTCGTCCTCGCGCAGGAACTTCAGGAGGTTGATCGACGCCAGGTTGCAGGAGGAGTTGTCCAGGTGGACGTACTCCGAGCAGGGGTTGCTGGCGCTGATCCGGCCGCTCTCGGGCGCGGTGTGCCAGTCGTTGATGGTGTCGTCGTATTGCAGGCCGGGGTCGGCGCACTCCCAGGCGGCCTTGGCCATCTTGCGGAAGAGGTCCTGGGCGTCGACGGTGCCGATGACCTCGCCGGTGGTGCGCGAGGTCAGGCCGAAGGAGGAGCCGGTGTCGACCGCGCGCATGAAGGCGTCGGAGACGCGCACCGAGTTGTTGGCGTTCTGGTACTGGACGCTGACGATGTCGGAGCCGCCGAGGTCGACGTCGAAGCCGGCGTCGCGCAGCGCGCGGATCTTGTCCTCCTCGCGCGCCTTGGTCTGGACGAACTCCTCGATGTCGGGGTGGTCCACGTCGAGGACGACCATCTTGGCCGCGCGGCGGGTGGCGCCCCCGGACTTGATGGTTCCCGCCGACGCGTCGGCGCCGCGCATGAACGACACCGGGCCCGACGCGGTGCCGCCGGAGGAGAGCAGCTCCTTGCTGGAGCGGATGCGCGACAGGTTGACCCCCGCGCCGGATCCGCCCTTGAAGATGATCCCCTCTTCCTTGTACCAGTCGAGGATCGACTCCATGGTGTCGTCGACCGACAGGATGAAGCAGGCCGAGACCTGCTGGCGCGAGGTGGTGCCGACGTTGAACCAGACCGGGGAGTTGAAGCTGAAGAGCTGGTTGACCAGCGCGTGCTTCAGCTCGTGGTCGAAGACCTCGGCGTCCTCGTCGGAGGCGAAGTAGCCGTTGGCCCGGCCGGTCTCGGTGTACATGCCGGCCACGCGGTCGACGAGCTGCTTGAGGCTCCACTCCCGCGCGGGGGTGCCCTGCGCCCCGCGGAAGTACTTGCTGGCGACGATCTGGGTGGCGTTCATCGACCACGATGCCGGAAACTCGACGCCCCGCTGCTCGAAGTTGACCGAGCCGTCGCGCCAGTTCGTCATGACCACGTCGCGGCGCTCCCATTCGAGCGCGTCGTACGGGTGCACGCCCGGAGTGGTGAAGATCCGCGCCATTTTCAGGCCCTTGCGTCGGCCCTTGCCCTTGCGCTGATCCGACGCCCCGGTTGTTTCCGTCATGTCGCTCCCCCTGTACTCGTCACATACCCAACACACGCCCCCGCTGTCACACGCAACGGGTGGCGGTTCATTCCTCATCGCCCCTCCGGGCCGATCGGCCCGGTGCTACCCCTGTGGCGCGTCCTCCCGGGCGGCCGTGGCCCGGTCGGCCCGGAGGGTGGCGATCTCGTTCTCGAAGTCCGTGAGCGACTCGAATCCGCGGTAGACCGAGGCGAAGTGGAGATAGGCCACTTCGTCGAGGTCGCGCAGCGGCCCCAGGATCGCCAGCCCGATCTCGTGGGCGGGGATCTCGGCCATGCCGCGGCACCGGATCTCCTCCTCGACCCGCTGGCCGAGCTTGGCGAGCGCGTCCTCGGTGACCGGACGCCCCTGGCAGGCGCGCCGCACGCCGGCGACGATCTTGGTGCGGGAGAACGGCTCGGTCACCCCGGAACGCTTGGCGACCATGAGCAGCACGGTCTCCTGAGTGGTGAACCGGCGGCCGCATTCGGCGCAGGTCCGGCGGCGGCGGATCGCGGCGCCGTCCTCGGTCGACCGGCTGTCGATGACACGGGTGTCAGGATGACGGCAGAACGGACAGTGCATGTCGGCGTGCCCTCCCCAAGATCAGCATCAACGGCATCGGTCGCCATCCCCGCGCAGCGGTCGCGGGCATGCCCGTGGTCGCCCGGGCAGCCCTGGTCATGTCGTCCCACACCCCCACCGGACCGGAGGTTCCGGAGGGAGCGGAAAGTTCGGACACCTACTAAAGCACAAGTTCTAGGCTGCTTGTTCCGGGTGAGCACTAGATGTTGTGGTCAACTTATGACCGTCGCGATGGGGTGCGCAAGTCGCGCCACACGTGACCCGCGACTCCACCCAGGTCACACGGGCCAAACCCGGATCAGGACCGGGCGTGTCGCGCGGGGGCGCCCCGCCGGCACGCCGGAGACCACCGGCCCCCGGCCATGCGACACGCCGGGCGCGACGGATCGCGGTCCCGGCGTGAACAGGAGTGACCTGCGTGAATGCGCGCCTCAGCGCAGCGTCGGATCAGGGGAGGACGAGCTCCTGACCGGGCTCCAGCTCGGAACTCGGCAGCTCGTTGATCCGCACGATCTCGTGCACGGTCCGGCGGGGATCGTCACCGGGCCGGACCCGCTCGGCGATCCCCCACAGCGTATCGCCATCGCGGACGACGACGGTCGAGGACGAGGCGGGCAGGAAGGCCGATGCGGCGGGCGCGCCGGAGGCGGATGCCCCGGCCGCGACGGCTGTCAGGAAGAAGACCGAGAGAACGCCGGTGGCGGTGGCGGATGCGGTGGAGACGAGGACCACACGGCCGCGGCGGGTCAGGCGGGTCCACCCGCGCCTGACGACCGGGGGCACGATCCCCGGCGCGATGGCGCAGTTGAGGTCCGGCAGATCGGGCGGGCCGACGGCCGAGTGCGCGCCGGCGACCGCCGGACGGGCGGCGAACTTCACGGGTGCGGTGCGCCACTCGGGAATCTCCTGCGCCCAGTCGAACAGGACGGGACCCCGGGGCCGCAGCACGGACGGTTCGGACATGACCCCCACTTTCGAACGCCAGTTCGTTCGAACCAACGTTCGACTATTACCGCATCTCGGCGATTTTTTCATCACCGGCTCGAACGTTTGTTTGATATTGCCCAGCGCAGGCACTACCGTTGGACATGTTTCACTGCGGTATCGGCGATGGCGCCGCTACCGCTGTCAGACGGTCGACGGGGCGACCCCGCGGGCGCGGGGATCATCCTGACGATGCTTCGACATCCCACGCCCAGAACACCGACCGCCGAGGAGGCCGGCCGTGCCGGAGGAGAATCACGGAACGCAGGAACCTCACGCGGGCGGAACGTCCGTCGCCGCACTCCGGTCCGCCACCGCGAAATCTCCAGGTGCGGGGGATCCCGCGGCCGGTACGGACAATGGTGCGCCGAAACTGACGGCCCGCCAGCAGAGTGTGCTGAACTGCATCCACCGTTACGTGCGGCAACGCGGGTACCCACCGTCCATCCGGGAAATCGGCGACGCGGTGGGCCTGTCGAGCCCCTCCAGTGTCGCGCACCAACTGAAGGTGTTGCAACGCAAGGGCTATCTTCACCGCGATCCGAATCGCCCACGAGCGGTCGAAATTCGCATTCCCGGACAGCCCACCGTGCGCTCCTGGGACCATCTCGACGACGAGCCGCGGGCCGACGGCTCGCGCGCGACCGACGTCCCGGTCGTGGGCCGCATCGCGGCGGGCGGCCCGATCCTCGCCGAGGAGGCCATCGAGGACGTCCTGACCCTGCCCAAGCAGCTCGTCGGCGAGGGCCGGCTGTTCATGCTGAACGTTGTCGGCGACTCCATGATCGACGCCGCCATCACCGACGGTGACCTGGTCGTCGTCCGCCAGCAGCCCGAGGCCAACAACGGCGACATCGTCGCCGCGCTGCTCGACGACGAGGCCACGGTGAAGGCGTTCAAACGCGACGGCGACCATGTGTGGCTGCTGCCGCGCAACGACGCCTACGAGCCGATCAACGGCGATCACGCCACCATTCTGGGCAAGGTCGTCGCCGTTCTCCGGCGCATCTGAGATCTAACACGCGCCGGAATAACGACTCCGCCACGCTTTGGCACGGGCCCGTGATCTTCACTGAAGGTCACGGGCCTTTTCCCGTTTCGACGCCGAACGGTTATCCCCGGCGCGACGCGGGAGTACGACCGGGCCGGGGAGGCGCCGCGCACGGCGTCCCCCCGGCCGGCGGGAGCACCGCGTCCCCCGGCGGCAGGGGCGGCAATACGGTAGGGGGCATGCCCTTCGCCTCCGCCGCTGTGCGCACCGCCGCCCTGTCCGCCGCCGTGCTCCTGGCCGCCTCGGCGTGCTCCGGGCAGGAGGACCCCGCCGGCCCTCCGGAGCCGCCGGGCGCCGCGCCTGTGGAGCGGGACGTGAGCTTCGACAGCGGCCCCGACACCGTGTACGGGACGTTCGCCCTGCCGCCCGACGCCCGGGGCCGGGTGCCGGCGGCCCTGATCATCTCCGGCAGCGGTCCCACCGACCGCGACGGCGACAACCCCATGCGCCCCGACGCCGGCACCAACGAGAACTTCGCCCGCCTGCTCGCGGACGCCGGCGTCGCCTCATTGCGCTACGACAAGCTCGGCAGCGGCGAGACCGGCATGGGCGCACGGGACGAGGACGACTCCGTGGGCTACGACGTCTTCGAGCAGGAGATGGCCGACGCCTACGCCCAGCTCGCCGCCCAGCCGGAGGTCGACCCCGACCGGCTGCTGGTGCTGGGCCACAGCGAAGGCGCCCTGTTCGCCCTGCGCGCCCCGGAGGCCGTTCGCGACCACCCGCCCGCGGCGCTGGTGCTCGCCGCCCCGCCCGGCGGACGCTACCTCGACACGGTCGACCGGCAGCTCACCGATCAGATCCGGCTCCAGGAGGGCGCGGGCGCGCTGGAACCGGCCGATGCCGCGCGGGTCCTCTCCGACACCCGCGCCGCGATCGCCCTGATCCGGTCCGGCGAACGGCCCGAACAGGACCCCGTCCCCGAACTGGGCGGCCTGTTCGACCCCTCCGTCGCCCCGTTCCTGCACCGGATCGACGCCATGGACCCGGTCGACCTGGCCGGCGACCTCCCCGGCGATGTCGACACGCTCGTGCTCTGGGGCACGGCCGACTCCCAGATCGCCCGCGGCGACGTGGACCGGCTCATGACCGGGCTGCTCGACGCCGAGCGGGTCGACGTCGAAGGCGCCGACCACGTGTTCCGCGTCTACGACGACGCCCCCGGCGCCGCCGTCCTGGACGCCCAGCGCGCCTTCTCCCCCGACGTGGCCCCGGCCCTCTCCGCGTTCCTGGACTCCGCGGTGCGCCCCTGACCCGCGGGCCGCACGGCGCGGGCCCGGTGTTCACGCCGGCGTGGGCGTCCGGCCGGCCTCGTCGGGGGCGCGGGGATGCTCCGGGCCCGCCGCGGGTTCCACGACGCCGATCCTGCGGTGCAGGGCCGCGAGCGGGCGGGGCAGCCACCAGTTGGCCGCGCCCATGAGCCGCATCGCCGCCGGGACGAGCACGGCGCGCACCAGGGTCGCGTCGATCACGACGGCCGCCACGAGGCCGATCCCCACGGTGGCGACCAGCAGCACGTCGGCCGTCGCCATGGCGCCGAGGACGACCACGAGCAGGAGCGCCGCCCGCGTGATCAGGCCGGAGGTGCGCTGCATCCCCGCGGCGACGGCCGCGGTGCCGTCCCCCGTGCGCAGCCACTCCTCGCGGACCCGCCCCAGCAGGAACACCTCGTAGTCCATCGACAGCCCGAAGGCGATGGCCGCGATGAGGATCATGACGGCGGGATCGGTCCCGGGCGGCGTGGTGAAGCCCAGGACCCCGGCGAGGTGGCCGTCCTGGACGGCCCACACCACCACCCCGAAACAGGCCGTCAGCGACGCCGCCCCGACCACCAGCGCCTTGAGGGGCAGCACGATGGAGCCGAACGCGGCGAAGAGCAGGACCACCGTCACAGCGGCGACGACGGCGGCCATCGCGGGCAGGTCGGCGCGCAGCGAGGCCAGGGTGTCGATGAGCTCGGCCGTCTCCCCGCCGACGAGGGTGCGGGCGCCGTCGGGCGGGGGCAGGGCGCGCAGCCGCAGGACGAGGTCGCGCGCCTCCTCGGACTTGGGCGCGGCATCGGACTCGACGAGGACGGCCGCCTGGTGGCGGTCGCGCCCCAGCGGTTCGGCCCCCGCCACGCCCGGGACCGCGCGGACCCGGGCGGCGAAGTCCGCCACGGCGGTGTCGGCGCCCGGCCCGGGCTCCAGGCCGGTCACGACGACGGTCGCCATCGGCCGCCGGGCCCCCGGGAAGTCCCGGTCCAGCGATTCGGCGACCCCGCGCGCCTCCGAGTGCTCCGGCAGCACCTCTGGCCCCGAGGTGCTGAAGTGCACGTGCAGGAACGGCGCTCCGAGCAGGGCCAGCACCGCGGCGCTCGCGGTCAGGCAGCGCGCCGGGCGGGCCATGACCGCACCCGCCAGCCGCGCCCAGGGGCCGGCGGCCCGCGTGGCGGCGGCCCGCCCCCCGCGCCGCCCCACGGCCAGGCGGTCGACGCCCGTGCCGAGGACCGCCAGCAGCGCCGGCAGCACCGTCAGGGCCGCGGCCATGGCGAGGAAGGTGGCGGCGATGCCGCCGACCCCGATCGAGCGCAGCGCTCCCAGGTCGAAGACGAGGAGCCCGCTGAAGGAGATCCCGATGATGAGCCCCGAGACCGCGACGGTGCGGCCCGCGGTGCGCAGGGTGGCGGTCAGAGCGGCGGGCACGGCCCGCCCGGCGCCGAGTTCCTCGCGGAAGCGGCTCACCATGAACAGCGCGTAGTCGACCGCGAGGCCGAGTCCGATCATGGTGACCACGTTGAGCGCGAACGTGGACACCTCGGTGGACAGCGCGATCAGGCGCAGCCCCGCGACGGAGCCGGCCACCGCGACCGCGCCGACTGCCAGCGGCAGCACCGCCGCGGTGACGCTGCCGAACACCCACACCAGCACGGCCAGCAGCAGCGGGAAGGCGATGAGCTCGGCGCGCGCCAGGTCGTGCATCGCCTGTTCCCGGAACTCGGCGCGCAGGGTGGTCTCGCCGCTGATGGCCAGGTCGACCCCTGCCTCCTCCAGTTCGGCGACGCCGGCGGCGGCGCGGACGGCCGCCAGTGACGCCGACTTCTCGTCCTCGGTGGCGCCGTCGAGCCGCACGGGCACCAGGACGGCGTCGCGGTCGCGCGACACCAGTGCCTCGGCGGAGCGCCGGTCGGCGGCGGCGCTCCACGGGTCCATCGAGGTGCGCACGGCGTCGCCGGGCAGCGCCCGCAGGCTGGCCCGAACGGCGTCGTCGAAGGTGGGGTCGCCGTACCCGCCGCCGCCCCGGTAGAGCAGGACGACGTCGCGGACCCCCGCCAGGTGCTGGGCGGTCAGGTCGGCCACCTGCGCGGACTCGGTTCCCGAAGGGCTCAGGCCGCCGTCGGAGAGTTCGCCGGCCACGCCGGCGCCCCACATCCCCGCCGGCACCGCGACCGCCAGGGTGACGGCGATGACGGCCCAGCGGAGACGGTGGACGAGCACGCTCCACGCGGTGAACATCAGACGGCCCTTCCTTCGTGAGTGCGTCCGGAGGCGGAGGCCACGAAGGCGACCGCGGGACGCGACCGGGGTTCGCGCCCGGCGGCGGACGCGTCGCTCCGGCAGGGACGCCCCCGTGCCCGGAACGGCGTTCCGGGACGCGGGCGGGACCCGCGCGGTCCGGTCCCGGCCCCCGCCGCGCCACGCCCGGCCGGAGGCGGACATGACCGACCCGAAGGCGTGACCCGCGAAAAACGCGTCCGCGCCATGCGGTCGGTGCGTAACCTCATCATCACACAAAGTAATCGTATGGAGTGGGGCTGACATGGAAGCGGCGGCGAACAGGTTCGGCGACCGGGCGGTGGCGGTGGTCGGGGTGGGCTGCCGGCTCCCCGGCGGCATCGGCGACCTGGACGGGCTGTGGTCGGCGTTGGACGAGGGCCGCGACCTCGTCGGAGAGGTGCCGGCCGACCGGTTCGACCCGGAGCGGTTCGTCGACCGGACAGGGCCGCGTCCGGGCAAGAGCTACACCTCCGCCGGCGGCTTCCTCGACGACATCGCCTCCTTCGACGCCGACTACTTCGGCATCTCGCCGAAGGAGGCGGCGCAGACCGACCCGCAGCACCGCCTGCTCCTGGAGCTCACCGCCGAGGCGCTGGACGACGCCGGCATCGTCCCCGCGCGCCTGGCGGGCACGCCCGCCGGCGTGTTCGTCGGCATCTCCGACGCCTCCTACGGCGGACTGCAGATGATGTCGCCCGCCACGGTGAACGCCTACACCGCGTCGGGGGCGGCGTCCTCCATCGCCGCCAACCGCCTCTCCCACGCCTTCGACCTGCGCGGCCCCAGCGTCGCCATGGACACCGCCTGCTCGTCGTCGCTGGTGGCCCTGGAACGGGCGTGCGAACAGGTCGCCGCGCACGGCGGGGTGATGCTCGCGGGCGGGGTGAACGTGCTCGTCGGCCCCTACGTGTACGTCGCGTTCTCCCAGGCGTCGATGCTGTCCGCCACGGGCCGGTGCGCGGCGTTCTCCGCCGGCGCCGACGGCTTCGTCCGGGCGGAAGGGGGCGGCATGGTGGTCCTCAAGCGCCTGCCCGACGCTCTGGCCGACGGCGACCGGATCCACTGCGTCCTCGCCGGGTGGGGGTCCAACAGCGATGGGCGCACCGCCGGGCTGGCCCTGCCCAGCGCCGCGGCCCAGGAGCGCCTGCTGCGCGACGTCTACGGGGCGGCGGGGGTGGATCCCGACGAGCTCGTGTACGTGGAGGCGCACGGCACCGGCACCCCGGTGGGCGACCCCGCCGAGTGCACCGCCATCGGCCGCGCGCTGGCGCAGCGGCGGTCCCGGGCGCTGCCGGTCGGCTCGGTGAAGTCCAACCTGGGCCACCTGGAACCCGCCTCCGGGATGGCCGGGCTGTTCAAGGCGCTGCTGGTGCTGCGCCACGGCCGCATCCCGGCGTCGCTGCACGCCGCCCCGCTCAACCCCGGCATCGACTTCGCCGGGCTGAACCTGGCCCCGGCCGTCGACGCCGCCGCCGTGGCGCCGGCCGCCCGGGGCCGGCGGCTGGCGGGCGTGAACTCCTTCGGGTTCGGCGGCACCAACGCGCACGTCATCGTGGCCGCGCCACCCGACCCCGCGGCGCCGGCCGCCGTCCCGCTGACCGCGCCCTCCGCCCTGCCGGTGGTGGTGTCGGCGCGCACTCCCGAGGCCCTGGAATCGGCCGCCGAACGCCTCGCGCACCGGCTCTCCTCCGCCGATGCGGAGGAGTTCCGCGACATCGCGTTCACCACCTGCGCGCGCCGCGGAGCGCACCCCTACCGCCGCGCGGTGCTGGCGGCCGACCCCCAGGACGCGGCGCGCCGGCTGTCCGACGCCCCCGGACAGCCGGCCGCACCCGCCGCCTCCGACGGCCGGGTCGCGTTCGTCTACTGCGGCAACGGCGCGCAATGGGCCGGGATGGGCGCCGATCTGCTGGCCACGGACCCGGTGTTCGCGGGCGCGGTGGCCGAAGCCGACGCCGCCCTCGAACCGTACCTGGGGTGGTCGGTGGTGCGGGAGATGGCGCTGCCGCCGGAGCAGTGGCGCCTGGAGCTCACCGAGGTCGCCCAGCCGCTGCTGTTCGCCGTGCAGGTCGGCCTGACCCGGATCCTCCGGGCGCGCGGCATCGCCCCGGCGGCGGTGGCCGGGCACAGCGTGGGCGAGGCCGCGGCGGCGTGGGCCGCCGGCGCGGTGTCGCTGGACCAGGCCGCGCGCATCGTGGCCGCCCGGGGCCGCGCCCAGGCCCCCACGGCCGGCAGCGGGCGGATGGCCGCCGCCGGCCTCTCCCCCGACGAGGCCGAGAAGCTGCTGGCGCGCCATCCCGGCGTCGAGATCGCCGGGGTCAACAGCGACCACGACGTCACCCTCGCCGGCTCCCAGCTCCAGCTCGAAGCCGTCGCCGCGGAGCTGGGGCAGCGGGGGGTGTTCTTCCGCCTCCTCGACCTCGACCACGCCTTCCACAGCTCGGCCATGGACGCCGTCCGCGGCCCGCTGCTGCGGGCGCTGGACGGCCTCGCCCCCTCGCCCGGGCACATCCCCCTGGCCTCCACCGCCACCGGCGGGCTGATCGACGGCACGCGACTCGATGCCGAGCACTGGTGGCAGGGCATACGCCGCCCGGTCCTGTTCGCCCCGGCCGTCGCCGCACTGCGCGACTCCGGCATCGGGGTGTTCGCCGAGATCGGCCCGCACCCGGTCCTGCGCACCTACCTCCGGCGCATCTTGGCGGCCGCCCCCGAGCGCCGCTGCACCACCACCGCGACCCTGCGCCGCGACGCCGGCGGCCGCACGGCCATGGACACCGCCGTCACCTCGCTGATCGGCGCCGGCGCCGACATCGACTGGGCCGCCTCCTTCCCCGCTCCGGGCAGGGTGGCAACCCTGCCCGCCTACCCGTGGCAGCGCGAACGCCACTGGCAGGGCCACCCCGACGACTGGGCGCGCTCCCCGGCCGGCCCCGTCGTCCACCCCCTGCTCGGTGAGCGCCTGCCCGCCGCCATCCCGTCCTGGCAGGGGGCCGTCGAGCCCGCCATGGCACCCTGGCTGGCCGACCACCGGCTGGCGGGCTCGGTGGTCTTCCCCGCGACCGGGTACGTGGAGATGGGCTTGGCTGCCGGCCGGGAGGTGCTGGACGGCCCGGTCGAGACCGACTCCTGGGAGTTCGTCCGCCCCCTGGTCATCCCCTGGGACGACGCGGGCAGCGTGCGCGTCCAGGCGTCGCTCTCGCCCCGCGACGGCTTCCTCGACATCACGGGCACGGACCGCCCGGGGGCCGCGCCGCGCCCCCACGCGCGGGGCCGGGTCAGGAGGCTCCTCGGCACCGCGCCCCCGGCGCTGGACGTGGCCGCGGCGCGGGAACGCTGCCCGCGCCACCTCGGCCGTACGCAGTGCTACGACCTGTTCGACCGCGCGGGGCTGGGGTACGGGCCGTCCTTCCGGCAGATCCGCGACCTGTGGGCCGGCGACGGCGAGACCATCACCGCCTACCGCGGCGACGCCGCCGACGACCGGCTGAGCGTCCACCCCGCGCTGCTCGACGGCGCGCTCCAGAGCGGCCTGCCGCTCGTACCGGGCGTCGCCGCCGGGGACCACGTCCACCTGCCGGCGGCCATCGGATCGGTGAAGGTCTGGCGCGCTCCCGCGGCCGCGGGCTGGTTCCATGTGCGCGACCGATCCCGCGTGGCCGGCGAGCTGTGCTGGGACGTCACCGTGACCGACGCGGACGGCGCCGTCTGCGTCGAGCTGCGCGGGGTCCGGATGCGGCGCCTGGCCGGGCAGGAGAAGGGCCCCGTCGAACTCCAGCACACCGTGCTGCGCGCCGCTCCCCTTCCGCTGGAACCGGCCGCCCCGTCCCCGCTGCCGGAACCGGAGCACATCGCCGCCGGGGCCGCCGACCGGATCGCGCGGCTGCGCGACACGGCGCAGAGCCGGGACTACGAGCGGTTCGCACGGCGGCTGCGCCGGATCACCGCCCACTACGTGGCCGCGGCGATCGCCGGCACCCTGCCGCACGCCTGCACGCGCTTCACCCTGGCGGACCTGGAGGGCCTCGGCGGCCCCGGCCACCAGCGGCGGACCGTCGGGCTGCTGCTGCCCTGGTGCGAGGCCGAGGGCCTGGTCCGGGCCACCCCCGACGGCGGGCTGAGGCTGACCACCTCCGACTTCCGCGGGCCCGAGCTGGTCCGCGGGATGCTGCACACCCTGCCCGCCTACGGCAACGACGTGGTGCTGCTCAACTACCTGATGCGGCGCCTGCCCGCGTTCCTGCGCGGTGAGGTCCCCCCTCAGGAGCTGGTCCTCGACGACGGCCCGGCGGAGCTGCTGCGCTGCTTCTACGGCGCCTCGGCCCAGCTGCGCCCGGTCCACCGGGTGGCGCAGGCACTGCTGGCGGAGATCGTTTCCGCCTGGCCGCCGAGCCGCCCGCTGCGCGTCCTGGAGCTGGGGGCCGGCACCGCCGGCCTCACCCGGGCGCTGCTGCCACTGCTGCCGCCGGAACGGACCCACTACACCTTCACCGACGTCTCGCCCTCCTTCTTCGCCACCGCGCAGAAGCGCCTGGCCGACTTCGACGTCGTCGACTACCGCGTCCTCGACCTCGACGACGACCCCACCGGCCAGGGCTTCCCCGCCCGCGGATACGACCTGGTGGTGGCCTCCGACGCGCTGCACACCGCAACGGACCTGGCGGCCGCCCTGGCCCGCGTCTCCGGCCTGCTCGCGCCCGGCGGCCGGCTCCTCGCGGTCGAATCCCACAACGCCCGCGCCGCGGCGTCGACGTTCGGCATGCTGGACGACTTCTGGGCGCCCACGGACACCGCGCTGCGGCCTGACGGCGCCTTCCTGGGCCGCGAGCAGTGGCCGCCGCTCCTGCGCCGCAGCGGATTCGAGCACGTGGTGCAGACCGGCGACGACCGCGCGCCCCACGCCGAGGACTTCTCGGTCATCCTCGCCGCCACGCCGGCCGCGCCGGCCGGGGCGGCCCTGTCCGCACCGGCCCCGCCGGACGGCTCAGGGACCGACGGCGGCACCCGGGCCGGCGACCGCCACCTGGTCATCGCCGAGACCCCCCGGGAATCGCCGCTGGCCGATGCCGCGGCCGCGGCGACCGGCGCCGCCGCGCGCTCCGCCGTCGCCCCGGACGGAGCGGCGGCCTGGGCCGGCCTGCTCGCCGACAGCGCGTCCGGCGAGGACGGCCACCTCGCGATCACGGTCATCCTGGCCGACCCCGCGGAGGGCGACCCGGACCCCGTCCGGCTCACCACCCGGCGCGCCGCGCTGCTGCGCGGCCTGACCGCCGCCTGCCCCGGCGGCGGCGACGGCCCCACACGGTCGCTGACGCTGGTCACCCGGCCCACCGGCGCCCTGCCGGCGCCCGAGGAGCCCGAAGCCCCCGCCGACGCCGCCGTGTGGGGGCTGGCCCGCACCCTCGCCAACGAACGCCCCGACCTGCCCATCACCCGCATCAGCCTGGAACGCGGCGCCGGCACCGCCGCCGACGCCCGGCGGATCGCCGCCGAACTGCGCGCCGGCGGCCCCGAGGACGAGATCGTCCTCACCCGCGCGGGCCGGTTCGTGCCCCGCGAGGTCCGCCACGCCCCCACGGTCGCGGCCACCGATGTGGCCGCCTACACGCTGCGCACGCGCTCCCCCGGCCTCAACTACCGGCTGAGCTGGGCCGAATGCGATAGGCCCGTGCCGGGTCCCGGCATGGTCGCCATCGCCGTCCGGGCGGCCGCGCTGAACTACCGCGACACCATGCAGGTCACGGGGATGCTCCCGGCCGAGGCCATCGAGGGCTCGCTCAGCGAGAACGGGCCCGGGCTGGAATGCGCCGGCGTCATCGACGCGGTCGGCCCGGGCGTGACCGACCTGCGGGTCGGCGACCGGGTGTTCGCGCTGGCGCCCGCCGCACTGGCCTCCCACACGGTCACGAGCGCGCACGCCGTCGGCCTCATCCCCGACACCATGGGCTTCGCGTCCGCCGCCACCCTGCCCGTGGTCTTCACCACGGTGCAGTACGCCCTGGGACACCTGGCCCGGCTGGGCGCGGGGGAGACCGTCCTCGTGCACGGCGGAGCGGGCGGGGTCGGGCTGGCCGCCCTCCAGTACGCGCGGTCGTGCGGGGCGCGGGTGATCGCCACCGCCGGCAGCGAGGTCAAGCGCGACCTGCTGCGGACGCTGGGCGTGCACGACGTCCTGGACTCCCGCAGCCTGGACTTCGCCCCGCAGGTCATGGCGGCCACCGGCGGCCGCGGAGTGGACGTCGTGCTCAACTCGCTGTCCGGCGAGGCCATCGGGCGCGGGCTGGAGCTGCTGCGCCCCGGCGGCCGGTTCGTGGAACTGGGCAAGCGCGACATCATGGAGAACAACCCGCTGCCGCTGCGGCCCTTCCACAACAACATCGGGTTCTTCAGCGTCGACCTCAACGTCCTGCTGGACCGGCCGGACGAGGCCGCCGACATCTGGCGCCGGGTGACCGAGCGCGTCCACGCCGGCGACTACCGCCCGCTGCCGCACACCCTCTTCCCCGCGGCCCGCGTGCAGGACGCCTTCGAGCTGCTCCAGCACTCCCGCCACATCGGCAAGGTCGTGGCCTCCTTCGACGACCTCGACGAACCCATCCCGGTCCACCCGCGGCCCGCGCGCCCGCGGCTGGACCCCGACGGCACCTACCTGGTCACCGGGGGGCTCGGCGGGTTCGGCGCCGCCACCGCCCGCCACCTCGCCGGCCAGGGTGCCCGCCGCCTCGCCCTGGCGTCGCGCCGCGGCGCCGACGCCCCCGAGGCCGCGGCCCTGCTGGCCGACCTCGCCGGCATGGGGGTGCACGCCACCGCCCACGCCGTCGACTGCGCCGACCCCGGCGCGGTGGCCGGCCTGCTCCGGGACATCGACTCCGGGGGACACCGGCTGTGCGGCGTGGTGCACGCGGCCGCGCTCTTCGACGACGCCGACCTCGCCGACCTCACCGACGAGCGCTTCGCCGCCGTCCTGGCCCCGAAGATGCGGGGGCTCCTCCACCTCGACCGCCTCACGCGCGGCCGCGACCTCTCGCTGTTCTGCACCTACTCGTCCGTCACGGCCACCCTCGGCAACATCCGCCAGTCCAACTATGTGGCGGCCAACGCGTTCACCGAAGCGCTCATCCGGCGGCGCCGCCACGACGGCGCCGCCGGGCTGGCCCTGGCCTGGGGACACATCGGCCAGGTGGGCCACGTCGCACGCAACGGCCTGGCGTCCTTCGTCACGGCGTCCGGCTTCGCGCCCATGACGCCCGCCGAGGCGTTCGCCGCCGCGCAGCGGATCCGCCCCGGTGCCAACGGGGTGGTCACCGTGGCCCGGTCCGGCCTCGCGCGCAGCGGGGCGGTCCTGCCGGCCAGTGCCGCGTCCCCGCGCCTGCGGCTGTTCCTGGGCGATCTGCCCGCGGACGACTCCGCCGGGCACGGCGGCCTGATCGCCCGGCTCACGGCGCTGCCGCCGGGCGAGGCGCAGGACGCCCTGGCCGGCCACCTCACGGACGTGCTGGCGGAGATCCTGCACACCGATCCGGAGCGGCTGGACCGCCACCGCCGCCTGGAGGAGTTCGGCCTGGACTCGCTGATGGGCGCCGAACTCATGCTCGCCGTCAACCGGAACTACGGCCTGGACATCCCGCCCATGGAGCTGGTGCGGGGCGGCGGAACCATCGCCGACCTGTCCCGGACCATCCTGCTGCGCCTGGGCCTGCCGCCCGCCGGCGGCCGCGCGGAGGAGCACGCCGGCTCCTGAACGGGCGACGGTCCGGGGGCGCGGCGCAGCCGCTCCCCCGGACCGGTCGGCTAGTAGTCGCCGTCCTCGATGGCGGCCGCGGTCGCGCTGGCCAGCTCCTCGGCGCCGGCCAGCGCGTCGTCCTCCGGGATGGCACCGCTGACCTGGTAGTCGATGGAGGCGGTGTAGCAGGAGAGGGTGAACAGGTTGGCCAGCCGCACGCCGACGCACCCCCAGGCGAAGCCCTGGCTCGACTCGTTCCAGGCCGTGGCCTCGTCGCCGAGGTCGTCGACCTCCCGGACGTCGTTGTCGCGCGGCGCGGCGCGCAGCGCCTCGGCCGCGCCCTGCTCGCCGTCGGTCGCGCCGCGATCGCCGACGCGGACCAGGACCAGGCGGGCCGTCGCGGGTACCGCCACGGCGTCCGAGGGCGTGCCCCACCGGCACTCGTAGCCGTCGCGCCAGCTCTCGTCCATGCCCTCCAGGGGCTGGGCGAGCTCCTCGCTGTACTCGGGGACCAGCGATTCCAGCGCCGCGGTCTCACCCACCGCGCAGTCGGGCGCGCTCTGGTAGCCGCCCCCGCCCCCGGCGAGCGACACGATCGCCCAGACCCCGGCCACGACCAGGAGGAGCGCGATCACCGCCAGAACGGAGATCGCGGCCGTGGCGCACCCCCGGCTCTGCTGCGGCGCCGCCCGCACCGGTGGTGCCTCGGGGGGCGGCGCGCCGTAGGCCGGCTGCGGCCCCGGGCCGCCGCTGCCGGACACCGGCGCGAAGGGCACCGGGCCCTGCGAGGGCCCCTGGCCGGCCGGATGTCCTCCGGGAGCCGGGGGCGGGCCCGGAGCGGGCCGGCCGGGGAAGCCCTGGGCGGCACCCGGGCCGCCCTCCTGGGGCCGCGCCGGCTCTGCGGGCCGCGGTGCGCCCTGCGCCGCCGGGCCGTACCCGGGCGGCGGGTCCTGCCCCTGGTGGTGATGCGCGGCGGCCGGGCCGGGGTGCCGCTGCCCGGGGTCGCCCTGCTCATGGGGGTACCCGGGCCCGGGGCGGGCCTGCGGGTCCGGCCGGCCGGGCGGGGTGTCGGTGGGGCGCTCGGGCGGCGTCTCGGGCCGCGGTGCGGAAGGCGACCCGCCGAACGGTCCGGACGGCCCCTCGCCGGGACCGCCGGAAGGTGGCTGGGTCATCGTCGACGCCTCCCCGTACTCGGCTGTATCCGTCGCGCCATCGGCGATCGCCTAACGCTACCGGCCCTGCCGAGGAGGCGGTCCCGCCGCCGGTCCGGGGCGGGCGCGCCGGCGCCGGAGAGTGAGCGACGCCTCACAGCGATCCCGCGACCTGCTCCCCCAGCGCCACGGCGCCGTCGCGTGCGTCGTCGTAGGACAGCGGGACGCCGCCGTCGCCTTCGTCGCCGCCGTAGGACACGCGGACCACCAGGTTGTCGCGGCGGAACGCGACTTCGGCGCCGGTCCCGCCGGACGCGCCCGGCCACACCATCGCCCCGTCGCCCAGAGCGGGTACGGGCGCGGCGCCTTCGAGGTCGACGACCGGCGACAGGTCCGACAACTGCCCGGCCGCGGACTCGGACCCGGTGGGTTCACCCGCCCGGTCGGTGAAGTACGCGGTGAGGTCGACGTGCAGGAACCGCGGCGCGGCCGCATCGGCGGACACCGATGTCCACACGCAGGTGGCGCTGTCGGCGCCGTCGAGCCGCCCGTGCTCGGCGGTCTCCAGCTCGGCGCCCTCGAGCAGGGATTCGACGGCTCCGGGGTCGACGGTGTCGCACCCCGGAGCGACAGCGAAGGCGTCGTCCCCGCCGGCCTGGACCGCCGGGCCCTCGGCCCCCACCGCCAGGCCGGCGGCGATCGCGACGCCCGCGATCACCGCGACCCCGCCCGCGGCCAGCGACCACCGCCGGACGGGGGTCGCGGTCGCCTCGCGGATCAGCCGTTCCACGCGGGCGTCCACGGCGTCACCCCACCACGATGTTGACGAGCTTGGGCGCGCGGACCACGACCCGGCGGATCTGCTTGCCGCCGATGAAGCCCTGGACCTTCTCGGAGGCCAGCGCCAGCCGTTCCAGCTCCTCCTCGGAGATGTCGGGGGCCACGTCCAGCTTGTCGCGGACCTTGCTGGCGACCTGGACCACGCATGTGACCGATTCGGTGACCAGCAGCGCGGGGTCGGCGCTGCGCCAGTTCCCGACGGCCACCGAACCCGTGTGCCCCAGCAGCTCCCAGCCCTCCTCGGCGAGGTAGGGCGCGACCAGCGACAGCGTGATGGCGATGGCCTCGGCGGCTTCGCGCACCGCGGGGTCGCCCGCCCCGGGCCCGGAGTCGATGGTCCGGCGGGCGGCGGTGACCAGTTCCATCACCCGGGCGACCGCGACGTTGAAGCGGTGCGCCTCGACCGCGGCGGTCACCCGGTCGAGGGTCCGGTGCGTGGCCTTGCGCAGGTCGGGGTCGCCGCCGGCGGGGTCGGTCCCCGGAGCGGACGCCGCGCCGGCCTGGGCCATGACGCGGTACGCGCGGTTCAGGAACTTCAGCGACGCCGCCGGGGAGACGTCGGCCCAGTCGATGTCGTCCTCGGGCGGGCCGGCGAAGATCATGGTGAGCCGGACGGCGTCGACACCGTAGCCGTCGATCTCGGCGCCCAGGTCGACGCCGTTGCCCAGCGACTTCGACATCGCCCGGCCGCCGTTGATGACCTGGCCCTGGTTGAGCAGGCGCGCGAACGGCTCGGTGAAGCCGACCATGCCCATGTCGTAGAGGACCTTGGTGACGAACCGGGAGTAGAGCAGGTGCAGGGTGGCGTGTTCCTTGCCGCCGATGTACTGGTCCACCGGGCCCCACTTGGCGACCTTGTCCGTGTCGAACGGTGCGGAGTCGAGGTGCGGCGAGCAGTAGCGCAGGAAGTACCAGGACGAGTCGACGAAGGTGTCCATGGTGTCGGTGTCGCGGGTGGCGGGCCCCCCGCACCGCGGGCAGTCGACGTTGACCCAGTCGGTGGCCGCTGCCAGGGGGGAGACCCCCTTGGGCGCGAGGTCGGCGCCCTTCATGTCGTCGGGCAGCCGCACCGGGAGCTGGTCGTCGGGGACGGCGACCTCGCCGCACTCGGGGCAGTGGATGATCGGGATCGGCGTGCCCCAGAAGCGCTGCCGGGACAGCAGCCAGTCGCGCAGCCGGTAGTTGACCGTGCCCTCGCCGGTGCCGCGCCCGGCCAGGATCTCGATGATCCGGGGGATCGCGTCGCCCTTGGCCAGGCCGTCCAGCGGCCCGGAGTTGACCAGGACGCCCTCGCCCGCCGTGGCCACCCCGCTCTGGGCGGGGTCGGCCTCGCCGGTCTCGACGACCACGCGCACCGGCAGTCCGAACGCGCGGGCGAAGTCCAGGTCGCGCTGGTCGTGCGCCGGCACCGCCATGATCGCGCCGTGGCCGTATTCGGCCAGGACGTAGTCGGCCGCCCACACGGGGATGCGCTCGCCGTTGACCGGGTTGATCGCGTGGCGGCCCAGGAACACGCCGGTCTTGGGCCGCTCGGTGGACTGCCGCTCGATGTCGCTGAGCTTGGCGACCTCCGACCGGTATGCCTCGAACTCCGCCCGCTGCTCCGGCGCGCACAGTTCGTCGGCCAGGGCGGCGTCGGCCGCGACCACGAAGAACGTGGCCCCGTAGAGGGTGTCGGGGCGGGTGGTGAAGACGGTGACGGGCTCGTCGCGGCCCTCGATGGCGAATCGGACGTCGGCGCCCTGGGACCGGCCGATCCAGTTGCGCTGCATGGTCAGGATCTCGTCGGGCCACCGGCCGCCGTCGATCTGCGCCATGTCGTCCAGCAGCCGCTCGGCGTAGTCGGTGATCCGGAAGTACCACTGGTTGAGGGTCCGGCGCACGACCTCGGTGTGGCAGCGCTCGCACCGGCCCTGCACGACCTGCTCGTTGGCCAGCACGGTCTGGTCCTTGGGGCACCAGTTGACCAGGCCGTCCTTGCGGTAGGCCAGGCCGCGCTCGAAGAAGCGCAGGAACAGCCACTGGTTCCAGCGGTAGTACTCGGGGTCGCTGGTGTGCAGCCGGCGCGACCAGTCGACCGAGATGCCGTAGCGCCGGAACGACTCGGCCTGGGTCTCGATGTTGGCGTAGGTCCAGGCGGCGGGGTGGCTGTCGTTGCGGATGGCGGCGTTCTCGGCCGGGAGGCCGAAGGAGTCCCAGCCGATGGGGTGCAGGACGTTCTCGCCCTGCTGGAAGCGGTAGCGCGCGATGACGTCGCCGATGGCGTAGACCTCGGCGTGCCCCATGTGGAGGTCGCCGGAGGGGTAGGCGAACATGTCGACGACGTAGCGGCGCGGGCGGCCGTCGGCCGGGTCCTCGCTCGCGGCGAAGGGGTTCTCCTTCGCCCACCGCGCCTGCCACTTCTCCTGGAGGGCGCGGGCGTCATAGGACTCGCTCGTCGCCTGGTCTCCATCTACCGCTGTCATCGCTGGGTCGTCCTCTACCGGGTCGCACAAGGGCACATTGCGGCTGGGAGTGCTGGTGGCCGCTTCCCCTGCGCGAACGGCACGGGGTGCGGCGGCTCCGGCAGCCGGGTGTCTGAGCTTCCAGGTTAGCGCGGACCCTGCTCGCGACGGACGTTCATTTCCTCCGGTAGGAGGAGCGTTTCACCGCCCTCGCCCCGTCCTTGCGGCGGGTCGTGCGCGCCGAGCCGTCGCGGTCGCGCTTCGGGCGGCGCCGGTAGCGCACCTGGTACCCCTCGACCAGGGGGGTGCGCTGTGCCCTCTCCTTGAGCTCGGGGTCGGCGCCGGGGCCGGCGAGGCCGTCCCGGAAGTAGGTCGGCGGCGCCTCCGTCATCCGCACCAGCCTCCAGATGACGAAGAGGCCCACGGCCAGGATCAGTACGGCTCCGGCCCAGATCCACCACGGCATGGACGGACTCCTTGTGTCAGGGGGGTGCGGCCCGTCCCGGGTGCCCGGGGCGGGCCCATCGGTGTCGTCATTCCCACCCGGCGGGGATCCACTCGGGCCCGGGCCCACCGGTGCACCCGGGTCTCGGGCGGGTGTGCCGGTGGGACAATGCAGCCGGAGGCGCGCCGCTGTCCGCGGCGCTGCGCCCCGACCTCCCGTGCCCCCCTTGATGGAGATTCGCTCACGATGACGACGTTCGATGGTGCCCGCCGTTTCGCCCGGGTGGTGTCCCTCGCCGCGCTGGGGCTCGTCCTCGGCATCGGCTCCGCCGCGTGCGGCGGCGAGGCGGAGCCCGATGCCTCCGAGAGCGCCGGACCGGCCCCGGTGCTGGGCCCCGATGACGACCGCCTCCAGCTGACCGAGGGGGTGCCGGTCGAGCTCGGCGCCGGCACCGACCGGGCGACGACCCTGCGGATGGCGGGCCATCAGGACGGCGACGACCCGGCCGTGGTCATCAGCGTCGGCGAGGACGGCGACGACAGCGAGCACACCCTCAGCCTCGGCGACACCCTCGATATCGGCGGGGAGCCCTGGCGCGTCTCCGAGATCGGTATCAGCGACTCCGATTCCCGTCCGGGCAGCGTCACGCTGATCCGCGGCGAAGGGTGACCGGGCGGCGAACCCCCCTGCCGGACATTGTTACCGTGCGGTAGAACAGTGACCTGGACCACTGGCCACCGCCGCGGGAGGCGCGATGCTGAACCTGTCCGTTCTGCTGGAGGACGGCGCCCGGACCACCCCCGAGCGCGACTGCCTCGTCTTCGGCGACCTGCGCCTCAGCTACGCGCTGACCGACATGATCGCCAACCAGGTCGCCAACCTGCTGGTGCAGCGCGGCGTTCGTCCGGGCGACCGCGTGGCGCTCGCCAGCCCGAACGTGCCCTACTTCCCCTTCGTGTACTTCGGCGCGCTCAAGGCGGGCGCGGTCGTGGTGCCCCTGAACATCCTGCTGACCGCGCGGGAGATCGCCTATCACCTGGAGGACTCCGGAGCGACCGCGCTGTTCGCGTTCGCCGGGTCCCCCGACCTCCCCCTCGGCGAGCGCGCCCACGCCGCCTTCTCCCAGGTCGACTCCTGCCGCACCTACATCGACCTGCCCGCCGCCGCGGGCGCGACGGAATCGGGCATCGAGGGCGCCCAGACGCTGTGGGCCGCGCTCGACGGCCTGCCCGGCACCTTCTCGCCGGTGCGCACCGACGCCGACGACACCGCGGTCGTCATCTACACCAGCGGCACCACCGGCACCCCCAAGGGCGCCGAGCTGAGCCATAACAACCTGCTGTTCAACGCCGTCGCCTGCGACACGCTCTTCGGCCGTTCCCCCAGCGGCCACGACGTGTTCCTGACCGTGCTGCCCCTGTTCCACATCTTCGGCCAGACCACGATGATGAACCTCGGCCTGTACCGGCACGGGACCCTCGTCCTGCAACCGCGCTTCGACGGCGACGAGGCGCTGCGGCTCATGGAGCGCGAGCGCGTGACCATCTTCGCCGGGGTGCCGACCATGTACTGGGGGCTGCTCGGCGCCAAGGGCGGGCACGACATCGACGCCATCACCGCCGCCCTGGTCACGGCGGTGTCCGGCGGCTCGGCCCTGCCCGGCGAACTCGCCCGCAAGGTCACCGAGCGGTTCGGCGTGGAGATCCTGGAGGGCTACGGGCTCTCCGAGACCTCTCCGGTGGTGTCCTTCAACAATCCGAAGGTCAAAGCGAAGACCGGCTCGATCGGCAGACCGATCTGGGGGGTCGAGATGAAGCTCGTCGACCCCGGCTTCGCCGACATCGAGGGCGAGGGCCCGGGTGAGATCGCGGTGCGCGGCCACTGCGTGATGAAGGGCTACCACGGCAACCCCGAGGCGACGGCCCAGGTGGTCCGCGACGGCTGGTTCCGCACCGGCGACATCGCACGGCGCGACGAGGAGGGCTTCTACTTCATCGTCGACCGCTCCAAGGACCTGATCATCCGCGGCGGCTACAACGTGTACCCGCGGGAGCTGGAGGAGCTGCTGATGACCCACCCCGGCGTCAGCCTGGCGGCCGTGGTGGGCGTGCCGCACGACACCCACGGCGAGGAGATCACGGCCTTCGTCATCCGCGAGGAGGACTCCGCGCTCACCGAGGAGGAGCTCGTGGCCTGGAGCAAGGAGCGGCTGGCCGCCTACAAGTACCCGCGCCTGGTGCGGTTCCGCGACGCCCTGCCGATGACCGCGACCGGCAAGATCCTCAAGCGCGAGCTGCGCTGACCGCACGCCGCGGGCCGGCGGCGTGCCGGCCGCCGCCGGTCACGACAGCGGGCGCCACTGGGAGTCGCACCCGGTGCACCGGAACTCGATCCGCTTGCCGCAGGTCTTGCAGTGCGGGCCGGGGCTGTAGTCGTCGAGGTGGTCGGCGTGCCGGTCGGCGAAGAACCGCAGGTCCATGCAGACGTTGCAGCGGATGGCGACCGTGGTCGGGCTCTTGGGCCACGGGGTGTCGGGCTCGACGGGATGCTGTTCGGACTCCGGCGCCATCTCGCCCCTCCCCCGGTCGGTGCGGGCCGCCGGCCCGCGGGGCCACCCTCTCCGCCCGGGGGCCGGCGGTCAAGTCCGTGTACGGGCCGCGAGCAGCCGCTCGACCCGGCCGGCCGCCTCGGCGAGGCGCTCCACGGGGACCGCGCCGGCGGCGACGCCCTCCAGCAGCCGGTCGCGCGTGCCGGCGAACATCTCCTCGTCGCCGGCCCGCGCGGTGTAGGGGTTGCCCAGGCACAGCAGGTCGGCCCCCGCGGAGAGCGCGGCCACGGCCCCGCGGGCGACGCCCTCCAGCACGGATCCGGCCCCGGTGTGCCGCGCGAGTCCGCGCATGTCCAGGGCATCGGTGATCGCCACTCCGCGGAACTCCACCTCGTCGCGCAGCAGGGCGTAGGCGCGCGGCGACACGCTGGCCGGCGCGTCGTCGAGAGCGGGGATGCGGATGTGGCCGACCATCACCATGTCCACCCCGGTCCGCACTGCCGCCCGGAACGGCACCAGCTCGCGGGCGCGCAGGGTGGCCATGTCGATATCGATCACCGGGAGGTCGACGTGGGAGTCGGTGCGGGTGTCGCCGTGCCCGGGGAAGTGCTTGGCGGCCGACAGCAGCCCGGCCTCGTGGAGCCCGGCGGTGAAGGCGGCGCCGTGGGCGGCGACCGCGGCGGGCTCCGCCCCGAAGGCGCGCGGCCCGATCACGGGGTTGGCGGGGTTGACGTTGACGTCCACGACCGGCGCCAGGGCGGCGTCGATACCCGCCGCCCGGAGATCGCGCCCCATGGCCGCGGCGACGCCGCGGGTGTGCGCGATGTCGTCGGCCGCTCCCAGCTCCCCGTGGGCGGGATAGGGCGATCCCGCGCCGGCGTGCAGGCGGGTGACCCGGCCGCCCTCTTCGTCGGAGGCCACGAGCAGGTCCGGGCGCAGCCCGTGCAGCCGCGCGGAGAGCCCCGCCGGGTCCTCGGTGAGGTTCGGGGCGAAGTACAGCACCGACGCCAGGCCCTCATCGGTGATGGCGCGCTCCAGCCACGGCGGGACGCCGGTCCCGCAAAAGCCCGGCATCAGCACCGTGTGCGCCATGCGCCGGACGGAGGGGTCGCGCCGCGCCGCGCTCATCCCTTCACCGCCCCGTGGACCAGTCCCGACACCATCCTCCGCTGCACGATCAGGAAGAAGACCATGACCGGCAGGGTGATGACGGTGGAGGCCGCCATGACCGAGGGCCAGTCGGTGGTGTACTGGCCGTAGAACTGCCGCAGGCCCACCGCCACCGTGTACTTGTCGCCCTCGTTCAGGAAGGTCAGGGCGAGGATGAACTCGTTCCACGCGGTGATGAACGAGAAGATGGCCGTTGCCACCAGGCCGGGCGCCGTCAGGGGCAGCAGCACCGACCAGAACATCCGCGGCCAGGACGCGCCGTCGACGTAGGCCGCCTCCTCGACCTCCTGGGGGATGGCCGCGACGAACCCGCGCAGCATCCACACGGCGAACGGCAGCGCCAGGGCGATGTAGACGATGCTCAGGCCCAGCAGCGAGTTGAGCATCTGGAGGTCGCGCACCTGGAGGAACAGTGGGATGACCAGCGCCTCCAGCGGCACCATCTGCACGATGAGCAGCATCACCAGCATGGTGGTGCGCAGCCGGAACCGGAACCGGGCGACCGCCACGGCCGCCAGCAGCGCCAGCAGGCTGCTGCCCACCACGGTCACCAGCGCGACCAGCAGCGAGTTGCCCAGGTAGGTGAGGAAGCCCGCCTCGACCAGGATGTAGCGGAAGTTCTCCAGGGTCACCGAGGCGGGCAGCAGTGACTCGCTGCCCGTGGTGGTCTCGCCGGAGAACGCCGTGACGAGCATGAAGTACGCGGGGAACAGCGTGAACACGAGCACGCCGGCCACCGCGACCGCCCGGCCCAGCGCCGCCGAGCGCCGCCGGGACCCGCCCCGCCGCACCGCGGCCCGCTCGGTCGGCGAGGTCGCGCTCACTTCAGCTCCTCATCGCGGAACAGGGCCCGCAGGTAGACGATGGTGATGGCGATGAGCATGAGGGTCAGCACGACCGCGATCGCCGACCCCATCCCGTACTCCTGGCGCCCGAAGGAGCGCACATAGGACCACACCCCGAAGTTGAGCAGGTCCGGGTTGGACCCCGACCCGCCGGGCATCAGGTAGACCTGCGCGAACACCTTGAAGTCCCAGATGGTCGACAGGATGGTGACCACCGCGAACACCGGGCGCAGGGTCGGCACCGTGACGTGCCAGAACCGGTGCCAGGCGCCGGCGCCGTCGATCATCGCGGCCTCGTAGAGTTCGCGGGGCACGGTGAGCAGCCCGGCGAGGACCGTCACGGTCACGAAGGGGAACCCGTGGTGGATGACGTTCAGCACGACGATCCCGTAGAACGGGAGCCGCTCGGTGAACCAGTTGAATCCCTCGGGCCCGATCGCGCCCAGGGCCTGGAGCCCTTCGCGGACGATGCCGCGGTCGACGTCGAAGATCCAGACCCACACGTAGGTCCCGGTGACGGCGGGCATCGCCCAGGCGACCAGGATGCAGCCGGCCACCGCGGCCCGGGCCATGGGCGAGAGCGTGCGCAGCAGCAGGGCCACGAGCGTGCCGAACACGACCGTGCCGCCGACCGCCGCCACCGCGAACACCACGGTGTTGGGCAGGGCGACCCGCCACAGGTAGCCGTCGCCGAACAGCCGGACGTAGTTGTCGAGCCCGGTGTAGTTCGACTCGCCGGACACCACGTTGCGCAGCCCGTAGTCCTGGAACGACAGCAGCGCGACCCGGATGAGCGGGTACAGCAGCAGGACGCCGATGACCACCAGCGCGGGCGCCAGCAGCACCCACGGGAGCAGCCGCCGGCGCCCCGCCGCGGTGAGGCGGCGACGGCGGGTGGGCGGGCGGCCGGCCACCGGGGCGGCCGGCCGCGTGAGAACGGAACCGCTCACGTGTTCAGGTGTCCTCGTTCAGGATCGATTCGATGTCCTCGGTTGCGGTGGCGGTGGCGTCGTCGACCGAGGCCCGTTCGTTCAGGATGGCCTGCACCATGGTCTGCACCACCATCTCGCCTTGGACGCGGCCGTAGTTCTGGCTGGCGGGAACGCCCTTGCCGGCATCGCTCATCTGCACGGCGAACGGCCGCACCAGCGGGTCGTCGGACTCGGTGTAGGGCTCGATCTGCTCCTGTAGGCCGGGGAAGTAGGTGGTCTCCTCCGACCAGCGGGCGGCGTTCTCGGTGCTGGTGAGGGTCTCCAGGAAGCTCCAGGCGAGGTCTTCGTCGGGGGTCCCGCTGAACACCGCCAGGTGCGAGCCGCCGAGGAAGGACGGGCTGTAGCCGCCGTCGGGCCCGGGGATCGGGAACGCGGCGATGTCGCCCTCGAGGTCGGGCGCCGCCTCCAGGATCGCCTTGGGGGTCCAGCTCCCGGCGATCGTCATGGCCACGTTTCCGGCGATGAACTCCTCCTGGATGTTGGTCTCCTTCCAGGTGGTCGCGCCCGTCGACGAGACGCCGTCCTCCAGCGCGAGGTCGGTGTAGAAGGAGATGCCCTCGCGCGCCTCGGCGCTGTCGAGCCCGGAGGTCCAGGTGCCGTCGGCGCCCTGCTCGGCGATCTCGCCGCCGGCGCCCCACACGAACGGCAGCACCGAGTATTCGGCGTCGCCCGCGACGGGGAACGCGATCAGGTCGTCGCGCTCCTCGGAGACGGCGACCGCGGTGTCGCGCAGCTCCTCCCAGGTGGTGGGCTCTTCGAGGTCGAGCTCCTCGAACACGTCGGTGCGGTAGAGCACCGACCGCACGCCGGCGTACCAGGGCAGGCCGTACAGGGCGCCGTCGACGGTGCCGGCCTCGGCGAGGCCGGCCGCGTAGGCGTCGGTGTCGCCCACCCGCTCGGTGATGTCGATCAGCCCGCCGGCGTCGGCGAACTCGGGTGTCCAGGTGGTGCCGACCTCGGCGACGTCGGGTGCGGTGCCGCCGGCCATGGCGGTCACGAACCGCTCATGGGCGTCGGCCCACGGCACGAACTCGACGTTGACGTCCACCCCGGTCTCCTGGGTGAACTGCGCGCCGATGTCGTCGAAGTACGCCGTGGCGTCGGGGTTGGTGCCCTCCATGATCCAGACTTCGAGGGCGTCGCCCTCGCCAGCGCCGCTGCCACAGGAGGTGGCGACCAGTGTGAGGGTCGCGACCAGCGCGGCGACGGGCAGGACGTGCTTGCGTGCCATCGGCGTTCTCCCGTCCATTCACGATCCCCCGGGGGGTTGGTAAGAAACTTACGCAAAAACCGGTTGACTGTGAAGTAAACCGCAGCAGTGTCGTGCGGATCGGCGCGATCGCCTCCGCCGCCGGTGCCGACCGTCACGGTACCGAGACGCGGGGTGGCGGTCAGAAGGCGCACGGCATCGATTTGATTCCGTTCACGAAGTTGGAGAGCAGCCGCTCGGGCGGGGCCGTGGAGCGGATCGCGGGCACCCGGCGGTGGAGTTCCCGGAACATCACCCCGATCTCGCGGCGGGCCAGGTGCGCGCCGAGGCAGAAGTGCGGGCCGGGCCCGCCGAACCCCAGGTGCGGGTTGGGGCTGCGGGTGATGTCGAAGGTGTCGGGGTCGGCGAAGACGGCTTCGTCGCGGTTGGCGGAGGCGTAGTAGAGCACGACCTTGTCGCCGGCGCGGTAGGCGTGGCCGTTCATCACGTGGTCGCGGGTGAGGGTGCGCCGCATCCAGATCACCGGGGAGGAGTGGCGGACGATCTCCTCGACCGCGGTCCCGGCGTGCGCCTCGAAGTCCGACCACCACAGCTCCCGCTGGCCGGGGTGGCCGGTGAGCAGCGCTAGGCCGTGGCTGATGGCGTTGCGGGTGGTCTCGCTCCCGGCGACCGTCAGCAGGATGAAGAACGAGCCCAGTTCGCGGTCGGTGAGGGATTCGCCGTCGATGTCGGCGCGGACCAGGGCGGAGGTGAGGTCGGTGGTGGGGGCCGCGCGCCGTTCGGCGGCGAGCTCGCCCAGCAGGGCGGCGAGGTCGCCGCCCGCGGTGAGCATCCGGGTGAGGGCGGCGTCGATGTCGTGGCCGAGGTAGTCGGGGTCGCTGCCGGCCAGGATCACGGAGGCGTTCTCGAAGACCATGGCGCGCCGGTCGGCGGGGACGCCCATCATCTCGCAGATGACATCGAGCGGCAGCCGGGCGGCGACCTCGGCGACGAAGTCGCAGGGGCCGGTGCGGACGAGGTCGTCGACGATCTGCTCGGCCAGGCGCTGGACGTCGTCCTCGAGCTTGGCCAGCATGCGGGGGGTGAACCCGCGGGACACGATCCGGCGCAGCCGCGCGTGGCGGGGGTCGTCGAGCCCGATCATCGAGCCGAAGAACTCGCCGAACTCCTCGGGCATATCGGGGATCGAGATCGCGGTCGGGCGGGAGGAGAAGACCTGCGGGGTGCGGCTGGCCTCGACGACGTCGGCGTGGCGGACCAGGGCGTGGAAGCCGGGGCCCGCGGGGATCGGGCCGATGTCGGCCTCGGCGAAGAACACCGGCGGCCGGCGCCGCAGCCGGGCGAAGGCCGCGTGGCGGTCCTCGGGCGGCCTGGCCCAGAACGCCGTGTCCGCGAGGTCGATATCGGAGAGGTCGTCGGCGTCTCCCGCGCGGTCGGCGGGTGTCGAGGCGGCCATACGCGGAGCCCCTTTGCATCGCGGTGGGTGCTGCCCCTCCACTCTTTACATGTTCGCCACCGAGGTCAAGAACGCCGTCACCGGCTGTGGAAAAGCGGCCCCGACCAGGGCGCCGCCGCCCCCGGCGGCCGGCGGCGCGGGCGCCGCCGCCCCCGGTCGCGGTCCGCGTGTCACTCGGCCAGGCCCGTGGCGATGCGCAGCGTGGCGATCAGCTCGGCCGGCTTGTAGACCGCGGTGCCGATGGCGGCGCAGAACGCCGCGAGCATGTGCACCCGGACCAGGGGGTCGCCGTTGGTATAGCGCTCGGCGATCTCCTCCTCGCCCACGGAGTAGGCCTCCCACGCCGTGACCACCGCGAACTCCACCTCCGGGGGGAGCAGGTCGGCGACCGCGGCGGCGACGGCCTCGCGGGAGTCGGCGGGCTTCCACACCACGCCGGTCTCCTGCACGCGGCGGGTCAGGAAGGACGCGAAGACCTTCAGTTCGGAGGCGACCGGGTCGGTGTCGCCGCGGATCGATTCGGCCTCGCGCGCGACGGCGTCGCCGTCCTTGCGCACATAGGCGTCGACGAGCGATATGGCGCGCTGCTTGACGTGCTCGTTGTCTGCGGTTCCAGGCATGACCCCATCATGCCCGGGGCGGGGCGCGACCGGCGATCGGATTCCGGCCGCGCCCCGGCGGATTCAGCCGAAGTCCGGGCGCAGCGGCACGTGCGCGTCGGTGCCGTCGAGCTTGACCCCGAGGATCTGGTGGAGCTGGACGACGTTGCGCTCGAACCCGAGCACGCAGCCGGCCATGTAGAGCCGCCACACGCGCGCGGTCCCCTCGCCCACCTCGGCGACCGCGTCGTCCCAGTTGGCGTCGAGGTTGGCGCACCAGTGCCGGAGGGTCAGCGCGTAGTGCTCCCGCAGGTTCTCCTGGTGGCGGATCTCGAAGCCCGCGTCGTTCATCTCCGCCTGGATGCGGCCGGGGCCCTCCAGTTCACCGTCGGGGAAGACGTAGCGGTAGATCACCCCGCGCGGGTTGAGCGGCGGCAGGTCGTTGCGCGGCCGCGTGATGCAGTGGTTGAGCAGCCTGCCGCCCGGCTTGAGCTTGTCGTTGAGCCCTTTGAAGTAGCCGGCCAGGTTCCGCGCACCGATGTGCTCGGTCAGCCCGATCGAGCTGATCCGGTCGTAGATGCCGTCGGGGACGTCGCGGTAGTCCATGTGGCGGACCTCGGCGAGCCCCGTCAGTCCCTCCTGGGCGATGCGCTTGCTCGCCCATTCGGCCTGCTCCTTGGAGAGCGTGACGCCGAGCGCCTTGACCCCGTACTCCCGGGCGGCGTGGCGGACCATCCCGCCCCACCCGCAGCCGACGTCCAGCAGCCGCATGCCCGGGCGCAGGTCGAGCTTGCGGGAGACCAGGTCGTACTTGTCGGCCTGGGCCTGCTCCAGGCCGGTGTCCTGCTCGGCGAAGACCGCGCAAGTGTAGGTCATCGACGGCCCCAGGACCATCTCGTAGAAGGCGTTGGAGACGTCGTAGTGGTGGTGGATCGCCTCGGCGTCGCGCCCCTTGGAGTGGCGCGCGCCCAGTCCCAGCATCCGGCCGCGGCGCACCTCCTGCGGTGGCGGTGGCACGCGGTTGACGAACTTCACCCATCCGATGCCCTTGGCGATGCGCGCGAGTTCCAGGGCGGAGGGCCGCACCCTGTCCCCTAGGGCGAACTCCGACATCGCCTTGAGCGCGGTGTACATGTCGCCTTCGAGGTCGATGTGCCCCGAGACATAGGCGCGGGTCAGGCCCATCGCGTTCGGCGACTGGGCCAGGTAGTTGAGCGCCACCGGGGTCCGGACGACGATCGTGGTGTCGCTGCCCGGATCTCCTGCGGTGCTGCCGTCATAGGCGCGGAACCGAACGGGTGCGTCGCCGCCGACGACGCGTTCGAAGATCTCCGCTAGCCGCATGGTCGTTCCCTTCTCGCCGCACGTCGCCCACTGCCCAGGCGGGCCGGCGTGTCACCTGTTGCCAACGCATTTGGCGTAAAGGTCGAGGAGCCGCCCCTGGGGGTCGTAGGCGTGCTTGAGCCGCCGGTAGCCCTCGCCGTTGTAGAGCCGCCAGAACTCCTCCTCCGTGTAGAAGGAGTCGGAGTACAGCGACTTGTGCCCGCCCAGCCGGGAGACCTCCTCCTCGACCAACCGGTTGTGGTGGGCCTTCCGCTGCCCCGGGACCATGGGGACCCGGCCCCAGAACCCGAAGTTCACGTAGAGCCGGTCCGGCTCCAGCGGGTAGAGCGGCCACACGTGGCCCCCGCCCGGCTCGCCCTTCTCGCGCAGCCGCAGCGGGCACATCCACACCGGGCTCATCCCGATCTCGGAGTGGAAGAAGTCGAGGAACTCCGCCCCCCTGTCGACACCGACCTCGATGTCCTGGATGAGCGGCTCCTGCTGGGGACGGCCCCGGTAGTGGTCGAGCAGCCGGCTGAAATCGGTGCGGCGATCCAGCGCGACGAGCTTGCGGTAGACATCGGAGCGCTTCAGGGAGCGGGGCCACAGGCCGCGCACCGCGGGATTCTGCACCCCGAAGGCGCTGGAGCACCAGAACCAGTCGGTGTCCCAGCGCCACAGGTAGTCGTGGGTCGTCAGGTAGTCGCCCGGCCCGGTGCCGGCGTAGCGGCGGATGGACCGGTAGTAGATGTCGTTGCCGGTGTAGTCGCTGGTCCAGGGCGCGGAGTCGGTGAAGGACGCCAGTGTGACGTACAGCTCACCGGGCCCGAACGCAACGCCGTCGGCGAAGTCCACCCGCTCGCCGCCGTGCTCCCCGGCGGCGCAGATCCGGGCGAACGCGTCCATGGCCTCGGCGGCGGACCCGAAGCGCAGGTGGCGCAGGTGCACGTAGGGCGCGACCGGCTCCAGTTCGATGCGCAGCCGCAGGCTGTAGCCCAGGGTCCCGTAGGAGTTGGGGAAGCCGTGGAACAGGTCGCCGTGCTCGTTGTCGCGGCGGGCCACGACGGTCTCCCCCGAGCCGGTGAGGATCTCGATCTCCTGCACGGACTCGTGCGGCAGCCCGTTGCGGAAGGAGGAGGACTCGATGCCCAGCCCGGTCACCGCGCCGCCGAGGGTGATGGTGCGCAACTGGGGCACCACCAGCGGCATCAGTCCGTGCGGCAGGGTGGCGGCGACCAGGTCCTCGTAGGTGGTCATCCCGCCCACCTCGGCGACCCTTTCGACGGGGTCGACCGACAGCACCGACGCGAACGCGCTCACGTCCAGCCGCGGGGCGCTCGACGCGTCGCGGAACCGGAACAGGTTGGAGGTCGGCTTCGCCAGGCGCACCGGCGCGTCCGCGGGGAGCGCGGCGTAGTCCCGCCGCAGCCGCTGGACGGCTCCGACATGCTCGGCGAAGTCCCGCTGGGAAGTCCGACGGCTCACGTTCACCCTCATCTCACCCGCCCCGGCGCCGCAGCGCCATCGTCTTCTCGCCGGCCGCGCCCCTGCGGGCACGGCCGTCGGACAGCCTATTCCTACTTGCCGGTAATACCCACCGGCGGATCGATGTTCGGCATGTCACCCGCGCGGCCGGGAATCCCCGCGGAACATCCCTCCCGCCGGACGGCCCGTCCCATTCTGGTCCCGACACGGCGCGGTATCCATGGTTTTTCCCGGGGCGGAGCGGCATAGGATCGGCTGACGTGCGCATCGCCCTCGTCGACTCCGGAATCGGGATGCTGTCCACCGCCGCCGCACTGCGCGCGGCGCGGCCCGACGCCCACCTGATCCTCTCCATGGACCCCGACCACATGCCGTGGGGCCCGCGCGCGCCCGAGGAGATCATCGGGCGCGCCCTGGCCGGGGCCCGTGCCACCCGCGGATTCGGCGTCGACGCCGTCGTGGTGCCCTGCAATACCGCCTCCGTCCACGGCCTCACCGCGCTGCGCGCGGAATTCGAGCCGGCGATCCCGGTCGTCGGCACGGTCCCTCCCATCAAGCCGGCGGCGGCCGGAGGCGGGCCGATCGCGGTGTGGTCCACCGCCGCCACCACCAGCAGCCGCTACCAGCGCGACCTCATCGAGCGCTTCGCCCCCGGCATCTCCGTGACCCCGGTCGCCTGTGTGGGCATGGCCGAGGCCGTGGAATCGGCCGATCCCGGCGCCGTGGCCGGGGCCATCGCCTATGCGGCGGAGCGCACCCCGTCCGGCGTGACGGGGGTGGTCCTGGGCTGCACCCACTACGACCTGGTCGGCGACGAGATCTCGGCCGCCTTGGGGCACCCCGCGGAGCTGTTCACCGCGGCCGGCTCGGTGGCCGCGCAGACCCTCCGCCGGCTGGGCGCCGCCCCGGCCCCGGGACTGGCGCGGACCGGCACCCTGACGGTCCTGGCCAGCGGCCGCCCGGCCGAACTCCCCAAGGCCGCCCTCACCTACCCGGCGGGCATCGCACTGCTCTAGGCCACCTCCGGACGCGGTCGGCGCCGCCGTCCCGCACCGGGCGCCGGCGGCGTCGCGCATCGATCCGCACCGGCACCGGACCTAGCGCACGCGAGCGGGCTCGGGCGTGATCAGGGCGGCATCGGTGAGCGTGCGGACCAGGGTCCGCACACCGGCGGTGTCGTTGTCGTACAGCAGCGTCTCCAGCAGCGACAGCGCCGCCTTCTGGTCGCCGGGCATGCGCCGCACGTGCCGCCACTGCGGCTCGGCGGCGACGTCGGTGAGCATCAGCGTCCGGCCCACCTGGCCCAGCGCGTTGAGCAAGGAGGCGTCATCGGGCCGGTAGGGCAGCGCCGCGACCACGAGGTCGGCCTGCCGTTCGGGGTCGACCTGCTCGGGCGGCTCGGTGCGCAGGAGCGCGAGGAGGTCGGCCGCCGGGACGGGGAGGACCACCGGCGGCACCGCGCCGACCGCGGCGCGGGCCTCGGCGAGGTCGCCCGCGGGGTCGTCGACCCGGCGGACCCGGGCCAGCGCGCGCTCGGCACGCAGAACGGCGCTCTCGGCGACCCAGCGGGCGCCGCGGGCGGCGGCCAGCCGGGCCGCGCTCAACGAGAGTTCCAGGCAGGGCCGGTGCGCGCCGACGCGTTCGCAGTACCGCGACCACGTGGTCAGCGTGACACCGAGCCGCCAGTCGTTGCGCAGGGCCCCGTGCGCGGCCAGGTTCTCGGCCGCCTCGGCCCAGGCCGGGCGCAACGCGGGGTGGGCATCGGCGTCGCGCAGATCAGGGAGGGCGTCGACGGCGTCCTCGACCGGGCACCGCCCCGTGCGGGCGAGCCAGGCGAGCAGCCGGGCGCGCTCGACGCGGATCCGGCGCAGCGCCGCCGAGCGGACCGGCCCCGACGGCCAGGGCGCCGTTCCGGCGGCCTCGATCCGGCCGAGCGCTGCGAGCGCGTCGGCGTGGCGGTCCTGGTGCCGGAGCGCGCGCACGTAGCCGAACGCGTAGTCGATGCCGACCCGGCCGCCGGTGGCGCGGACATCGGCCGCGCGGGCGTCGAGTTCGGCCACGGCCTCGTCGGGCCGGTCGTCGTCGACCAGGGTGTCGGCGTGGGCCAGCGCGAGTGCGGGAAACGCCGGATGGCCGGGGCGCGTGTGCGCCCGGGCGCGGGTCAGCAGGGCGGCGCGGTCCACGACGTAGCCGGGGCCGTCGATCGTGGCGTAGCAGGCGAGCGCGTTCTCGGCCGCGCACACCGCGGGCGGGCATCCGGCGCGGCCGGACTCGGGGTGGGCGTTGTCGAGCTGGGCCAGCGCGTCGGGGAGCGCCACCGTGCCCTCGGCGCGGTCGCCCACCCGCGCCGCCACGGGCCAGTGGTCCAGGAACGCCGGGAGCCAGGCCGGGGCCCCGGCGTCGCGCGCCGCGCGCCGGGCCGGGGGGAGCAGGGTGGCGATGCGTGCGGCGTCGCCGTCGGCGGCGAGCTGAGGCAGGCGCGCGACGGCGTCGGCGAGCTCGGCGTGCCCGCCTTCCCGGAGGTCCCGGGCGGTCTCGGCCAGCCATGTCCACACACTCATCAGCGATCCCCCTCATCGGTGCGCACTGAAAGTAGCAGAGCGGTTACTCTCACGTGATCGATATCCGAAAAGTCCCGTGTCCGTGCGGGCCGATAGACTCGGAATCAGGGGGACCGGCACACGACCACGATCCGAGACGGCACGGGCGCGGCGGCACCGGTCGGGTCGGCACTGACGGGAGCACGACACCTATGGGATGGCGAGACCGGTTGGGCCTGCGCAGGGCCAAGCGGCACGGCAAGGCGCGCTTCGACCGCGCGGCCGAGGACTCCGACCTCAAAGCCCTCATCGAATTCACCAAGAGCCGGGTCGGAGTGGAGTTCTTCGTCGAACCCGAGACCTTCGCGACCAGCACCACCGCGGTCGCCGTGGCCACCGACGGCGAATGGATCCGGCGCCGTGTGGGCTCGCCCGACGTCATCCGCCGTGTCGCCCGCAACCTCCGGGCGCCGGTCTACGACGTGCAGATCGTGGGCTACCCCAAGCGCATGCGCGAGTGGACCGCGCGGAACAAGCGCGGACTCTCGCTCGACGACTGACCCGCCCGCGGTGCCTCCACGCGCCGCCGGCGCATGGAGGCACCGGCCCCTCCCCCGGGCGCTCCCCGGCGACACCCCCGCACCGTCCGCTCAGCCTCCGGGGGCGCCCGAAGTGGCTATACAGTCGGAATGAGGCAATGAACGCAACGGGAGCGCTACCGCCCCGATGGCGAACAAACCGGGGACACGGGCGGAAGGGAAGTCGCTACCTCGTATGAGCGCGCCCAGCAGGAACGGCATGCCGGCATGGCTCCCCAAGGCGATGCTGCTCGCCGTGTGGACGGTGATCGCCTTCGGCGTCGCCGGGTGGCTGTTCCTCCAGCTGCGCAGCCTGCTCGTGCTCCTGCTGATCTCCCTGTTCCTGGCTCTCGCCCTGGAGCCGGCCGTCAACTGGCTGAACCAGCACCGGTGGCCGCGGGGCCTGGCCACCGGCACGGTCATGCTCACCGGGCTCGCCATCGTCGTGGTGTTCTTCTCCGTGCTGGGCTCGATGCTGGTCGGCCAGGTGCTGGAGTTCGTCAACCAGGTGCCCGCCATGAGTCGGGGCCTGCTGAGCTGGGTGAACTCCACGTTCCACACCCAGTTCTCGCCCAACACCCTGCTGCGTGAGATCACCGACGCCACGGGCCTGATCGACCAGTACGCCTCCAGCGTCGCCGAGAACGCCTGGGGCGCCGGAACCACCCTGCTGGTGCTGCTGTTCAACGGGCTGACCATCGCGCTGTTCACCTACTACCTGACCACCGACGGCCCCCGGTTCCGCCGCACCATCTGCTCGGTACTGCCCCCCAGGACCCAGCGCGAGGTGCTGCGCGCCTGGGAGATCGCGATCAGCAAGACCGGCGGCTACATCTACTCGCGCGCCCTGCTGGCCCTCATCGCGACCGTGGCGCACTACGTGGCGCTGGCGGCGCTGGACGTCCACTACGCCTTCGCCCTGGCCCTGTGGGTGGGCGTGCTCTCCCAGTTCATCCCGACCGTGGGGACCTACATCGGAGGGGCGCTGCCGGTCCTGGTGGCGCTCATGCAGGGCCCCTGGCCGGCGGTGTGGATGCTCGTCTTCATCACGCTGTACCAGCAGTTCGAGAACTACCTGCTCCAGCCGCGCATCACCGCCCGCACGCTGGACATGCACCCGGCGGTCGCGTTCGGGTCGGTCATCGCCGGCGCCGCGATCCTCGACGCGCCCGGCGCCCTGCTGGCCCTGCCCGTGGGCGCGAGCCTCCAGGCGTTCCTGAGCGTCTACATCCGCCGCTACAAGGTGGCCGAGCACCCATTGCTCGACGCGGCCGAGGACGAGGCGCTGCACGGCGGATCCCCCGGCGCGCGCACCGGCGCCGCCGGGCCGGACCCGGCGCCTCCGGCCGACCCCGCTCCCCCGGCGGACTCCCCGGGCCCGGCCGATCCGGCGCCCGCCGCGGGCCGGTGAGGGCCCCGCGGTCCAGGGGGAGGGCAACCTACCCCACGCGGGCCGCGGGTGGGAAGGTGCCGGAGGGCCCTGCGTCCGGCGCGTTCGCGTTTTTGGCCATTGATGACGACAGTTTGTAGGAACTCCTTCGGCGAACCGGTTCCCTTACGGGGGGTCGCCATCGCATACTCGCCTGGGAGGGGGACTGAAGGATGAAGCAGGATCTCACCGCTCTCTGCTGCGAATGCGGCGCGAGCCGCAAGGTCAGCGCCTATCGCGGCGTGGGCGAGGCGCAGTCGGCCTACGGGCTGGCGCGGTGCGTGGTGTGGCGGATGTGCCGCCCCTGCGGCCAGCGCACCTACCACGCCTACCTGCGCGCCGACCCCGACCGCGACGAGCTGGAGGACGCACTCAAGCTCGACGACGCCCTCGCCACCGAAGCCCTGGACGAGGAGATCGAGCAGCTGCGGCTGTGCGGGATCGACATCGGCCACGCGCCCGTCCCGGCGGTCTGGGACGGCCAGCCCGTGGGCATGGTCACCCAGCGCCTCACCGACCACTCCTACGCGATCGTGCTCGACCCCAGCGCATCGGTCGTGGCCCGGCTCAAGCTCATCGACCTGATGTGGAACGAGCTCTCGATCGGCGACCACGACGACCGCTGGTACATCCAGCCGTCGGACGACGACTCCCCCGGCTACGCGGTCCGGCTGTTCGGCTACCGGGTGCGCCGCTGATCGGCCGCGCCGCCGGTCCGCGCCCTCACCCCGCCACCGGCTCCGCCGCCTGAGCCGCTGAGGCGGACGCCGCGAGCCGGCGCAGCGCGGCCCGTGCGGTCTCGGGGTCGGTGGTGGCCCAGTACGGCGGCAGGGACGACCGCAGGAACCCCCCGTAGCGGGCGGTGGCCAGCCGCGGGTCGAGCACCGCCACCACACCGCGGTCGTCCATCGAACGCAGCAGCCGCCCGGTGCCCTGCGCCAGGAGCAGCGCCGCGTGCGTGGCCGCCACCGCCATGAAGCCGTTGCCGCCGTGCGCCCCCACGGCGCGCTGCCGCGCCGAGGCCAGCGGGTCGTCGGGCCGCGGGAACGGGATGCGGTCGACGATCACCAGCTGGAGCGACGGCCCCGGGACGTCGACGCCCTGCCACAGCGACAGCGTGCCGAACAGGCACGCGGACTCGTCGTCGGTGAACTCGGCGACCAGCCGCCCGGTGGAGTCGTCGCCCTGGCAGAGGACGGGGACGTCGAGGCGGTCGCGCAGCTCCTCGGTGGCCTGGGTGGCCGCCCGCATGGACGAGAAGAGGCCCAGCGTGCGCCCGCCCGCCGCCTCGATGAGCCCGGCGATCTCGTCGAGGTAGCGGGGGTCGAGGCCGTCGCGGCCGGGCGTGGGCAGGTGCTTGGCGACATAGAGGATGCCGCTGCGCGCGTGGTCGAACGGCGACCCGACATCGAGCGCGCGCCAGCGGGGCTCGCCGTCGGACGTGGGGTCGTCCTCGGTCCGCCCGGTGGTCTCGCGGCCCAGCCCCCACTGCACCGCAAGGGAGGTGAAGGAGCCGCCCAGCGAGAGGGTGGCCGAGGTCAGCACGGCGGTGCGGTCGCCGAACAGCTTCTCGCGCAGGAGCCCGCCCACCCCGAGCGGGGCGACGTGCAGCGACGGCGGCTGTTTGGGGCCCTTCGCCAGCCAGACGACGTCGCGGCGGTCGCGCAGCGGCGGCTCGAACGACTCCAGGACGCGCACGGCGGTGTCGTGGACCTCTTCGAGCGCGGCCAGCGCCAGCTTGCGGTCGGTGGCGGAGTCGGGATCGCCTTCGCCGCCGCCGGTGGACTTCACGGCGGTCAGGCAGGCGTGGGCGGAGTCGCGGACCGCCGCGACCGCGGTGGCCAGGGGGTCGGGCAGGTGGTCGATACGGCCGGGGTCGGCGTCGGTGAACATCAGCGCCAGGCCCTCGGCGGCCTCGGAGAGGCGTTCGGTCAGCCCGGCCTCGCACAGCCGCGCGGCGCGCTTGGCCGCGATGCCCACCGGGCGCTCGCCCAGCACCCCCGTGGCCACCGAGGTGACCCGGTCGACGAGTTCGTGGGCCTCGTCGACGACCAGGACCCGGTGCTCGGGCAGCAGCTGGTAGCCCTGGAGCGCGCCGATGGCCAGCATGGCGTGGTTGGTGACGACGATGTCGGCCCCGCCGGAATCGGCGCGTGCCAGTTCGGCGAAGCACTCCTGGCCGAACGGGCACGCCGACGCGCCCACGCATTCGTTGGCCGAGACCGACACCTGCCGCCAGGCGAGGTCGCTCACCCCGGGGACGAGTTCGTCGCGGTCGCCCGTGACGGTGTCGTCGGCCCATTCGTGCAGCCGCTTGACCTGGCGCCCCAGCGAGGACAGCTGGCGGGGGTCGAACAGCTCGGCTTCGTCGGGATCGGAGTCGCCGGCGGTCTGCAGCCGGTGGCGGCACAGGTAGTTGCGCCGCCCTTTGAGGATGGCGAACGTGGGTTCGCGGCCGAGCAACGGCGCCAGCGCCCCGGCGAGCCGGGGGAGGTCGCGCTCGATGAGCTGGCGCTGGAGGGCGATGGTGGCCGTGGAGACCACGACCGTGGTGTCCTGGTCCATGGCATGGCGGAGGGCGGGGACCAGGTAGGCCAGCGATTTCCCGGTGCCCGTGCCCGCCTGCACGACGAGGTGCTCGGAATCGCGGACGGCGGAATCGACCGCATGGGCCATGGCGTGCTGGCCGTCGCGCCGGGCTCCGCCCAGGGCGCGGACGGCGGCGTCCAGCAGGGTGTCGACGTCGGGGAGTTCAGCCACGGATGCGACAGTACCGCTCCGTGACGACGGGCGGGCGCCGTCGTCCACACCCGCCGCCCGCCCGCCGGGTGGCGGACGGGCGCCGCGGCTCCGCGGTCACTTGCGCTCGACGGCGATCTCCAGCTCGTCGTGGAGGAAGCAGTAGTGGTCGCGCACGTCCTGCCCGTCCTTGAGCGGGGCCCCGAGGGACCACGCGACGTCGGGGATCTCTCGGTCGCCGACGCGCAGGGTCCAGTAGGAGGCCCGCCCCTTGTAGGGGCAGTAGGTGGTGGTGCGGCTGGGCACCAGCAGGTCGCGGCGGACGTCGCCGGGCGGCAGGTACCACCGGTTCGGCAGGCCGGTCTCGGAGAGCACGTAGGCCCCCGAGCTGAGCGCGATGACCTGGTCCCCCAGCGATACCCGGACCAGGCTGGACGAGGGGCGGGTGTCGACCCGGTGGAAGGGGTCGCGCAGGTGGCCCTCGATGGGCTCCTCCTCGTCGAACCAGGCGTCGGCGGCCGACATGTACATGGCCGAGAGGCCGTGCAGCCACGACGCCGCCGGCATGGGGTCCGTGTAGGCCCACACGGCGTTCTCCACCACGCGGTCGCCGGCTCTGAGGTGCCAGTAGGACGCGTCGCCCTTGTAGGGGCAGTGGGTGGTGTGGTCGCTGGGCTCCAGCATCGCCGCCGGGATGTCCTCGGTGGGCACGTAGAGCTGGGGCAGCAGCCGGGTCTCGTGCACCAGGTAGCCCCGGTCGGAGTCGAGCACGTCCAGGCCGGCCAGCTCGGCGCGCACCCGCCGCGGGAACGCGCTCATGTAGAGCGCGTGGTGGGGCCCGTCGACCGCATAGTTCACGGTCGAGGGCGCGTCGTCGGCGAGCGGCCCGCCGCCCATGGTCAGTGACATCCCGGTCTCCTTCACCGTCGGTAGCGACCATCGCAGAGGGGTTACTACCCCTGCGTCGGCGCCTTCACCGGCCGGTCCGGATCGCGGTGCTCAGACATCGTCGCCGTCGAACCCGGACTTGCGGGCGCGGCCCAGATAGATGGCGGCCGCACCGCCCGCCACCGCCGCGATCCCGGCCCCCACCAGGCCGACGAGCGCCGAACCGGCCACGGGCAGGCTGCCGTCCCTGGACTGGGGCGCCTCGGACGGCGACCAGCCGGCGGGCGGCGCCGGCACCGCGGGGGTCGGGACGGGCGACGGCGACGGCGAGGGGCCGGCGGATTCCGGCGGGCTCGGCTCGGCCGGCTCGGACTCGGAGGGGTCGGGGGTCGCGGAGCGGGGCTCGCCCGACGGGCCGGGACCCGGCTCGGCCGCGCGGTCGGTGCGCACGCCCGCGACCGCGAGGTCGAGCCGGTACTCGGCGTACCGGGCGGTCCCCTTCTCGGGGCCGGTGTCGGTGACCTGGAAGGTGAGCGCCAGCCACGCGCCGGCGCCGGCCGCGGCGGCACCGCCCGACGCGGCGGGACCGTCGGAGTCGGCTTCGGCGTGCTGCCGGGCCGTGACGGTGAGCAGCACGGTGCCGCCGTCCTCCCGGCTGCGGGTGAAGGTCTGCTCGTAGTCGCCGTCGCCGAGATCGGCGGGCTCGCCGAGGATGCTCAGGCCGCGGACGGCGAGTTCGGCCTCCGCTCCCTCGTCCCGGGTCCAGCTCGCGGTGGATTCGGCGGAGTCCAGCGCGACCAGGTGCTCCGCGCCGAAGGCGTCGGCGACGGTGCCGCCGTCGGCCGCGGCGGCGGCGGAACACGCCGGGTCGAAGCGCAGGTCGTGGACTGCGGAGGCGGCCCAGAGCGAGGTGTCGCCGCGCTCGGCGACCCCGTAGCCGCCGGCCGGGCCGTCCGGGAAGTGCCGGCCGGACGCGGGGCCGCCGCTCCACGCGGCGGAGGATTCGGCGCCGTCGCGGTCGGTGTCGGCGTCGCCGATGGGGCCCTGGTCACACCATTCGACGGTCGCCATGCGGGCGGTCGCGGCGTGGGTGCCGGAGCCGGGGGCGACGGGATCGGCGCCCGCTGGTTCGACGGCGGCGAGCGGGACACCGGCCAGTGCCGCGGCCGCGATACCGGCGGCGGCGATGATCCGCCGGGGCGGGGTCGAGGGACGGAACCGGGTGGGGGAACTCGGAATCACGGCTGTCCTCTGCACTATCGGAGACCATTGGCGACGCGTCGCCTGGGGGGAATCTCGTCATGGTCCGATCGGGTGCCTGGAGGCACCCACTGTCGAACCTACAGCGCGGTGTCCTGGCCTCCCAGCCACCGTAGGGCCGCGCGCCCGGCCCCCGTTCGGGGACGCCTGGACGGGGCGGCGGGGGAGGGGTCCGAAGGCGCAGGTCACCCGACTTCTCCAGAGAAGCGGGCCACATTCGACGCAGCGCGTACCGAAACGGTTCCCGTTCGGCCACTATCGGCCAGATCCGGTATGTGCTGGTGGCAGATCCGGTCCTGGTCTCCCGGTGGTGCGGAGGACCGGTGTCGCGCCGTCGGGGTGGTGGCGCGGACGCACGGCTCCGGTGTCGTGGAAGGGGGTGGTGGGCGGTGGTGCCGGCTCGCCGGGGCGATCCGGATGGCTGGTGCGGCTCGGGGGCGGGCTGCGCCGCGGGTGCGGCGGCCGCCGGGTCGCGCGGCGGAGGTCCGCGGACGATGGGGCGTGGACCCGTGGGGTCGGAGCCCCGGACCCCGTCCATTCCGCGGAGGCGTGACGCCGACCGCGCCGTGCCCCTCGAACGTGTGTCCCAGTGTAACCGAACGCCCGCAGAGCGGAACCCGCCGCGGCCTGCGGGAAGCGAGAAGGGGCCCGCATCCGTCGGGATGCGGGCCCCTCGTGCCTGCGGTGGAGCTATGGGGATTCGAACCCCAGACCTCCTCCATGCCATGGAGGCGCGCTACCAACTGCGCCATAGCCCCGCGTCGCACCATTGACTCTACCGGATTCCGGGACCTGCTCGCGCCATCCCGGCACCGCGCCCGCGGGCCGCGATGCCCGTAAAATCAAGGGGTGTCCGAGTCCAAGTCCAAACGTGAGATCCAGATGCTGCACGACCGGCTGCTCGTCCGCGAGCTGCCGGAGGCCGGCGAACGGCGCAGCAGTGGCGGCCTGGTCATCCCCGACACGGTGAAGATCGCCACCCGCCTCGTCTGGGGCGAGGTCTGCGGCGCCGGGACCGGCGCCCGCCACGTCAACACCGGCGACCGCGTGCTCTTCGACCCCGAGGACCAGAACGAGGTCGAGCTCCACGGCGAGCGCTACCTCGTCCTGCGCGAACGCGACGTCCACGCCGTCGCCAACGAGCACCCGGAGCGGGGCACGGGCCTGTACCTCTGACGTCCGCCCGGGCCGGACCCCGCTCACGGGGCATCCGGTCCGCACCCGTGCCGCGCCGATCGGAAGCCCCGCCCCGGACGCCCGCGCATCGGCGCGCGGCGTCCGGCCCGCGGCCGCACGAGCGCCGCCCGGTCGGTACCGCGAGGCGCCGCGGAAACGCGAAAACGCCCCACCGGCGGCGGTATCAGCGTGATACCGGCGATCCGGGTGAGGCGTCGAACGTGGAGCTATGGGGATTCGAACCCCAGACCTCCTCCATGCCATGGAGGCGCGCTACCAACTGCGCCATAGCCCCTGATGGGGTCGTCCGGGCGGGCCCGGCGACTCCTTGAACAATAGCGGAAACGGGCGCCCGCGTCGAAACGGTCGGGGCGCCGACCCGCGGTCCGGCGCACGCCGCGACGCGGGCCGCCCTAGCGGTCGTCGCCGAGGACCCGGTCTTCGGGGAGGCTGGCGGCGTTGTGTTCGAGCAGCCGCCAGCCGCCGGTGCGCAGCGGGCCCAGCACCGACCACGAGCAGTTGCCGATCGGCCCCAGGGCCTGGCGGATCTCGGGGGGCAGGCCGAGCATCCGGTTGATCCCCGCCCGCAGCGCCGCACCGTGGCCGACCACCACGAGCAGGCCGTTGTCGGGCACCCGCGCCAGGCCGCGCAGCACGGCCTCGCTCACGCGCTCCCCGACGGCGAGGATGTCCTCGCCGTCGGGGATGTGCATGCGCGCGTCGTGCTCGGGCCAGCGTTCGCGGATCTCCGGGGTGGTCAGCCCTTCCCAGGACCCGCCGAACCGCTCGCGCAGCCCTTTGTCGTGCTCCACGGTCAGGCCGGTGCGCCCGGCGAGGAAGCCCGCGGTGTCGGAGGCGCGCCGCAGGTCCGAGGCGACGATGGCGTCCGGCCGCAGCGTCGCCAGCAGCCCGGCCGCCCGCTTCGCCTGGGCGATCCCGGTGCCGTCCAACGGGATGTCGGTCTGGCCCTGGAAGCGCTTCTCCTGGTTCCAGGCGGTGCGCCCATGGCGCCAGCAGACGATGCGGCGGGTCTCCTCGGACACGGGGTCGCTCTCCTGAACGGTGGTGGGACGGGGGTGGGTTCGGGCCCCCGCTGCTCCGGGGGCGCGGCGGATCAGCGGATCAGCCGTCCTCCGTGCGGCTCCGCCCCTTCGCGGTCTCGGGCAGGGTGATCTCGGGGCAGTCCTTCCACAGCCGTTCCAGGCCGTAGTGCCCGCGCTCCTCCTCGTGCTGGATGTGCACGACGATCTCGACGTAGTCGAGCAGCACCCAGCGGCCGTCGCGCTCGCCTTCGCGGCGAACCGGTTTCACCCCCGCGGCGCGGAGGCGGTCCTCGACCTCGTCGACGATGGACCGCACCTGGCGGTCGTTGGGGGCCGAGCACAGGAGGAAGGCGTCGGTGATGACCAGCTGGTCGCTGACGTCGTAGGCGATGATCTCCTGCGCCAGTTTGTCGGCCGCCGCCTCTGCGGCGATGTTCACGAGCTCAACGGCCCGGTCAGTGGCGGTCACGATGTAGCGAATGCCTCCCGTGGGCGCCTACCCCGCCGATCGGCCGTCGAGGTAGAGCCCGGTCTTGTTGATGTAGCGGACGATGCCGTCGGGCACGAGGTACCAGATGGGCTCGCCCTTGCGGACGCGCTCCCGGCACTCGGTGGACGAGATGGCCAGGGCGGGGATCTCCACCAGGCTGACCTTTCCGTCGGGCAGCCCGGAGTCGGTGAGCTGGTGCCCGGGGCGGTTACAGCCTACGAAATGCGCGAGATCAAAGAGTTCATCCACGTTGTGCCAGCTCAGAATAGCGCCCAGGGCGTCGGCCCCGGTGATGAAGAACAGCTCCACCTCAGGGCCGTAGAACCGGCGCATCTCGCGCAGCGTGTCGATGGTGTAGGTGGCGCCCTCGCGGTCGACCTCCATGCGGCTCACCCGGAACTGGGGGTTCTCCGCGGTGGCGATGACGGTCATCAGGTAGCGGTCCTCGGCCGGGGTGACCTCGGCGGGATCCTTCTGGTACGGGCGCCCGGTCGGCACGAACACGACCTCGTCGAGGCGGAAGAAGTGGGCGACCTCGCTCGCCGCCACGAGGTGCCCGTGGTGGATGGGGTCGAACGTCCCGCCCATGATGCCGACGCGTCGGGGGTGCGCCTTCAGCCGCAGCCCGGCGCTCGGCGTGTCGCGTGTACTCGGCTCGTTCGACGCATTCGACTCGTTCGACACCTACCGCTCCGTTTCATCACAGACGCCGGGTTCCCCGGCATCGCCGAGGGTAACGGACCCCCTCGAACGCCTCTCCCGCCCCCTACCCGGACCCCGCCGAAAAATCGCGTCATATCTCGAAGCCGCAAACCATGGCGCCCGCCAACCCCGGCGCATAGCATTCCGACATGACCACCAATTCTCCAGAACGCGCACGCGTTCGACTCGACGGCATCAGCTCCCGCGCCTACGAGCACCCCGCCGACCGGGGGGCGCTGGTCGCGCTGCGGTCGCTGCGCGGGTTCGACGAGGTCTTCAAGCGCCTCTCCGGGCTCTTCAACGAGCGCGCGCTGCGGCTGATGTTCCTGTCCAGCGCCGTACGGGTCAACGAGCGGCAGTTCCCCGAGGTCTACAACTACGTCCGCGACGCCGCCTACGTCCTCGACCTGGACGAGGTCCCCGAGCTCTACATCCAGATGAACCCCCGCCCCAACGCCATGGCCATCGGCAGCCACAAGCCGTTCCTGGTCATGACCACGGGTCTGTTCGACCTGCTCGACGCCGAGGAGCAGCGCTTCGTCGTGGGCCACGAGGTCGGGCACGTCCTCTCCGGCCACGCCGTCTACCGCACGATGCTGCTCGCCCTGATCCGGCTCGCCGCCCGCGTCGCCTGGATCCCGCTGGGCTACATCGGCATCCGCGCCATCGTCACGGCGCTGGAGGAGTGGTACCGCAAGTCGGAGCTGTCCTGCGACCGCGCGGGCGTGCTCGCCGCACAGAACCCCGAGGCCGCCAAGCGCGCGCTCATGAAGCTGGCCGGCGGATCGCGGCTGGCCGAGATGAACCCCGACTCCTTCCTGGAGCAGGCCCGCGAGTACGACCGCGGCGGCGACGCCCGCGACAGCCTCATCAAGCTGCTCAGCCTCACCGGGCAGACCCACCCGTTCGCCGTCATCCGCATGGCCGAGCTGACCCGCTGGATCGACGAGGGCGAGTACCGGCGCATCATCGCCGGCGACTACCCGCGCCGCGACACCGACAAGGACGCCTCGGTGGGCCAGGAGGCGCGCAACGCCGCCAACTCCTACCGCGAGTCCTGGGAGCGCACCGCCGACCCGCTGGTGGGAACGCTGCGCGACGTGGCCGGCAGCGCGGCCAACGCCGGCGGCCGGCTGTTCGACACCGTGGCCGAACGCTGGAAGAGCGCCGGGAGCGGCGCGAACCGCAACGGCGGTGACGGAAGCGGCGGCGGAGCGGCCGGTTCCTGACCGCGTCCCGATCCCCCGCCATTCGGGTTCGTACCGCGACCCCGCCGAGCATCCCCCGCCGCGCCGCGGGCTCCAGAGGCCGTCGCCCGGGAGCCCGCGGCGGCAGGATCACCCGCACCGCGGCGGTATCGCGCAGCGGGGCGGACGGCCACCGCCGCCGCGCAGACGCGGCGGCCGCCCCCTTTCAGCGGCCCGTCAGGGCTTGCGCCCCACACCCCCGGTCATGAACCGCGCGGCGATGGACGTGCTGTCGCGGACGATGCCGTCGGGCCGCCACAACGGCAGCGGCACCAGGCCCGGCGACAGCAGCTCCAGGCCCTCGAAGTAGGTCTCCAGTTCCTCGGGTGTGCGCACGCGCCCCGTCCCGAGCTGGCTCAGCAGCACCTTCTCCAGCTCGGCGCTTTCGGGCGCGTCGCCCAGCCGGGTGAAGTTGGTGATGAAGAAGTACGAGCCCGGGACCGCCGCGTCGCGCAGGGTCTCGACGATACCGCCGGGGTTCTCCTCGTCGAGCAGGTGGTGCAGGATCCCGACGAGCATCACGCACACCGGCTTGCCGAAGTCGATGAGCGCCGTCACATCGGGGTGCTCGAGGATCTCCTGGGGGTTGCGGATGTCGGCGGTCACGACCCTGGTGTTGGCGTTCTCGGCGAGGATCGCGTGGCCGTGCACGAGGACCAGCGGGTCGATGTCGACATAGACGACCTTGGCGTCGGGGTTCACCTCCTGCGCGACCTCGTGGGTGTTGCGCGCGGTCGGCAGCCCGGAGCCGAGGTCGAAGAACTGGGTGATGCCCTCCTCTTCGGCGAGGTACCGCACGACGCGGTGCAGCATTTCGCGGTTGTGAATGGCGATCTGCTTCAGCTCCGGCATGACCTCGAGGCTCGCCTGCGCGACCTGCCGGTCGATCGCGTAGTTGTCCTTGCCGTTGAGCATGACGTCGTAGACGCGGGCGGCCGTGGGCACGCCGAGGTCGAGTCCGGCGCCGGAGGTGGTGTCATCGGCCATTGGGGGGCTCCTCGAACACGGGACATCTGGGATTCCAGCATCGTAGCGGTGACTAAGGGATTTCCCACCATGCACCGCCCGCCGGACCGCGGTCCGGGACGCGTTGCCCATAGCCGATGAAAGGGCCCGTATGCCCGGAAGAGGGCCGGACGCCCCCGGTCCGCCCCCCGCGCGCGCCTACGCCCCGCGGGGGGCGTACATGATCACCGCGACGCCCACCAGGCACACCAGGGCACCGATGACGTCGAACCGGTCGGGGCGGAAGCCGTCGACGACCATCCCCCACGCCAGTGAGCCGGCGACGAAGACGCCGCCGTAGGCGGCGAGGATCCGCCCGAAGTTCGCGTCCGGTTGCAGCGCGGCGGCGAACCCGTAGAGCCCCAGCGCGATCACCCCCGCACCGATCCACAACAGGCCCCGGTGTTCGCGGACCCCCTGCCAGATCAGCCAGGCTCCCCCGATCTCGAAGACGGCGGCGACGATGAACAGCAGGATGGATCGGAACGGCATGGCGGTATCCGGGCTTTCTAGGTGGCGGCGGGAACCGGGGGGAGCGGAACGGCGACACGTGTGCCGCGCCGGAGCGGGGCACGCCGAACCCCCGCCCGCGCACGCTCGGCCGAGCGGGCGGGGCGGGCACGGTCAGCGCAGGTGGCCGTCGCCGGTCACGACGTACTTGGTGGAGGTCATCTCCGGAAGGCCCATGGGGCCGCGCGCGTGGAGCTTCTGGGTGGAGATGCCGATCTCGGCGCCGAAGCCGAACTCGCCGCCGTCGGTGAACCGGGTGGAGGCGTTGACCATCACGGCCGCGGAGTCCACCCGCGACACGAACCGCCGGGCCGCCGACTGGGAGTCGGTGACGATGGCCTCGGTGTGGGAGGTGGAGTAGGCGCGGATGTGCGCGACGGCCTCGTCCAGCGAGCCCACGACCTTCACGGCGAGGTCGGCCGAGAGGTACTCGGTGGCCCAGTCGGCCTCGGTCGCGGGTACGGCGGAGTCGTCGAGCGCCCGCACGCGGTCGTCGCCGTGCACGGCGATACCGAGGCCGCGCAGCTCGCGGAGCACGCGCGGCAGGAACCGGTCGGCGATCCCGGCGTGCACCAGGAGGGTCTCGGCGGTGTTGCAGGTCGACAGCCGCTGGGTCTTGGAGTTCACCGTGACGGCCACGGCCTTGTCCAGGTCGGCGGCCTCGTCGACGTAGACGTGGCAGTTGCCCTCGCCGGTCTCGATCACCGGGACCGTGGAGTCGCGCACGATCGCCTGGATCAGCGAGCGTCCGCCGCGCGGGATGAGCACGTCGACCAGGCCGCGCGCCCGCATGAGCGCCTGGGCGGAGTCGCGGCCGCTGCCGGGGACCAGCTGGACGGCGTCGACCGGGACCGCGGTCTTCTCCAGCGCACCGCGCAGCACCTCGACGATGCGGGTGTTGGAGGAGTACGCGGAGGAGGAGCCCCGCAAGAGGGCGGCGTTGCCGCTCTTGAGGCAGAGCGCGGCAGCGTCGACGGTGACGTTGGGCCGGCCTTCGTAGATGATCCCGATGACCCCCAGCGGGACCCGCACCTGCCGCAGCTCCAGGCCGTTGGGCAGGGTCGATCCGCGCACCACCTCACCGACCGGGTCGGGCAGCTCGACGATCTCCCGCACGGCGTCGGCGATCGCCTCGATGCGCTCGGTGGTGAGCGCCAGGCGGTCGACCATCGCCTCGGTGTCGCCGGCCTCGCGGGCGCGGGCGACGTCCTCGGCATTGGCGGCGACGATCGCCTCGGCGTTGTGCACCAGGGCATCGGCCATGGCGAGCAGCGCCTCGTCCTTGACCGACCGGCTCAGCGGCGCGAGGTCGGCCGCGGCGTCGCGCGCCCGCTCGGCTACGGCACGGACCTCGCGCTCGATGTCACTCATGGTGGGGTGTCACTTTCCAAGGGTCGGTTCGGGTGGGGTGTCCGGGTCGGGCGGACCGGCCGGGGGTCGGTGGCGGCCGCGGCCCTCTTTCCAGCTTACGAGGTCGCCCGCCCGTCCGGTCGCCCCGGATCACGGGTGGGGTCCTGGAGGCTCCTGCGTGAAATTGCTTTTGCGGGATGAGCGGTATCGGGATTGATCATTTCCAGGACAGTGCAGGGCACCGGGTTGTACGGTGTCGGCGCCAGGTTGCTCGTCGAGGGCGTAGGTGGTGTCGATGTCCGCGTGTCCGAACGGCGGAGAGCACGAATGGGTGCTGGGAACCGACCGAAAGTTCCACTGTTCCAAATGCGGGGCGGAAAGCGCCCGGAGACTGTAAGGGCGATGTGAGGTCGCGGTCCGGCCGGTCCCACCGGCCGGACGCGTCGGACCGGCCCGCCCGCCTCCGCGATGTCAGGCGGGGAACACCGTGCCCTCGGCGACGACGGTGTCCTCGGCGCGGGCCCGCCAGGTGACCGGCCCCCCCACCTGGTCGGCGAGGCCCTGCGCCCACCGGCGCAGCGGGGCCCACCGGTCGGGTCCGGGCTGGATGACGGTGCGCCCCCGGTACACCACGGCTCCCAGAGTGGCGACCTCGCCGCCCCGCAGCAGTTCGGTGTCGAACTCGTGAGTGGTCGGCCTCATGCCGCCACCCTACCGACCTGCGCGCTCGCGCCCGGGCCCGCGACACGGCCCCGGTGCCCGCGGCCGCCCGCGCCCGGAAGCACTACCGCTCGGCCGCCGACAGCAGGACGAGGTCGTCACGGTGCACGATCTCCCGCTCGTACTCCGGGCCGAGTTCACGCGCCAGCCAGCGGGTGGACCGCCCCATCAGCTCCGGGATCTCGGCGGCGTCGTAGTTGACCAGGCCGCGGGCGACGACCCGGCCGTCCTCGTCGCACAGGTCCACCGGATCACCCGCGGTGAAGTCCCCTTCGACCTTCACCACGCCCGCCGGCAGCAGGGACGCGTGCTCGCGGACGACGGCGCGCACCGCACCGGGGTCGAGGACCACGCTGCCGCGCCCCGCGGTGGCGTGCGCCAGCCACAACTGGCGGGTCGAGGGCCGCCGCCCGGTCCCGGCGGCGAACAGGGTCCCCACCTGCTCGCCGGCGAGGGCGGCCCGGGCGTTGGCGGCCGAGGTCAGCACCGTCGGCACACCGGCCTCCGTGGCGATCCGCGCGGACTCCACCTTGGTCACCATGCCCCCGGTACCCACGCCCCGGCGCCCCGCGCTGCCGACGGCCACCCCGTCGAGGTCCCGCGGGTCGACGACCCGGGCGATCCGCCGCGCCCCAGGGCGGGCGGGATCGTCGTCGTAGAGGGCGTCGACATCGGAGAGCAGCAGCAGCGCGTCGGCCCGCAGCAGGTGGGCGACGAGCGCGGCCAGCCGGTCGTTGTCGCCGAAGCGGATCTCGTGGGTGGCCACCGTGTCGTTCTCGTTGATGATGGGCACGGCGCCGATGTCGAGCAGCCGGCGCAGCGCCCGGCGGGCGTTGCGGTGCTGCACGCGCCGCATCAGGTCCTCGACGGTCAGCAGGACCTGCGCGGCGGTGAGCCCGTGGCCGGCGAAGGCCCGGGTGTAGTGCGCGATCAGCAGCCCCTGGCCGACACTCGCCGCCGCCTGCTGGGTGGCGAGGTCGCGGGGGCGGGCCGGCAGCCCCATGGGCCCGATCCCGGCGGCCATCGCGCCCGAGGACACCAGGACGATCTCGGTCCCCGCCGCGCGCCGCTCGGCGAGGACGTCTGCGAGGTCGCGGATGCGCTCCCGGTCGATATGGCCGTCGGGGGTGGTCAGCGAGGACGACCCCACCTTGACGACGATCCGCCCGGCGCCGGCCAGTTCGGCGCGGTCCTGGGCGGGTGACGATGCGTTCTGCACGTCGGACTTCTCTCCGTGTTCGTTCCACCGAAAACGGCCGGGCCTCCCGGGTCCCCGCGCGACGTCAGCCCAGCCGGGAGTCGGTGCCGCGCGGGCCGATCGGGGTGGCCTCGGCGTCCAGGGTGGGGTCCCAGTCGAACACCACGGAGTCGTCCTCGTCGCCGATGTAGACCTCGGCGCCGTGGGTGGCCCCGGCCTCGGAGAGCGCGTTCTCGATGCCGAGGCGGCTGAGCCGGTCGGACAGGTAGCCGACGGCCTCGTCGTTGCTGAAGTCCGTCTGGCGGACCCAGCGGGCGGGCTTGTCGCCCCGCACACGGAAGGTGTTGCCGCCCAGCGCGACGACCTGGAACGGGATCTCGCCGATCTCGCGCGGGCGCAGCACCACGCGGGTGGGCTCCTGCTCGGGGCGGGCGGCGCGGGCCGCCTCGACCTGCTCGGCGAGGGCGTAGGACAGCTCGCGCAGTCCCTCGCGGGTGGCCGCCGAGACGGTGACGACCCGCAGGCCGCGCTCCTGGAGCATGGGGGTGACGAACTCGGCGAGCTCGCGGCCGTCGGGGACGTCGATCTTGTTCAGAACGACGATGCGCGGCCGGTCGCTGAGGTCGATCTCGGTGTTCTCCCCGTAGGCGGCCAGCTCGGCTTCGAGCGCGTCGAGGTCGCTGACGGGGTCGCGGCCGGGCTCGTAGGTGGCGCAGTCGAGCACGTGCAGCAGTGTGGAGCAGCGCTCCACGTGGCGCAGGAACGCCAGGCCCAGGCCCTTGCCCTCGCTGGCGCCGGGGATGAGGCCGGGGACATCGGCGACCACGTACTGCACCGCGCCTGCCTCGACCACACCGAGGTTGGGGATGAGCGTGGTGAAGGGGTAGTCGGCGATCTTGGGCCGTGCCGCGGACAGCGCGGCGATCAGCGACGACTTGCCCGCGCTGGGGAACCCGACCAGGCCGACATCGGCGATGGTCTTGATCTCCAGCCGGATGTCGAACGCCTCCCCCTCCTCGCCCTTGAGGGCGAAGCCGGGCGCCTTGCGCTTGGCGGAGGCCAGAGCGGCGTTGCCGAGGCCGCCGTTGCCGCCGCGGGCGATGACCAGCCGCGTGCCGGCGCCGACCAGGTCGGCGATGACCTCGCCGTCCACGCCCGAGACCACGGTGCCGTCGGGCACGGTCAGGACCAGCTCGTCGCCGTTGGCACCGGAGCGGTGCCCGCCCTGGCCGGGGGTGCCGTTGCCGGCCCTGCGGTGCGGGCGGCGCTGGTAGTCGAGCAGGGTGGCGGCGTTGGGGTCGACCTCGATGACGACGTCGCCGCCCCGGCCGCCGTTGCCGCCGTCCGGGCCGCCGAGCGGTTTGAACTTCTCCCGGTGAATGGAGGCACAGCCGTGCCCGCCGTCACCGGCCTTGATGTGCAAGACCGCTTCGTCGACGAAGTCAGGCATGTGTCTCTCCCCGTGCGGTTTGTGCCCCGTGACCAGCGTATGCGCTGTCGTCACGCGCGTGGGGCGGGCCAGATCGGATCTGGCCCGCCCCACGGTCGCGCCGACTAAGCGGTCGGGACGATGTTCACGGCCCGGCGCCCGCGCCGGTTGCCGAATTCCACCTGGCCCGCGACGAGCGCGAACAGGGTGTCGTCGCCACCGCGGCCGACGTTGTCGCCCGGGTGGAAGTGCGTGCCGCGCTGGCGGATGATGATCTCGCCCGCCTTCACGGTCTGGCCGCCGAAGCGCTTGACGCCGAGGCGCTTGGCGTTGGAGTCGCGCCCGTTACGGCTGGACGATGCGCCCTTCTTGTGTGCCATGTCGAGCCACTCCCCTACTTCGCCGCGATGCCGGTGACGCGCACCTGGGTGTACTTCTGGCGGTGCCCCTGGCGCTTCTTGTAACCGGTCTTGTTCTTGTACTTCAGGATGTTGATCTTGGGGCCCTTGGACTCGCCGACCACCTCGGCGGTGACCTGGTAGCCGCTGAGCTTGGCCGTGTCGCTGATGACCTTGCCGTCTTCGACGACAAGCAGCGGCACCCAGGTCAGCGTCGAACCGGCCTCGTCGGAGACTTTGTCGATGTCCAAGACGTCATCGACAGCAACCTTCTCCTGTCGGCCGCCCGCTCGCACGATCGCGTACACCGGGGAACTCTCTTTCCTGCTCGGAACCATCCCCGCCGGGGGCGGGGAGTGAAATGCGCTCAAAATCGACCGTTGATCCGCTCGCCCGCCACAGGGGACGTGAGAATCGAAAGTAGGTCTCGGGCGCGCGAACGATTGGGGCGCGCCGACGCACCGACCCTTAGATTACCATCCGCTGGTCGGCGACCGGCACGCCCTGATCTCAGCCGGTCTCGACCACGGCGGACTCGGCCGCCGCGGCCTTGGTGCGCCGCGTGCGGCGCCGCCGGGGCCGCTGCTCGGCGCCGTTCTCGGACTCCACGGCCTCGCCCGCGGCCTCGGCCGCGGGCTGCGGCTCCTGGTCCGCCTCGGGCGCCGCCGCGGCGGCCTTCTTGCGCGTGGCCCGCTTGGCGGGCGCCTTGCGGGTCTTCGCGGGAGCGGCGGCCGGCTCGGCCTCCGGCTCCGCGATCGCCTCGGGAGCGGCCTCGGGGACCTCGGGGGCGGGCTCCGCCGCCTCGGCGACACCGGGCTTGCCGATGTCGCCGGGCTGCTCGGCGGCCTTCTCGGGCTTCTCCGCGGTGTCGGCCTTGCCGGCCTTCGCCGCCTTCCCGGGCTTCTCCGCCTTCTCCGCGGCCTTGTCGGCCTTCTCCGCCGCCTTCTCGGCCTTGCCCTTCTTCTTGCGGCCGCCGCCGGCGCCCGCACCGTTGCCCGCGCCCTGGCCGCCGGACGGCTTGTGCTCGACCGGCTCGGTCGAGATGACCAGGCCGCGCCCGTTGCAGTGCTCGCAGCTGTGCGAGAACGCCTCCAGCAGGCCCTGGCCGACGCGCTTGCGGGTCATCTGCACCAGGCCGAGCGAGGTGACCTCGGCCACCTGGTGCTTGGTGCGGTCGCGCGACAGGCACTCCAGCATGCGGCGCAGCACGAGGTCGCGGTTGCTCTCCAGCACCATGTCGATGAAGTCGACCACGATGATGCCGCCGATGTCGCGCAGCCGGAGCTGGCGGACGATCTCCTCGGCCGCCTCCAGGTTGTTCTTGGTGACGGTCTCTTCGAGGTTGCCGCCCTGGCCGGTGAACTTGCCGGTGTTGACGTCGACCACGGTCATGGCCTCGGTGCGGTCGATGACCAGCGAGCCGCCGCTGGGCAGCCACACCTTGCGCTCCAGCGCCTTGGCGATCTGCTCGTCGACCCGATAGGCCTCGAAGACGTCGCGGTCCGCGGTCCAGTGCGAGACGCGCTCGGCCAGGTTGGGGGCGACGTAGTCCACGTACTCGCGGACGGTCTCCCAGGCGTCGTCGCCGGCGACCACCAGGCTGGAGAAGTCCTCGTTGAACACGTCGCGGACGACCCGCACCGTGAGGTCGGGCTCGCTGTTGAGGAGCGACGGCGCGCTCGCCGACTTGGACTTGCGCTTGATGGACTCCCACTGCGCGGCCAGGCGCGAGATGTCGCGCTCCAGCTCCTCCTCGCTGGCGCCCTCGGCAGCGGTGCGCACGATGACACCGGCGTTCTCCGGCATCACCTTCTTCAGGATCTGCTTCAGCCGCGCGCGCTCCTTGTCGGGCAGCTTGCGGCTGATGCCGGTCATGGAGCCGTCCGGCACGTAGACGAGGTAGCGGCCGGGCAGGCTGATCTGGCTGGTCAGCCGGGCGCCCTTGTGGCCCAGCGGGTCCTTGGTGACCTGGACCAGCACCGACTGGCCCGACTTCAGCACGGACTCGATGCGCTTGGGCTGGCCTTCCAGGCCGGAGGCGTCCCAGTTGACCTCGCCGGCGTAGAGCACCGCGTTGCGCCCCTTGCCGATGTCGACGAACGCCGCCTCCATCGACGGCAGCACGTTCTGCACGCGGCCGAGGTAGACGTTGCCCACGTAGGAGCGGTGGGTGGCGCGGTCGACGTAGTGCTCGACGAGGACGTCGTCCTCCAGCACCGCGATCTGCGTGCGCTCACCGGTCCGGCGGATCACGAGGTCGCGCTTGACGGCCTCGCGCCGGGCCAGGAACTCCGATTCGGTGACGATCGGAGTGCGGCGGCGGCCCTGCTCGCGGCCCTCGCGGCGGCGCTGCTTCTTGGCCTCCAGCCGGGTGGAGCCCTTGACCGACTGGACCTCGTCCTCGATCGCCTTGTCGGGGCGCGGCTCGCGGACCCGCACGACGGTGTTGGGCGGGTCCTCCGGCGACGGCACGGCGTCCTCGCCGTCGCCGCCCGAGCGGCGGCGCCGGCGGCGACGCCGCCGGCTGGTCCCGTGCTCGGCCTCGTCCTCGTCGGCGCCGGCCTCGGCACCGGCGGTGTCCTCGGCGGGCTCACCGGCGGCGGCGGTCTCGAACTCCGCTTCGTCCTCGCCCACGCGCGACTTGCCGCGGCCGCGGCCGCCGCGCCGCCGCCGGCGGCGGGACGGGCGCTCGTCATCGCCGTACTCGTCCTCGCCGGGCTCGGTGTCGGCGTCCTCGGCGCGGGTGTCCTCGGGGAGGTCGGCGGCCGGCTCCTCCTCGTCCTCGCGCGCGTCCTCGGGCTCGGTGACGAGGCCGTTGCCGGCGGCCCGCGAGACCGGGGGCGCGACCTGGGCCACGGGCGGCTGGAAGAGGACCATGGGCGGCTGGAAGGACACGCCGGGGGCTTCAGCGGGCTCGGGGGCGGGGGCCGGCGGCTCCTCGGCGGCGCGCTCCGGTGCCGGAGCGGCGGCCTTGCGGGGGCGGGTGGTCTTCGCGGAGGTCGAGGTCGCGGCCGTTCGCGCGGTACGGGTGCGCTTCTTCGGCTCCTCGGCCCCGGCGGGGACGGACTCGGTCGGCACGGCCCCCGCAAGCGTGGTCAGCGGGGCGGAGCCGGGTGTGAACACCGGCTCGGGCTCGGGCGGCGGGCCGGCCGAGCGGGAGGCCCCGCCGCGCTTGCCGCTGGGCGCGCTGACCGTGACCTCGCCGTCCTGCGGCGGGGCGAACGTCGCAGTGGTCCGGGCGGTGCGGCCTGTTTCCGTTGTTTCAGTTGTACCCGCGGTGCCCTCGGCACCGCTGTTGGGCTCGTTTTCGAGCATCCGGGCGGTCTCCCGTCAGAGTCCTCGGGCGCGGCACCGGCGTCGGGCCGGGGCCGCTGCGCGCGAGGACTGTCGTCGCTATGTCGGCGCCGGTAGCGATGGTGCCGCTACCGGGGCAAAGTCGTCATGAGTCGCCCACGTTCCCCAAAGGAACTCACGCATCAGGTGCGCTCCGCGTGGGCGAGGACGGCCGCGGTATCTGCTCCGCGCGTCCCTCCGGATCCGCCTGGCCATCCGCTATCAGCGGATCGGCGATCGCGTAGGACGCTTCGTCGAGTCGCCCCTGCGCCAGCCGGGTCATCAATGGCGATGACGGCGGCGCGAGGCCGGCGACCTGACGAAGGCCGGTCACCACGTCGTCTGGTCGGACAGCAGGTGTCGTGTGCCGTACGACCATCCGAAGTATGGCATATGTCTCGTGTCGCTCAGTTGTGGCGCGCCCGTCCATCCGCAGATGGAGGACGGCCGCGCGGGCGTCGAAGCGGCGGCGGCCCTTCTTGGTGAGCCGCTCCACTTCCACGGTATCGGCCGCGATGAACGCGGCCACCGCCGCCGCGGCGTCGTCGGGGGCGACGCCGGGCAGTTCCACCTTCCACTCCGATGCTTCCAGGCGGTCGGCGAGACCGCCCTCCGCGGCCGCGACGACCTCGACGATGTCGAGCCCGTCGGGCATCGCGCCATCGAGCCGGGCCCGCACCTGCCCGGGGTCGCGGGCCTCGGCCAGCGTGAGTTCGAAGTACTCCGCCTCGCTGGCCACCCCCGTGGGGGCGGCACCGGTATAGGAGATCTTCGGATGTGGCGTGAACCCCGCTGAGAACGCGACGGGGACCCCGGCCCGGCGCAGCGCCCGTTCCAATGCGCGGGCGATGTCGCGATGGCTCGCGAACCGCATTCTGCCGCGCTTGGCGTAACGGACTCGCAACCGCTGGCCTGGGCGTCCGGTGGAGGGCGAGGTGATGCCCTCAGGTGCGGGGGGCAGCGCTACTCCTTTCCTCAATGTCTCCCGTTCAGGGGCCCGGTGCGTCCTGAGACCCCCGGCCGGGAGATTCACGTCTTACATCAGCGTACGGTGCGCACCGGGGGAGACGCGCCACCGGCCCGGGATCAAGGCCGCCACCTCGCACATCACGGGCGTTGCGGCGGATGACCGGATGATGCCGCACTCGGTAGCCGGATCACACACGTATGTGCTGTTCCCCCCGCGGAGCCTGTTGAAAAGCGTTCGGGTCCGCGGATCGCCCGCGGAACACCGGCCCGTCCCCGCCGGACCCGCCCCCGTGACCTGCGCCTCCCCGATCGCCCAAATTTTCTTCGAGCAATTGCCCCCTCCATGCAAACCACCCGGCCACCCCATCCGTCTTACTACACGTATGGCCCGGCGCGAGCGGGGCGCCGGGCCATACTCATCCACACCGGCCCCGGGCCGGCCGCCTTGGCGGCCACCGGGGCCGCGGTGTTTCCCGGGGCCACAACGGTGCGCCCGCCGGGACACACCCGCTCACCCTCCCGGCGGTGTCGCCCGGTCACGCTCGCCTCCACCGGCCCCGCGAAAGGGTCTCGGGCCAAAAGCGGCCACGCCTCCGCGCGCTCGTCGCCTCACCATTGGTGTCACACCACGGACAGAGGCAGCAGCTTGCCTCCAGGCCGCGGGCCGATCTGGATCTCGGTGCCCATACTCAGGTAGATGGACCCACGTCTACAGCTGGGTGGCTAAGTAGGCGCCTGAAGCGCAACGCCGTTTTACCTCCGTGGACGCAGCAGGTTTCGCCAGTTACGCGTGAAGCGCCTGGATGCTACGCCCACTACTGGGGACTCAGGGCGACGAGCGACCTCTACGTACAACGGCGTAGCCACGATCAAGCGATGCTGGAAGCGGTCCGGAGGAAAGTTGCACAGGACTCGGGCATGACCATGGAAGTAGGCGGGACCGTCGCAATAGTCCGCCATCATGCTGTAGCTAGAGCGCGCAGCAAATTCCTGGTCCCCTCCACTTGTGGACGACAGGCGGTCGGGAAATGAGAGGTCGCCGCGGTCCTCCTTCGCGACTAGCTCGGCGGCTAGATCATGCAGCCAGTCAGATCCCGACCCCATCCGGGTAGGCGAGCAATCATGCTCGGTCAAGACATGCTGGCGCGAGCCACACAGGATGAGTTCGATGCCTGGGCATTGCTCCTCACCACGACTCAGTGAGCACGAACTGTCTTCAAGCGAGATGAAGGTGTACACCCCACGGTCAATGAGACCCAGGTCACGTAGTCGTGGACCATAGCGGAAGAGGCCGGTGAACTCCATCCAGTCACGAGCCATCAGGGGGTCGCACGAGGCTGGTACGACGTTGTGTGCCTGATACTTCCCTTGGAGTTCACGAATCACCTGATTTAGGCGCATTGCGGGTGAATCCGCACCAGCCTGGGCCCCACCGAACGCTAAGCGCAAACGAGCCCACAGAGCGGATACCTCCACCTCGATGAGCCGTCCAGAGAACCAGCGGCTCCCCTCGTCCTGGTGCTCGTCAAGCTTCGCCGTCGACAGATATGCCAACTCGCGCATTCGCCCCCCAAAGAACCTAGGCCGATCAACCGAGACACGTGGGCAGTGTGCATTCCAGAAGGCTCACAGGATCCGACTCGGTTACCTGTTGGTCACCGTCAATGGCAGCAGCTTTCCTCCGGGCGGCGGGCCGATCTGGATCTCGGTGCCCATGCTCGGGCACACGCCGCAGTCGTAGCAGGGGTTCCACCGGCAGTCGTCGACCTCCACGGACTCCTCGCCGTGCAGGGCGTCCTGCCAGTCCTGCCAGAGCCACGAGCGGTCGAGCCCGGCGTCGAGGTGGTCCCAGGGCAGCACTTCGTCCTGGTCGCGGTCGCGCACCGTGTACCAGTCGAGGTCGACGGGGTGCTCGGCCAGCCCCTTCTCGGCGCATTCGGCCCACCGGTCGTAGGAGAAGTGCTCGCTCCACCCGTCGAAGCGGCCGCCCGCGCGCCAGACCTCCTCGATCACCGCGCCCACGCGGCGGTCGCCGCGCGAGAGGAGCCCTTCGATGACGGAGGGCCGGCCCTCGTGGTAGCGCAGCCCCACCGACTTGCCGTAGCGGCGGTCGGCGCGCAGCGCGTCGCGCAGCTTGCGCAGCCGGGCGTCGACGACGTCCGCGGGGGTCTGGCCGGCCCACTGGAACGGGGTCTGCGGCTTGGGCACGAACCCGCCGATGGAGACCGTGCAGCGGATGTCGGAGCGGCCGGTGACCTCGCGCCCGGTGCGGATGACCTCGGTGGCGAGGTCGGCGATGGCCAAGACGTCGTCGTCGGTCTCGGTCGGCAGGCCGCACATGAAGTACAGCTTGACCTGGCGCCAGCCCGCCGCGTAGGCGGCGGTGACGGTGCGGATGAGGTCCGCCTCGGTCACCATCTTGTTGATCACCCGGCGCATCCGCTCGCTGCCGCCCTCGGGAGCGAAGGTGAGACCTGAGCGGCGGCCGTTGCGGGTCAGCTCGTTGGCGAGGTCGATGTTGAAGGCGTCGACGCGGGTAGAGGGCAGCGACAGCCCGGTGTTGGTGCCCTCGTAGTGGTCGGCGAGGCCCTTGGCGATGTCGCCGATCTGGGTGTGGTCGGCGCTGGACAGCGACAGCAGGCCGACCTCCTGGAAGCCCGATGCCTTGACGCCCTGCTCGACCATTGCCGTGACGGTGTCCTTGCTGCGCTCGCGCACCGGCCGGGTGATCATCCCGGCCTGGCAGAAGCGGCAGCCGCGGGTGCACCCGCGGAAGATCTCCACGCTGTAGCGCTCGTGCACGGATTCGGCGAGCGGCACGATGGGCCGCTTCGGGTAGGGCCATTTGTCGAGGTCCATGACGGTGTGCTTCTGCACCGTCCACGGCACGCCCGGCCGGTTGGGGGTGTAGCCGGCGATGCGGCCGTCGGGCAGGTAGCCGACGTCGTAGAACCGCGGCACGTAGACGCCGCCGCTCTCGGCCAGGCGCAGCAGCAGGCCGTCGCGCCCCCCGGGGCGGCCGTCGCGCTTCCACTCCCGGACGACCTCGGTGATGGCGAGCGCGATCTCCTCGCCGTCGCCGAGCACGACGGCGTCGAGGAAGTCGGCGATGGGCTCGGGGTTGAAGGCCGAATGGCCGCCGCCGAGCACGACGGGGTGGTCCGCGCCGCGATCTGCGGCGCGCAGCGGCACCCCGGCGAGGTCCAGCGCCGTGAGCATGTTGGTGTAGCCCATCTCGCTGGCGAAGCTCACACCGAACACGTCGAAGGCGCCCACGGGCCGGTGGGCGTCGACGGTGAACTGCGGGACCCCGTGCTCGCGCATGAGCTTCTCCAGGTCCGGCCAGACCGCGTAGGTGCGCTCGGCGAGCACGCCGTCGCGCTCGTTGAGGACCTCGTAGAGGATCTGCACGCCCTGGTTGGGGACGCCCACTTCGTAGGCGTCGGGGTACATCAGCGCCCAGCGGACCTCCGCGGCGTCCCAGTCGCCGACGACGGAGTTGAGTTCGCCGCCGACGTACTGGACGGGTTTCTGCACCTGCGGGAGCAGCTCCTCCAGTCGCGGGAAGACGCTTTCGATGGGCATGGCCGACCCCTCATTAGCCTGCGGAACGTCTCATCAGCTTAACCACCACGAGACTCACACGTACCCGCGCTCGCGCGCGTGGATCCCCAGGACCAGACCGATCGCGGTGAGGTTGGCGATGGTCGCCGTGCCGCCGTAGGAGACGAAGGGCAGGGGCAGGCCGGTGATCGGCATGATCCCCAGGGTCATGCCGATGTTGATGAACGTCTGGAAGCACAGCCAGGTCGCGACCCCGACGCACACCAGGCGCCCGTAGGGCTCCTCGCAGCCGACCGCCACGCGCAGCACGCGCCACACGACCGTTGCCAGCATCGCGAGGATGACGGTGCCACCGATGAACCCCAGCTCCTCCCCCGCGACCGTGAAGATGAAGTCGGTGTGCTGCTCGGGGACGAACTGCCCGCTGGTGTGCTCGCCCTGGAACAGCCCGCTGCCGCTGAGCCCGCCCGACCCGACCGCGATCTGCGCCTGGTTGGCGTTGTAGCCGGTGCCCTGCGGGTCGGAGGTGGGGTCGACGAAGCTGGTGAACCGCGCGATCTGGTACGCCTTGAGCAGCCCGAACCACCACACGCAGAAGGCCCCGGCCACGCCGCACGCCACCAGGCCCCCGATCCAGCGCGCCGGCGCCCCCGACAGCGCGAGCATGGCCAGGTAGACGCTGCCGAGCACCATCCCGGTCCCCAGGTCGGGCTGGGCCATGATCAGCCCGAGCGGGACCGCCAGGACGGCCAGGCTGAACAGCACGTCCCGCCCTGTCGGGCGGAACTCGCCGTCGCGCGGCTCGCCGAGGAGCATCGCCACGCCCAGGATGAGCGCGAGCTTGGCGACCTCGCCCGGCTGCACCTGGAACCCGCCGATGACCACCCACGAGCGCGACCCGTTGATGACCGCGCCCAGCGGGGTGAGCACCAGCCCGAGTCCCACGGCCGCCAGGACGAACAGGACGGGGGCGTAGGCCCGCGGGAGGCGGTAGTCGACCGACGCCACCCCCAGGCACACGGTCCCTCCGATGAACAGGTGCACGAGCTGGCGCTCCAGGAAGCCGGTCGCCTCGGCCGGGTCGTCGGACCCCGCTGTGGCGGCCCACACCAGGACCAGGCCCGTGACCGACAGGGCGGCGACACAGCCCACCAGCGTGCGGTCGATCCGGCGCGGGAGCGCCGCGGTGACCCGGGTCAGGTAGGAGCGGGCGGGGGCGGTCATCGCGGATACCCCTTCCACGGGATGGCCATGCGGGCCTACTTCTCGTAGCCCGCGGGCGGCACGACGCTGCCGTCGGGCCGGACAGTGGGCAGCTCGGCCGGCGGCGCCCCGCCGGGCACGGCGGGCTCACCGGCCCCCGCGGTGCGGCCCGCCGCGAGGTCGGCGGCGCGCGCCAGCTCGGCGTCGGGCAGGCTCTCGTCCTTCTTCTCCGCGGCGAAACCGTAGATGCCGTCGTAGATCTCCCGGGCCACCGGCGCCGCCACGACGCCGCCCGTTCCGCCCTGGGACACCAGGACGACCACCGCGAACTGCGGGTCGTCGGCCGGAGCGTAGGAGGCGAACCAGGCCGACTCCTTGAGCCCGGTGAGGGTGGCGGTCCCCGTCTTGCCCGCGATGGAGACCTCGCTCTGCGGGAAGCCGTCGAAGGCGGCCTTGGCCGTGCCCTCCTTGGGCACCTGCTCCAGGGCATTCTGGAGGTAGGTGATGGTGTCGTCGCTGATGGGCAGCTCACCGGCCTTCACCGGGGGGATCTCGCGGCTCTGCTTGCCGTCGGCCGAGATGAACCCCTTGCCCACGCGCGGCTCCCACAGGGTCCCGCCGTTGGCGATCGCGGCATAGGCCCGCGCGACCTGCAACGGGGTGACCAGGACGTCGCCCTGTCCGATCGCGAAGTTCACGGCGTCGCCGGCGCGCCAGGAGGCGCCGTCGGTGCAGAACTCCGCGGCCGCGCGCTTGAGGTAGTCGGCGTGGCCGGGGTCGGTCTTGGCGACGTCGGGGTAGCCGTCCTCGGCGCGCCGGCAGGCGTCCTCGCGGCCCGCCTCCCAGTACTCGCGCTTCCACTCGCGGTCGGGGATGCGGCCGGGCACCTCGTGGGGCAGGTCGACCCCGGTCGGTTCGCCGAACCCGAACCCCAGGGCCATGTTCGCCATGTCGTTCTCGGCATCGGGCTTGGGCCGGGTGCCGCCGTCGGCGCGCCACATGTCGTAGGCGAGGGTGTAGAAGACGGTGTTGCAGGAGATCACGATGGCGCGGTGCAGGCTGATGCTGCCGAAGGCGCCGCCCTCGTAGTTCTGGAAGCCGCGCCCGCCGACCCGGATGGAGCTGGGGCACCCGTACTTGGCGTCGAGGGGCGAGCCGTTCTCGGCCGCCGCCGCCAGCGAGGACACCTTGAAGGTGGAGGCCGGCGGGAACTGCCCCTGCACGGCGCGCGAGATCAGCGGCTGTCCGGCCTCCTCGCTGAGGAGCTCGTCGTAGGTCTCCTGATCGATCCCGCCCTCCCAGACCCCGGGGTCGTAGGTGGGCAGGCTGGCCAGGGCGACCACGCGGCCGGTGCGCACGTCCATGACGACGCTCGCGGCGGCGTCGGCGGGGTTGCCCTCGCCGCGCGCCTTCTGCACACCGTTGGCGAGGGCCTTCTCCACGATGTCCTGGACGCGGGAGTCGATGCTGGTCACCAGGTGCATCCCGGGCTCGGAGGGCTTCTCCTCGACCAGGCCGGTGACGTTGCCCATGTGGTCCACGCCGTAGCGGCGGTGGCCCGCGGTGCCGCGCAGTTCCTCGTCGTAGACGGCTTCGACGCCGTCGCGGCCCACTTGGTCGATGCCGGTGAACTGGGAGCGCAGGTCCTCGCGCTCCTCCAGCTCCGCAGCGGTGATCGGTTGCAGGTAGCCCAGCGCCTGCACGGCGTCGCCGCCCTTCGCGTGGATGCGCACGGCCTGCGGCTGCGCGGAGATCCCGGGGAACTTGTCCTGCTGCTCCATGATCTGGAGGGCGACCCGCGGGTCGACGTCCTCGGCCACCGAGATCGGCTGGTAGGGGGAGCCCGGCCAGCAGGGTCGGCCCACCGTGGGGCTGCACAGCCGGGTGCGCTGCCGCAGCTCCTGGAACGGAATGTCCATCACGTCGGACAGCCGGCGCAGGACGGCGTCGCCGCCGTCGTCCTGCGAGGTCAGGGTGTGGTAGTCCGCCGACACCACCAGCTCGGTGCGGTTGCGCACCAGGGGCCGCCCGACCGAGTCGAGGATCTGGCCGCGGGTGGCCGGGACGATGAGGGTCTGGTTGTGGCTGGACTCCGCGAGTTCGCGGAAGTGGTCGGCCATCGGGACCTGGAGGTACCACATGCGTCCGACCAGGGTGGCGAACAGGGCGATGACCAGGATCTGGGCGGCGAGCATGCCGCCGCGGCCGGGGCGCCGGAGCAGCAGCGGCACCTCGGCCCGGTCGGCCCGCACGCGTCTCCACTTCCCGATCCACTTCCTCATCTGCCCACCCCTCCGGTGGTCCACGGCGGCGTTGCGAAGTCGGCGTAGGGGTCGCGTGCGGTCCGGCGCAGCATCGCCCCCAGGGGCCCGAGCACGAGTGGGCTGATGACCATGGTCAGCAGCAGGGTGAGGGACGTGCCCACCACGACGCCGCCGAAGGTGATCCGCGGGTCGCCGAGCACCACCCCGGCGAACGCGTACACCAGCGCGGTGCCGAGCGTGGCCATGGCGGCGGTGGCGTAGGGGTGCAGGCCCTCGCGCTTCTCCGAGGCGCGGTTGGCGGCGATGAGGTACCCGGCGAGGCAGAGCACGAGTGCGCCGCGCCCGATCTCGCTGTCGGCGGGCGGCAGCACGTCCATCGCCAGGCCCGCCGCGAACCCGGCGACGGCGCCGGCGATGCGGGTGCAGTAGAGCGCGACGGCGGTGACGGCCAGCACGACGAGGTCGGGGGCCGCGCCGCCCGGGAGCGGGATCCGGTTCAGCACCGCGGCCTGGACGACGACCGCCAGGACGATGGCGAGCACGCTCACCGAGCCCTTCATGTGGTCCCCCGTTCCCCGCCCGCACCGGGCCCGACCTGGTCCTCGGTGCCGCCGGCCGGCGGCGGCGGACCGGTCTCCTCCGACTCGTCGCGGGTGCCGCCGCCGGTGCGGCCCGTGGCCGGGTCGGCGGTGTCCTCGTCGCGGCCGCGCTCGCCCCTGCCCTCGGCGCCCCTGTCCTCGGCACCCCTGCCCTCGGCGCCGCGGCCCCGTCCGGCGCCGTCGTCGTTCCGGTCGTCCTTGTCCTTGCCCCTGTCGTCCTTGCTCTTGGGCACGTCAGGGCGGGGCGGCAGGACGGAGTCGCGGGGATCCCGTTTCGGGCCGCCGACCACCACCCCCACGATGTCGAGCGATCCGATGTCGACCATGGGGGCGATCCCGGCGGTGCGGCTGAGCGCCCCGGGGGTCTGCTCGATGTTGTCCACGGTGCCGATCGGGACGCCCGGCACGAACGGGGCGCCGTCGTGCGAGCCCATGGTGACGATCCGGGTGCCCTTGACGATCTCGGTGTCGGCGTCCATGAGCTCGAACCGCAGCAGCCGGCCGTCGCCGACGGTCCCCGAGGTGCCTTCGGCCACCCCGATCTTGTGCGAGCCCTCCAGCCGGGCCCCGACCGAGGAGCCGGGGTCGGTGACGAGCAGGACGGTCGAGGTGGTGCGGCCGGCGCGGGTCACCTTGCCGACCAGCCCGTCGCCGTTGAGCACGGTCATGTCGGGCCGCACGCCGTCGCGGGTGCCGACGTCCAGGGTGATGGAGTCGGCGTAGCCGCGGGGCCCCGACCGCGTGACGGCCTGGGCGGGCACGATCTCATAGCCGCCCAGCCCGGACAGCTGGAGCAGGTCGGCGAGTTCCCGCGACCGGGTGCCGTCGCGCTCCAGGGCGGCCAGTTCGGCGGCCAGCTCCTTGTTGCGCCCCTCCAGTTCACCGATGCGCTCGGCCGCGCGCGGGGCGGCGGCCAAGGCGCCGTAGGCGAGTGCCGCGGGGCCCGATACCGCCGATACGCCCGCGGACAGCGGCCGGAACGCGGCCTCGCCCGCGTCGCGGGCGTGGGCGCTCACGGGGTTCTCGCTGTCGCGGGCGTCGATGACGACCAGGCCGGCCGCCACCAGGACCAGGGCGCCCAGGACGATCCGCGCCCGGGAGGTACCGCGCGGGAGCATCAGCGCCGCCGATCCGGGACGAGCACCTGGTTGAGTCGCTCGTAGTTCTCCACGCAGGTGCCCGAGCCGATCGCCACGGAGTCGAGCGCGTTCTCGGCGACGTGGATGGGCATGCCGGTCTCGTGGCGCAACCGGTAGTCGAGGCCGCGCAGGAGGGCGCCGCCGCCGGTGACGGCGATCCCGCGGTCCATGATGTCGCCGGACAGCTCCGGCGGGCACTTGTCGAGGGTGGTGCGGACGGCGTCGATGATGGTGGTGACGGGCTCCTCGATGGCCTGGCGGACGTCGGCGGCCGACATCACCACGGTCTTGGGCAGGCCGGTGACGAGGTCGCGCCCGCGCACCTCGGCGTGCAGCTCGTCCTCCCCGGTGGGGCAGGCCGACCCGATCGCGACCTTCAGCTCCTCCGACGTGCGCTCGCCGATCATCAGCGAGTACTCCTTCTTGACGAAGTTCATGACCGCCTGGTCGAGTTCGTCGCCGCCGACGCGGATGGACTGCGAGGTGACGATGCCGCCCATGGAGATGACCGCGACCTCGGTGGTGCCGCCGCCGATGTCGACGACCATGTTGCCGGTGGGCTCGTGCACGGGCAGGCCGACGCCGATGGCCGCGGCCATGGGCTCTTCGATGATGTAGACCCGGCGCGCCCCCGCCTGGTAGCCGGCCTCCTTGACCGCCCGGTGCTCGACCGAGGTGATCCCGCTGGGAACGGCCACGATGATGCGCGGCTTGGCGAAGTGCCGGCGGCGGTGGATCTTCTGGATGAAGTACCGGAGCATGCGCTCGGTGATCTCGAAGTCGGCGATGACGCCGTCCTTGAGGGGCCGGACCGCGGTGATGTTGCTGGGCGTACGGCCGATCATCTGCTTCGCCTCGATGCCGACCGCCACGATCTTGCCCGTGGCGGTGTTGACCGCGACGACCGAGGGCTCGTTCAGCACGATGCCGCGGCCGCGCACGTACACCAGCGTGTTCGCGGTCCCGAGGTCGACCGCCATGTCGCGGCCGAGAAAAGCGAGGTTATTGGTCATGGAACGTCCTCAGCGGCAGCAAAACGGGTGTGGCACCCACGGGGCGGTCAATACGGACTCGTTCCAGCACGGATGCGGATTCAGTACTCGTATCGTAACGCTGCGCAGTCATGTCGTTACGCAACACACCGATTCATTGTCATGACCGGAGAGCAAAAAAGCGCCGGGCGAAGCCCGGCGCGCCACCTTGCCAAGGTCCCGCTCAGGACTCCAGGTGCGGGAAGAACAGCCTGATCTCGCGCTCGGCGGAGTAGGTGGAGTCGGACCCGTGCACGATGTTCTGCTGCACCTCGAGGGCGAAGTCGCCGCGGATCGTGCCCGGGGCCGCGGCGACCGGGTCCGTGGCGCCGGCCAGGGCGCGGAACGCCTCGACGGCCCGCTCGCCCTCGACCACCATGGCCACCAGCGGGCCGCCGGTGATGAACTCCACCAGCGACTCGAAGAACGGCCGCGCCGCGTGCTCCTCGTAGTGCGTCTTCGCGGTGTCGGCGTCGAGCGTGCGCAGGTCCAGGGCGACGATCTTCAGGCCCTTGCGCTCGATGCGCGCGATGACGTCGCCGATGATGTTGCGCCGTACGCCATCGGGCTTGATGAGGACAAGAGTGCGCTCCACGGTGGTACTCCTCGGTTCACGGGTTTCGAAGTGCCGATCGGCGGGAAAACCCTATCGCCCGGCGGGCTCGCCGTGCGCCGCCTTCATCGCGTCGGTGCGGCGGCCCAGGAGGACGCCGGCGATCCACAGCGCCGTGAAGACGACGCCCAGCACCGCGAGCCCGGGCACCAGGAACCCGCTCGCCAGGAACGCCGCCTGGAGCGCCCACCCCGCGTAGTGGGCCCAGGCGTAGCGCTGGAGGGCCGCCAGGACCAGGGCCGCCGCCGCCAGTCCGCCCCACACCCCTCCGGCCAGCGCCGGCGGGTACCCGCCGAGCTGGATGGCGACCGGCACGGCGAGTCCGATGACGATGACCTCGATCGCCAGCACGACGGCGCAGATCGTCCGCATCGTCACTCCCCCTTGATCAGGTGGGCGGCGTCGCCGGCGGTGACCACCGAGCCGGTGATGAGGACGCCCGCCCCGCTCGGCTCGCCGTGCTCCTCGGCGAGGGCGAGGGCGGTGTCGATGGCGTCGTCCATGCGCGCGGCCGTGCGCACGCGGTCGGGGCCGAACACCGCGGCGGCGGCGGCCGCGAGGTCGTCGGGGGCCAGGCTGCGGTGCGAGGAGTTACGGGTGACCACCACCTCGTCGAGCAGCGGCTCCAGGGGTTCGAGGATGCCCTCGATGTCCTTGTCCGCCATGACCGCCAGCACGCCCACCAGCCGGGTGAACCCGAAGTCCTCCTCGACCGCGGCCGCCGATGCTGCCATGCCGGCGGGGTTGTGCGCGGCGTCGACCAGGACGGTGGGGCCGGTGCGCACGATCTCCAGCCGGCCGGGCGACTCCACCTCGGCCAGCGCGGCGGCCACCAGATCGGGATCGAGCCGGTCGTCGCCCTCGCCCGGCGCCGCGAACGCCTCGACGGCGGCGACCGCCACCGCGGCGTTGCCCGCCTGGTGGGCGCCGAACAGCGGCAGCGGGACGTCCTCATAGCCGCCGCGCAGGCCCTTGAGCGCGATGCGCTGGCCGCCCACCGCGAGGTCGCGGTGGGCCACCCCGAACTCCAGCCCCTCGCGGGCCACCCGCGCGCCGACCTCGCCGGCCCGGCGCATCAGCACCTCGGCGGCCGGAAGCGGCTGCTGGGCCAGCACCGCGATGGAGCCCGGCTTGATGATGCCGGCCTTCTCCACGGCGATGTCCTCGACGGTGTCGCCCAGGAGCCGGGTGTGGTCGATCGAGATGGGCGTCACCACGGCGACGTCGGCGTCGATCACGTTGGTGGCGTCCCAGGTGCCGCCCAGGCCGACCTCGACGACGGCGACGTCCACCGGGGTGTCGGCGAAGACCGAGTAGGCGAGGGCCGTCAGCACCTCGAAGTAGGACAGCGGGATCTCATCGGCGGCGTCGGCCATCTCGATGTAGGGGCGGATGTCCTCATAGGCCGCGACGAACCGCTCCTCGGAGACGGGCTCGCCGTCGACGACGATGCGCTCGCGCATGGTGTGCAGGTGCGGGCTGGTGTAACGGCCGACCCGCAGACGGCGCTCGCGCAGCAGCGCGTCGATCATCCGCGCCGTGGAGGTCTTGCCGTTGGTCCCGGTGACGTGGATCGCCCGGAACCCGCGCTGCGGTTGCCCGAGGAGGTCCATCAGCCCGGCGATGCGCTCCAGAGTCGGATTGGCGAACGCTTCACCGGTGCGGGCGAGGATGGACTCTTCCACAGCTCGGTAGTCGGGGTTGGTGGTCACGGTACTCCGGAGGTCGGGGCATGTCGGTTGCGCCCTTCAGCTTAGGCGGTCGCCGACCGGGCGGCGTGCCGCCCCCGGCTCCGGACCCCGGCGGGCCGGACGGCCCGCGGAGGCGCTCCCCCGCGGGCCGTCCGGAAACGGGCCGGTCAGCCCCTGCCGGGGCTGTAGACGGGCTGGCTCTGCGGGTTGAACTCGTCGTAGGTGACGCGCTCGGCCCCCTTCAGCCGGTCGTCGTCGATCTTGAGCACGTCGAGGCCGCGGACGATGTCGGAGGAGTACACGTGGCCGTTGTAGTAGTACGTGGACCAGGTGTCGCCCCCGAACGCCTCCGGGTCGACCCGCGGGTCGGGGTCGAAGTAGCCGATCTCGACCGGGTTCGCGGGGTCGTTGAAGTCGATGACCGAGACCCCGCCCTCGTACCAGGACTGCACGAAGAAGTCCTTGCCCGGCACCGGGATCAGCGAGCCGTTGTGCGCCACGCAGGTCTGGTCGCCCTGGTGCCGGTCGATCTTGAAGTAGCTCTCGAACGACAGCTCGGGGCTGTTGCCGCCCTTGAGGCTGTAGACGGCGTTGGCGCCGCGCTCGGGGCCGATCTCCTCGGTGCAGGTCGGCGCGCCGCCGCCGCCGAGCTCGTCGGTGAACAGGACGCCCTTGGCGTCGTTGGTGAAGGTCGCCGAGTGCCAGAACGCGAAATTCTCATCGCGCACCTGGTCGATGATCGTGGGGTTCAGCGGATCGGCGATGTCCAGGATCAGGCCGTCGCCCATGCACGCGCCCGCCGCGATGTCCTTGCTCGGGAAGACCGTGATGTCGTGGCAGCCCTCGGTGGGACGCAGCAGGTTGTCCTGGTCGTGGTTGCCGCCGTCCGGGAACAGCACGGGCTCCGCGGCGATCGCGGCGGAGGCGGGGTCGTCCTTGGGGACCTCGATGATGGAGATCTTGTCGTGCGGCGGCCGGCAGTTCGGGTAGCGCTCGGAGGGCGCGTAGGAGGAGACGTAGATGTAGTCGGTCTCCCCGTCCTCACCCGGCAGGAGCGTGTTGGTGTGCGAGCCGCAGTCGGTGCGCACCGCGGCCACGTACTGGGGGTTGGCCTTGTCGGAGATGTCGAAGATCCGGATGCCCTCGAACGCGTCGGCGTCGGTCGGGCTGCTCTCGGGCGCCCCGCACTCGTCCGACTCCCGCGGGTAGTCCACCGAGAAGTAGAGCAGGTCGCCGCTCACCGACACGTCGCCCTGGCCGCCCTCGCACAGCACCGTGGCGGTGATCTCGGGCTCGGCGGGGGTGGAGATGTCGTAGATGACGAAGCCGTCGTAGTTGCCGCCGATGGCGTAGTCACCGGTGAACGCCAGGTCGGAGTTGGTGCCGTCGACCGGCGAGGGCTTGGGGATGTTCGCCAGGTGCGTGATGTTGTCGCTGCTGGTGCCCTCACCCGGCGGGTTGGCGTCGGCGAGCGCCGCCGGCGCCTGGACCAGGCTCAGCACGAGGCCGGCGATCGCGGCACCGGCGAGTCCGGCGCGGTGCGGGGTTCGCCGTCTCTGCGACGGCGCGGGGGATGTCGGCACTGGCACTCCTCATTCCGACGCGGACCAAAACACCCACAAACTACACATTTGCCAAGTCGGTTGTACAGAGCGACCTATCGCAATAACCCGGAATTTACAATTTCCCGCCCTTCTACCTGCACATATCACTCAGAGAAAGCGGAAACGGCCCCCCGCTGCGCGGGGGGCCGCCCTTCAGCCGCTGGTCAGCCGCCCCGCGAGTACCGGGGCTGGCTCTGCGGGTTGAACTCGTCGTAGGTGACGCGCTCGGCCGGGCGCAGCCTCCGGTCGTTCAGCTTCAGGACGTCGAAGCCCTGCTGGATGTCGGAGGAGTACACGTAGCCGTTGTAGTAGTACGCCGACCACGAGCCGCTGAGGACGTTCTCGGTCTCCGAGAACGGCGGACGGTCGAAGTAGCCGATCTCCCGCGGCCTCCTCGGGTTGTTGAAGTCGATGATCGACACGCCGCCCTGGTACCAGGACTGCACGAAGTAGTCCTGGCCCGGAACGGGGATCAGCGAGCCGTTGTGCGCCACGCAGTTCTCGGTGTCGCCCTGGTGCCGGTCGATCTTGAAGTAGCTCTGGAACCGGAGCTCCGGGTCCTTCTTGCCCTTGATCGTGAAGATCGCGTCGGCGCCCCTCTCGGGCCCGGTCTCCTCGTTGCAGACCGCGCCGGCGCCGCCACCCAGCTCGTCGGTGAAGATGACGCCCTTGGCGTCGTTGGTGAACGTCGCCGAGTGCCAGAACGCGAAATTGTCGTCGCGCGCGGTCTCGGTGACCACCGGGTCCAGCGGGTCGCTGATGTCCATCAGGATCCCGTCGCCCATGCACGCGCCCGCCGCGAGGTCCTTCTCGGGGAAGACGGTGATGTCGTGGCAGCCCGACGTCTCGCGCGACGGGGTGCCGGACGGGTTGCCGCCGTCGGGGAACAGCACCGGCTCGGCCGCGAGGGCCGCCGAGGCGGGGTCGTCCTTGGGGATCTCGACGATGGAGATCTTGTCGTGCGGCGGCTTGCAGTTGGGGAACAGGTCCGACGGGCTGTAGGACGACACGTAGACGTAGTCGCTGTCCTCGCCGGGGACCAGGGTGTTGGTGTGCGAGCCGCAGTCGGTGTCCACCGCGGCCACGTACTGCGGGTCGGACTTGTCGGAGATGTCGAAGACGCGGATGCCCTCGAAGGCGTCGGCGTTCTGCGGGGTGCTCGCGGGGGCCCCGCACTCGTCGGACTCCCGCGGGTAGTCCACCGAGAAGTACAGCAGGTCGCCGCTCACCGACACGTCGCCCTGGCCGCCCTCGCACAGCACCGTGGAGGCGACCTCGGGCTCCTCGGGCGAGGAGATGTCGTAGATGACGAAGCCGTTGTAGTTCCCGTCGATGGCGTAGTCGCCCGAGAACGCCAGGTCGGAGTTGTACGCGGCCTCGTTGTCGAAGGGCGCCGGCTTGGGCAGGTTGGCGACGAGTTCGACGTTGTCGCTGGTGATCACGTCGTCGGCCGCGGTCTGGGCACCGGCCGCCGGTGCCAGGGACGCGACCATGACGGCCGCGCCGGCCGCGGCCAGGCTCATGCGCCCGAACCGGCGGCGCCCGCGCCGCCGTTCCGGGCTAGGGGATGTCGGCATGTGGTCTCCTCTTTTCCGATACACACCGAAAACAGGTAAAAGCACCGGGGCGTCCGGCTGAGCGTAGCGCGGATGGCGCCCGGAAACCGCGGGTCACGGCGCCGTCGGCGGCACCGTGGCCCGCGGCCGCGCGGACGGGGTCAGCGGCCCCGGTACTGCGGCTGGTTCTGGGGGTTGAACTCGTCGAAGGTGACGCGCTCCGCACCGCGCAGGCGGCGGTCGTCCAGCCTCAGCACGTCGAACCCGCGGGTCCGCTCCGAGGAGTAGACGTAGCCGTTGTAGTAGTACGCCGACCAGGTGCCGCCGCGGACCAGTTCCGTCTCCGAGACGGGGCCCCGGTCGAAGTAGCCGATCTCGCGCGGTTCCCTCGGGTTGTTGAAGTCGATGATCGACACGCCGCCCTGGTACCAGGACTGCACGAAGTAGTCCTTCCCGGGCACCGGGATCAGCGAGCCGTTGTGGGCCACGCAGTTCTCAGTGTCGGACTGGTGCCGGTCGATCTTGAAGTAGCTGGCGAACGTCAGCTCGGGGTTCTTCCTGCCCTTGAGCGTGTAGATCGCGTCCGCGCCCAGCTCGGGGCCGGTCTCCTCGTTGCAGGTCGCCGCGCCGCCGCCGCCGAGCTCGTCGGTGAAGATGACGGCCTTGGCGTCGTTGGTGAAGGTCGCCGAGTGCCAGAACGCGAAATTGTCGTCGCGCACGGTCTCGGTGACCACCGGGTTCAGCGGGTCGCTGATGTCCATCAGCACGCCCTCGCCCATGCAGGCTCCGGCGGCGATGTCCTTGGCCGGGAAGACGGTGATGTCGTGGCAGCCCTCGGTGGGACGCAGCAGGTTGTCCTGGTCGTGGTTGCCGCCCTCCGGGAACAGGACCGGCTGGCTGACCACGGCGGCCGACGTCGGGTCGTCCTTGGGGACCTCGATGATGGAGATCTTGTCGTGCGGCGGCCGGCAGTTGGGGAACCGCTCGGAGGGGGCGTAGGAGGAGACGTAGATGTAGTCGCTGTCCTCGCCCTGGAGCAGGGTGTTGGTGTGCGAGCCGCAGTCGGTGGGCACGGCCGCGATGTACTCGGGGCTGGTCTTGTCGGAGATGTCGAAGATCCGGATGCCCTCGAAGGCATCGGGGTCCTCGGCGGTGCTCTCGCCCGAGCCGCACTCCTCGTTGACCTGCGGGTACTCCACGGAGTAGTAGAGCAGGTCGCCGCTGACCGACACGTCGCCCTGGCCGCCCTCGCACAGCACGGCGCTGCTGATCTCCGGGGCCTCGGGGTCGGAGACGTCGTGGATCACGAAGCCGTTGTAGTTGCCGACGATCACGTGATCGCCGGTGAAGGCCAGGTCGGAGTTGCTGACGTCGAAGCCCTCGGGCTTGGGCAGGTTCGCGACCAGGTCGATGTTGTCGCTCTTGTCGATCTCGTCGGGCGGCGTCTGCGCGTTCGCCGCGGCCGGCGACAGCAGGGACGCGCCCAGAGCGGCGGTCGACAGCAGGGCCACGGCCGCGTTCCGCAGTCGGCGCCTTGTCCGGCGTCTCGTGGACGCCGCGGGGGATGTCGGCATGTGGGGGTTCCTCCTCGGTACACACCGTCTGAACAGAAGGAACATACATTTCCCCACGAAGGGATGACCAGCCGCGAATAACACAAAACGCACAATAAGCGACATAAGGCCAGATCAACGGCCGAATCAAACAAGGGAAACACGCTGCGTGATGATCACAAGATCAGCGTCATACTGGACAAACCACCATCCGACTGAGTAGACAACGGAGAGCGGCTCACGAGGCCGCTTCGACGACCCTGCTGGAAGGAGCCCCTGTGCGGCGCTGGGTTCTGGCGGCGGGAGCCGCCGTCCTGTTCACCGGAGCAACGGCCTGCTCCTCGACGGAGTCCGCCGACGGCCCGCCCGTCCTGGCCCCCGGCGCCCCGGGCGAATCCGCCTCGCCGGCCTCCCAGGACCAGATCGACGCCGCGTCGGAGACCATCCAACACAACGAAGCCGACGTCGAGTACATGCTGATGATGATCGAGCACCACGGCCAGGCCGTCCGCATGACCGACCTCGCCGAGGACCGCATGGACAACGACGACCTCGGTCTCATCGCCGAGCGCATCGGCGCCGCCCAAGGCCCCGAGATCGAGGCCATGGAGGGCTGGCTCGACACCAACGTCTACGGCCCCGCTGAAGAGAACCCCAACCACCAGGGGTTCTGTGCCAACGGCCCGAGCGAGGAGGGCCACCACGGCGGCGACAGCGAGTGCCCGGTGAACCTCGACCACTCCGAGATGCCCGGCATGGCCACCGAGGACGAGCTCACCGACCTGGAGGACGCCGACGGCGCCGACTTCGACGAGCTGTTCGTCGAACTCATGACCGCCCACCACGAGGGCGCCATCAGCATGGCCGAGGACGAGGTCGCCTCGGGCAAGCACCCCGATGCGCTGAAGATGGCCGCGGACGTGATGGTCGAGCAGCAGGCCGACATCAACCGCATGGCCGAGGTCATGGGCGAGTAGACCGGACGGAACACGCCGGACACGCGAAAGGGCCCCCGCGCGCGGGGGCCCTTTCGCGTGTGGGCGGACGCGCCGCCCTGGGCGCACGCCCTAGGCGCTCTTCTCCTCGCGCTCGGGGCTCAGCTTGGCCCGCGGCACGATGGTGGGGTTGACGTGCTCCAGCACGGCCTCGCGGGTGATGATGACCTGGCCGACGTCCTCGCGGCTGGGCACCTCGTACATCACCGAGAGCAGGACCTCCTCGATGATGGCGCGCAGCCCGCGCGCGCCGGTCCCCCGGATGATGCCCTGCTCGGCGATGGCGTCGAGGGCGTCCTCGGTGAACTCCAGCTCGACGTTGTCGAGCTCGAAGAGGCGCTGGTACTGCTTGACCAGGGCGTTGCGCGGCTCGGTGAGGATCCGGATCAGCGCCGCGCGGTCGAGGTTGTGCACGCTGGTGATGACCGGGAGCCGGCCGACGAACTCCGGGATCATCCCGAACTTCAGCAGGTCCTCGGGCATGACCTCGGAGAAGCCGTCGGCGGAGTCCTCGTCGGCCGGCCGCAGCACGGCGTTGAAGCCCATGCCCTGCTTGCCCACCCGGGACTCGATGATCTTCTCCAGCCCGGCGAAGGCCCCACCGCAGATGAACAGCACGTTGGTGGTGTCGATCTGGATGAACTCCTGGTGGGGGTGCTTGCGCCCGCCCTGCGGGGGGACGCTGGCGGTGGTGCCCTCCAGGATCTTCAGCAGCGCCTGCTGGACGCCCTCGCCGGAGACGTCGCGGGTGATCGACGGGTTCTCGCTCTTGCGGGCGACCTTGTCGACCTCGTCGATGTAGATGATCCCGGTCTCGGCCTTCTTGACGTCGTAGTCGGCCGCCTGGATCAGCTTGAGCAGGATGTTCTCGACGTCCTCGCCCACGTAGCCCGCCTCGGTGAGCGCGGTGGCGTCGGCGATGGCGAACGGGACGTTGAGGATCTTGGCGAGCGTCTGCGCGAGGAGTGTCTTGCCCGAACCCGTGGGGCCCAAGAGGAGGATGTTGGACTTGGCGATCTCCACGTCCTCTTCGCGCGGCCGGTCCGTCTCGGACTGCACGCGCTTGTAGTGGTTGTAGACCGCCACCGACAGCGCCTTCTTGGCCTGCTCCTGCCCGATCACGTAGGAGTCCAGGAACTCGTAGATCTCGCGGGGCTTGGGCAGGCTGTCCCACTTCAGCTCAGTGGCGTCCGCCAGCTCCTCTTCGATGATCTCGTTGCACAGATCGATGCACTCGTCGCAGATGTAGACGCCGGGACCGGCAATGAGCTTTTTCACCTGCTTCTGGCTCTTGCCGCAGAACGAGCACTTCAGCAGGTCTCCACCGTCGCCGATGCGTGCCACCCAGCTACTCCTTAAAACGTAGGCCACCCCGTCATCGTCCACCCGGCGCGCCGTGCGACGGATGACGTGCCCTCTACCAGAGCAAGCTACCGCTTTTGCAGGATATGCGCTCCCGATGTGCCCGAGGGCGGGGCGATCTGTGCGTCCTTCATCCGAGCCTAAGCGAAGAACCGGACCGGCTTCACCACTCCGGGGCCCCCGGCGTGTGATCCCCCGGCCCGGCCCGAACGGCGGCGGACCCGCGCGCCTACTTCGTGGACGCGGGCTGGGAGGACTGGAGCGACGTCTTGCGGTACGGCAGGATGTCGTCGACCAGCCCATACTTCACGGCCTCCTCGGCGGTGAAGACCTTCTCGCGCTCGATGTCGCGGCTGATCGTGTCCTTGTCCTGGCCGGTGTGGCGGGCCAGGACGTTCTCCATCTGGTCACGGATCCGCATGATCTCGCGAGCCTGTAGCTCCAGGTCGGTGACCTGGCCGTAGGTGGCCTCGGTGGCCGGCTGCTGGACGATCAGGCGGGCGTTGGGGAGCATCAGCCGCTTGCCCTTGGTCCCGGCCGCGAGCAGCACCGCGGCGGCGGTCGCCGCCTGCCCGATGCAGGTCGTCTGGATGTCGGGGCGGACGAACTGCATGGTGTCGTAGATCGCCATCAGCGACGTGAACGAACCGCCGGGGGAATTGATGTACATCTGGATGTCGCGGTCGGCGTCGATCTGTTCCAGCGTGATCAACTGCGCCATGATGTCGTTCGCGGAGGTGTCGTCGATCTGCACCCCGACGAAGATGATGCGCTCTTCGAAAAGCTTGTTGTACGGATTCATCTCCTTGATGCCGTACTGGGTCCGCTCAACGAAGGAGGGCATCACGTACCGCGCCTGCGCCGGCTGCTGGGCCATTCCGTACGCGCTGGCGGGTGAATTGCCGATAATGCTCATGTCAGGAACTTTCGCCTTTCAAGCTGACTCGTCGGAGGTACAGGCCATGGAACGCGCCGGCGGGCGCCTCAGCCGGCGTTGATCTGCTGGAGGCTGCCGACGACCTCGTCGACGAAGCCGTACTCCTTGGCCTGCTCCGCGGCGAACCAGCGGTCGCGGTCGGCGTCCTTCTCGATCTGCTCGCGGGTCTGCCCGGTGTGGTGCGCGATGATGTCGAGGAGCGCGCCCTTGACGTAGACCAGGTCGTCGGCCCGGATGCGGATGTCGGTGGCGGTACCGCCGACACCGGCCGAGGGCTGGTGCATCATCACGCGGGCGTGCGGGAGCGCATAGCGCTTGCCGGGGGTGCCGGCGCAGAGCAGGACCTGTCCCATCGAGGCGGCGAGCCCCATGCCGACGGTCGCGATGTCGTTCGGGATGTACTGCATGATGTCGTAGATCGCCATTCCGGCGGTCACGGAGCCGCCGGGCGAGTTGACGTAGAGCGAGATGTCGCGCTTGCGGTCCTCGGCCGAGAGGAGCAGGAGGTCGCCCACCACCCGGGTGGCCATGGCGTCGTTGACCTCATCGGCGATGAAGATGATGCGCTGGCGCAGCAAGCGCTGCGCGGTCTGCTCGATGACGGTCGGCTGCGGGGTCTCCCCCGCCGCGCGGATCTCGTCGAGAACGCCTGTGAAAGGCTGTTCGGTCACCCTGGCACCTGCTTTCGCCTTGAGCGGTCACTCGGAGGTTCGTCCCGTCAAATCACACTAGCGCGGGGGAACGGCCGCTGGGGCGCGCTCACAGGGGTGTTCGCTGTTGGCGCAGGCTCCCGGCGGGGTGGCGCGCCCCCGGTGCGGCGGACCGCGCCGAGACCGCGAAAGGCGCCGGTGGGATGGTCCCCCACCGGCGCCTTATCACGTGGCGCGGCGTGCCGCCCGGACCGGCGCGGTGCGCGGCCCGGTCCGCTGTCGCCGGCCGGCCTACTTGTCCTTGTCCTCGGCGGCGGTCCCGCCGTCGGCCGCGGCCTCAGGCTCGGCCTCGGCGGGCGTGTCCTCGGCGTCGGCGGCCGGGGCCTCGTCGGCGACCTCGGCCTCGGCGGCCGCGGCCTCAGGGGCCTCCTGCTCGACGACGTTGCCGGACTCGTCGGTGATCCGCGCCTTCTGCAGCACGAGGTCCATGGCCTTGGCCCGCACGACCTCGGTGTAGGCCACCCGGATCTGGTTGGACTCCACCAGGTGCTGGGCGAGCTGGTCCGGGGAGACGCCCATGCGCTGGGCCTGCTCCACGACGTACTGGCTCAGCTCGCTGTTGTCGGCGGAGAGCTCCTCCTGCAGCGCGAGCTGGTCGAGGATGAACCCGGCCTTCACCGCCGAACGGGCGCTGGAGGACAGCTCCTCCTCGAACTCCTCCTCGGTCTGCTCCTGCGACTCCAGGTAGGACTCCTTGGTCAGCCCGCTCTGGGTGAGCTGCTGCTCCAGGCTCTCGCGGCGGCGGTTGACCTCTTCGTCGATGACGGAGTCGGGCAGCGGGATGTCGATGGAGTCGACCAGCTTCTCCAGCGCGCGGTCGCGGCCCTGGGAGAGCTGCTGGAGGCGGCGCACCTGCTCCAGGCGGGAGCGGACGTCGGCGCGCAGCTCCTCGATGGTGTCGAACTCGCTCGCCATCTGCGCGAACTCGTCGTCGAGCTCCGGAAGCTCCTTGACCTTGACGCTGTGGACGGCCACGGTCACGTCGGCCTCGCGGCCCTCGTACTCGCCGCCGACCAGCTTGGTGGCGAAGGTCGCGGACTCGCCCTCGGACATCCCCTCGAGGGTGTCGTCGAGCCCTTCGAGGACGGTGTTGGTGCCGACCTCGTAGGAGAGGCCGTTGGCCTGCACGTCGTCGAGCTTCTCGCCGTCGATGGCGGCGGAGAGGTCGATCGAGACGTGGTCGCCGCTCTGGACGGGGCGCTCAGCGCCGACGAGCGTGGAGAAGCGCTCGCGCAGGTTGCCGACCTGGTCCTCGATCTGCTCCTCGGTGGCCTCGGCGTCGTCGACCGTGACCTCGATGCCCTCGTACCCGGTGACCTCGAACTTCGGCCGGATGTCGACCTCGGCGGTGAACGCGAGCTGGTCGTTGTCCTCCAGCTTGGTCACCTCCACGTCGGGCTGGCCGAGCGCGAAGATGTCCTCCTTCTGGATGGCCTCGTTGTAGAGCTCCGGAACGGCGTGGTTCACCGCTTCGCTGATCACCGCTCCGCGGCCGACGTAACGGTCGATCAGCCGAGCCGGCGCCTTGCCCGGGCGGAAGCCCTTGATCCGGACCTGCTTGGCGAGCGACTTGTAAGTCACGTCGAAGGCGTGGTCGAGTTCCTCGAAAGGAACCTCGATGGTCAGCTTGACCCGGGTCGGGCTGAGCTCCTCGACATCGGTCTTCACGGGGCGGTACTCCTAGATTTCCGGCTGGTGTCCGGGACGGCCCGGCACGCACGGGACACTGCCCGGCCCGCGGTGCGCGTATCCACGCGTGAGCCCGCCGGCCGACACAGGTCACCGGGCCGTGGGGCCTGATGAAGGACTGACTGAATTCGCGATTTTCCTGCTGATCACGCCAAGTCTAGGGCAGATATGCGGGCCCTCAGGGCCCGCGCACGAGCCGCACCGGGCGCCACAAGCGATTTCGTCGGGGAGGCGGGATTCGAACCCGCGGCCTCATGCTCCCAAAGCATGCGCGCTAACCAAGCTGCGCTACTCCCCGTGGACCGTGCGCCGACGCCCGGAGAGTGGACGACCCGCGCTCCGGAGACGGTAGTCTTATCCCCGTCGGCCCCACGAGTCTAGAGGAAACTCCGGGGCCCTGACGCCATCGCGGGCGTAGTTCAATGGTAGAACTCCAGCCTTCCAAGCTGGTCGTGCGGGTTCGATTCCCGTCGCCCGCTCCACCTCTTTCGAAGGGCCAGGTCGGCCGGGTCTCCCCGCCCCTGGTCCTCTCCTCTGCCGCGCCCAGCGGGGCGCGGCGGGCGACGCGTGGCCGGTGCGGATATGTTGGCGATGAGGGCGCGGTCGCCGCGGGCGCGCCCGGGAGCGATACCGAGCCCTTGAGCCGTTCGTGAAGGTTGCGTGATGACGAATCCCGATCCGCTGCGCGTGCCCGCTCTGGTCTCCCAGTGGTTCTCCCGGCCCCACACGGCGAGCGCGCCCGTCGTCGTCACCGGGGCCTTCGACGTGCTGCACGTGGGCCACGCGCGTTTTCTGACCGCGATCCGCGACCGCGGCCTGCCGCTGCTCGTCGGGGTGGAGGACGACACCCGGGTGCGCTCCTGGAAGGGCCCGGAGCGGCCGGTCAACCCCGACATCGAGCGCGCCGAGATGCTGGCGTCGCTGCGCTGTGTCGACGGGGTCTTCATCATCTCCGGGCCGCCTGAGACGGCCGACTGGGAGCCCTACACCGAGCTGCTGCGCCCGATGGGCCCCGCCGCTCTGGCGTTCACCGCCGGTGACCCCTACACCGACGGCAAGCGGCGCGGCGCCGCCGCCCTCGGGGCCGAGGCGTGGGAGCTGCCGCTGACCGAGGGCCGGTCCACCAGCGCCGCGCTCGGCCGGCTCGCGCGCTCCCTCTGACCCGGGGCGCGCCCCGGGCCGCGGCGCCCGGACCCGCGGCCCCTGGTCCCGTATTCCCGCCCCGACCGCCTTTGCGCTCTCAGTGGACGGCCGGAAGGCGGAGGCGCCCGCCGGTGTTGACGCTTCCGACGCTGTGCAGCGATCCGCGCGATGAAGGAAACGGGGTTCGGCGATGATGATGGGTGGACCGCCCATATACCGGGCGCTCGTCAATGACGGAGCGACCAAGGGCACCCGCCTGCCGAAGGGGACGGTGCGCCGGATCGCCGGCTACGCCCGCCCGCACTGGCGGGCGATCGCGCTGTTCCTCCTGGCGACCTCGGTGAGTTCCTCGATCGTGGTGGCCAATCCCCTGCTGCTCAAGACGATCATCGACCACGGGGTGACACGCCAGGACGTCTCCCTGGTGACGTGGCTGGCGGTGGCCGTCGCGGCGCTGGCCGCGCTGGAGGCGGCGCTCGGGCTGACCTCGCGCTGGCTGTCGGCACGCATCGGCGAGGGCGTCATCTACCTGCTGCGCACCCAGGTGTTCGCGCACGTGCAGCGGATGCCGATCGCCTTCTTCACCCGCACCCAGACCGGATCGCTGATCAGCCGGCTCAACACCGATGTGGTGGGGGCCCAGCGGGCGATCACGTCGGTGCTGCAGTCCGTGGTGTCCAACCTGATCTCCGCCGTGGCCGTGGTGGCCACGATGGCCGTGCTCTCATGGCAGATCACCGCCATCGCCCTGCTGCTGGTGCCGCTGTTCCTGCTGCCCGCCAAGTTCATCGGCCGCCGGCTCGCCGACATCTCGCGCGCCGGCATGAACACCAACGCCGATATGAGCTCGCTCATGACCGAGCGGTTCAACGTGGGCGGCGCGATGCTGGTGAAGCTGTACGGCCGGCCCGCCGAGGAGTCCGGCGCGTTCGCCGAGCGCGCCGCCCGGGTGCGCGACATCGGGATCTCCCAATCGGTGTTCGGCGGCCTGCTGTTCACCATGATCGGGCTGATCACGTCGCTGGCCACCGCCGTGGTGTACGGGGTGGGCGGCCACCTGGTGATCGGGGGCGCCTTCGAGCTGGGCACGCTGGTCGCGCTGACCACCCTGCTCACCCGGCTGTACGCGCCGATCACGGCGCTGTCCAACGTCCACGTGGAGGTCATGACGGCGCTGGTCAGCTTCGACCGCGTCTTCGAGGTCCTCGACCTCAAGCCCATGATCGACGAGCGCCCCGGCGCCAGGGACCTGCCGGAGGGGCCGCTGTCGGTGCGCTTCGACGGGGTGTCGTTCCGCTACCCGTCCGCCGAGGAGGCGTCGCTGCCCTCGCTGGAGCTGACGCCGCAGGCCGAGAAGGCCGATGACGCGCAGGTGCTGAGCGGGGTCTCCTTCACCGCCGAGCCCGGGAGCATGGTCGCGCTCGTCGGCCCCTCGGGCGCGGGCAAGACGACCCTGACCCACCTGGTGTCGCGCCTCTACGACCCGGTCGAGGGGGTGGTGCGGATCGGCGGCGTCGACCTGCGCGACGCGACCGCGGCCTCGGTGCGCGACACCGTCGGCGTGGTGACCCAGGACACCCAGCTGTTCCACGACACCGTGGGCGCCAACCTGCGCTACGCGCGGCCGGACGCCACCGACGAGGAACTGGCCGAGGCCATGCGCGCCGCCCGGCTGGGCCCCCTGCTGGACGCGCTGCCGGACGGCCTGGACACCATGGTCGGCGACCGCGGCTACCGGCTCTCGGGCGGGGAGAAGCAGCGGCTGGCGATCGCCCGGCTGCTGCTGAAAGCGCCGTCGGTGGTCGTGCTGGACGAGGCGACCGCGCACCTGGACTCCGAGTCCGAGGCGGCGGTGCAGCAGGCGCTGGCCACCGCCCTGCGGGGACGGACGTCCCTGGTCATCGCGCACCGGCTCGCGACGGTGCGCGAGGCCGACCTGATCCTGGTGCTGGAGGACGGCCGCGTCCTGGAGCGCGGCACGCACGAGCAGCTGCTCGCGCACGGCGGCCTGTACACCGCCCTGCACCGCACCCAGTTCGCGCCGCAGGAGAAGGCCCGCGCGTGACGGAACGCGACGGAGAGCGACGGATACCGACGAACACCGCGATGGAGATGCAGATCACGCATTAATTCGTTTGACGCATTTTTTCATCATCTGCAATATTAGCGGGAGGGCGCGAAGGGAGGTGGGGTCGGTGGGGCTGCGCGAACGCAAGAAGCTCGCCACGCGGCAGGCGCTGCAGAGCGCGGCCGTGCACCTGGTGCTGGAGCGGGGGCTCGACAGCGTCACGGTCGACGACATCGCCGCCGCGGCCAACGTCTCCACCCGCACCTTCTTCAACTACTTCGCCTCCAAGGACGACGCGCTCATCGGCGACGGCCCGCTGCTCTACTCCGACGACGCCCGCCAAATGTTCGCGGACGGGGGCCCGACCGGCGACCTGCTGGAGGACCTGAAGGTCCTCCTCCTGTCGCCGGTCACCGACAACGACGACCCGGAGCCCTTGTTCGACCGGGTCCACATGCTCAAGCGGATCGTGCAGAAGGAGCCGCAGCTCGGGCCGCGCGTCATGGCGTCCTTCGCCGCCGCCGAGACCGCCCTGGCCGGCGCCGTCGCCGCCCGCCTAGGCGACGATCCCGAGAACGACATCCGGCCGCAGATCGTCGCGGCCATCGGCACAACGGCGATGCGGTACTCCATGCGCCGCGTCAAGTGCCGCGGCGGCGCGGACACCGCCGCCGACGCCGCCGACCTGCGCCACGAGTTCGACCAGGTCTTCGACGTCCTCAAAGCGACGTTCACCGCCACATCCCGCGAGCTGTGACGACCGGCCGCACGCGGCCGGTCCGCCGCCGGGATGTGGCATGCCACGAATTACCAGGGGAAGCGAGTACCACCCGATGAGTTCGACCAGCGCCCAGGCGCAATTACCCGGTTCGGCCCCACTGAGCAGGCGGCAGGTGGGCTGGGTCTTCCTCGGCGTCATGCTGACGATGCTGCTGGGCGCCCTCGACCAGACCATCGTGTCCACCGCCCTGCCCACCATCGTGGGCGAGCTGGAGGGCCTGGAGCACCTGTCGTGGGTGGTCACGGCCTACATGCTGGCGGCGACCGTGGGAATGCCGATCTACGGCAAGGCCGGGGACCTGTTCGGCCGCAAGGTCGTGTTCCAGTTCGCCATCGTCACCTTCCTGATCGGGTCGGTCCTGTGCGGCATCGCCCAGGACATGACCCAGCTGATCATCTTCCGCGCGATCCAGGGCATCGGCGGCGGCGGGCTGATGATCAGCGCCCAGGCGGTCATCGCCGATGTCGTGCCGGCACGGGAGCGCGGCAAGTACATGGGCCTGATCGGCGGCGTGTTCGGCGTCGCGTCGGTGGCCGGCCCGCTGCTCGGCGGCGTGTTCACCGACCAGCTCGACTGGCGCTGGATCTTCTACATCAACCTGCCGCTGGGCGCGGTCGCCCTGGCCGTCATCTCGGCGGTGCTGACCCTGCCCGAGCGCTCCGGCCCCAAGCCGCGGCTCGACTACCTCGGCACGCTGCTGCTGGCGGCGGCCAGCGTCTGCATCGTGCTGTTCACCAGCTGGGGGGGCACCCAGTACGACTGGGACAGCCCGGTCATCATCGGCCTGGGGGTCGGCGCGGTGGCGGCAGCGGCGCTGTTCGTGCCGGCGGAGCGGCGCGCGGCCGAGCCCATCATCCCGCTGCGGCTGTTCCGTGACCGGGAGTTCGTGCTCACCGCTCTGGTCGGGATCTCCGTGGGCATCGCGATGTTCTCGACCATCTCCTACCTGCCGACGTTCCTGCAGATGGTCAACGGCGCGACCGCGACCGAGTCCGGCCTGCTGATGCTGCCGATCGTGGCGGGCATGCTCACCGCCACCATCACCACCGGGCGGCTGATCACCGCGACCGGCCGCTACCGGATCTACCCGATCATCGGCACGGCCGTCATCATGGTGGGACTGGTGCTGCTGTCGCGGATCGACGCCGACACGCCCTACCTGTACAACGCGGCCGGGATGCTCGTCCTGGGGCTGGGCGTGGGCATGGTCATGCAGAACCTCGTGCTGATCGTGCAGAACAGCGCCGCGCCGCGCGACCTGGGCACGGCGACGTCGGCGAACAACTACTTCCGGCAGATCGGCGCCTCCTTCGGGATCGCGGTGTTCGGCTCGGTCTTCATCAGCCGGCTCAACGACCAGGTCGCCGACGCCCCCGCGCAGGCGGGCGGCGGGCTCGCGTTCGAGGGCGGCGAGGCGGGCATCAGCTCGCTCACGCCCGAGATGCTCCAGGCGCTGCCGGCGCCGGTGCGGGAGTTCATCGTGCACGCGTTCGCCGACGCGCTGCCGCCGATCTTCCTCTACGCCGTTCCCATCGTGGCCGTCGGCTTCGTGCTGACCTTCTTCATCCGGGAGAAGCCGCTGGCCACCGAGATCCGTTCCGCCGACGACCCCGGGGACGAGCGCGAGCCCGTCGCCGCGGGGGTCGCCGAGTAGAACGGGGACCTACCGGCCCCACGATCGGACGCGGGGCGAGCCGCCGGGCACGCGGCTCGCCCCGCGTCCTTGTCATGTGCCCGCTGCCGGGCCCGGGACGGGGCGGCCGAGCGGCGCATCGGGCCGCGCACCGACGGCCGGGACGGCCTTTCCGGCCGCCGGTGCCTAGCGTCCCTTGTCCTTCTTCTCTTTCTTCTCTTTCCGCTTCCTGCTTTTCTTGTCCTTCTTTTTCTTCTTGTCCTTCTTCTTGCGCCCGCCGCGCTCCTCGCCCGCGCGCTCCGCGGCGTCCGCGCCTGAGGGGGGCGGCCCGTCCTGCCCGCGCGCGGCGCGCTTCGCCTCCCCGTCCCGCTTCCTGTCCCGCTCGGCCTGCTTCTTCGCCTTCTTGCGGTCGCTCTTCTTCGGCTTCTTGGCGTCCTTGGACGTGACGTGCCCGGCCAGCTCCCCCGGCAGCGGGGCCACGCCGGGGCCGCCGTCGGCGATCCAGTCGTCGAGGCGGTCGATGAGCCGGTCCTCGGTGAAGTCGCCCAGCCAGACCGGGCGGCCGCCGGCCTCGCGCCCCGCCGACGAGGGCCGCACCACCACGACGTTGGCCTTGAAGCAGATCCCCAGACAGTCGCTCACGCGCACGGGGACGTCGCGCCCCTCGCCGTCGGTCAGGCCGCGGAGCCGTTCGAGCTGCCCTCGGTGGTCGACGCCGGGGCGCTTCTTCCTGGTCCCGCAGCAGCACCCGCGGCACACCACGAGGCCGCACGGCCGGTCGGTCGGGGTCACCTGCGCCGGCTCCTTCCCTGCGTCGCCCGGATGTCCGACTCCACCGTATCCGCGCAGTTCAGGACCCGGGTCACCGGACACCGACGCGAACTGTAGGGTGATCCGATGACCGAGGCAGCACAGACCCCCATCATCGCCGTCGACCGGGTGGACCTCGTCCGCTCCGGCAAGGTCCTCCTCGACCAGGTGAGCATGGCCGTACGCCCCGGGGAGCACTGGGCGCTGATCGGGCCCAACGGCGCGGGCAAGAGCACGCTGCTCAGCCTCATCGGCGCGGTCCAGCACCCCACCCGGGGCGACGTCAGCGTCCTCGGCGCCCGGCTCGGCCGCACCGACATCCGCGAGCTGCGCGCGCACATCGGCCACGTCAACCCCCGCCACGACATCCGCACGGCGCTCACCGGCCGCGATGCCGTGCTGACCGGCGCGACCGGAAGCATCGAGGTCCCGCCCCGGTGGTCGCCGACGCCCGAGCAGGAGCGGCGGGCCGACCGGCTGATCGCCACGCTCGGGGTCGACGGGCTGCGCGACGGCGTGTGGCCGACCCTCTCCCAGGGCGAGCGCGGCCGGTTCCTCATCGCCCGCGCGCTGATGCCGGTGCCCCGCCTGCTGCTGCTCGACGAGCCCGCCACGGGGCTCGACGTCGCGGCCCGCGAGCAGCTGCTGTCGAGCATCGACCGCCTCCGGTCCGAGCACCCCGGCCTGGCCACGGTTCTGGTGACCCACCACCTGGAGGAGCTGCCGGCCACGACCACGCACGCCATGCTGCTGCGCGGCGGGCAGGTGGTCGCGGCGGGCGAGGCCGACGACGTCCTCACCACCAAGCTCGTCACCGCCTGCTTCGGCCACCCCATCGCCATCGAGCGCCGCGACGGCCGGTGGAGCGCGCGGGCGGCGTCCGTCACGCCGTGAACGCCCGCCACGTCTCGGGCAGGCCGCCGGTCAGCCGGCCGGCGGCGGCGCCCTCCGCCCAGCGAAAGGGCAGCCCGGCGGCGACGAGGGGCCACGGGTGGTCCATGAGCTGGACGCGTACCTGCGGCTCGGTGCAGCTCCCGGACGCGCCGCACCGCGCGATGGGCCGGCCGGCCTCGACCCGCTGCCCCGCGGCCACCTCGACCGAGCCCCGCCGCAGGTGCCCCAGCAGGACGTAGGAGCCGTCCCCGGCGTCGATGACCACGTGGTTGCCGATCAGCCCGGCCGGGCCGCGCAGTTCGCGCAGCGCGGTCTCGGCCACCGTGCCCAGCACCCACGGCCAGGAGTTGCGGCTGCGGTGGTCGCGCCGGCGATCACAGGCACGCACGACCACCCCGCTCACCGGCGCGAGCACCGGCAGGCCGAACCCGGGGAAGTCGCCCGGCGGGCGGCTCAGCGGCCGCCACGCGATGTCGGGGCGGGAGCCGTCGGCGGGCTCGGCCACGAGCAGGAGCGCGTAGGTCTGTCCGTAGGCGTGCGCGCCCAGGCTGGGCACGTTGTCGACCGGGCTGGCCAGGGCCATCCACCGGCCCCGCACCGGGGGGCGGATGGTGCGGGGCTCGCAGCGCGGCCGGCCGATCCGCAGGTAGACGAGGAGGGCGGCGGCGAACACCGGGACGCTGACCCACCACGGGACGCCGGCGAATCCGCCGAAGGCGAGCAGGGCGGTCCCGGCCCACATGGCGGGCATGCGGATCCGGGCCAGGAGGACGGCGGAGGGCTGCATCGCATCATCATGGCGCAGCCGCGCGGCGGCCCCGGAATCCGCTCCGGGGCCGTCACGGTGAACGGTTATGGACGGTCGTCCTCGCCGGACCGGCGATTGCGCTCCCGGTCCTGCTTGGCCTGCTTGCGGAGGTAGTCGGTCGCGGCGCTGCCGGCCTTGTCGATCTTGTCGTCGTACTTTCCGCCGGTCTTCTCCTTTGCGACCTGCTTCGCCTTGTCGACGCCCTCCGCGACCTTCTCGCTGTTCTCGCTCGCCGCCTTCTTGAGCTTGTCGAAGGCGTCTCCGAGTCCGGACATCCGACCCCCCTGGTCCGCGGTCATCCGACGTATGTCGGCCGTCACCGACGGCGATACCCGATCAGAGGTCACTTAACCTGCGGGGATATCAGATGCCGAGCACCGTCCGGGCGATGGTGAAGTAGATGAGCAGGCCCGTGGCGTCGACCAGCGTGGACACCAGCGGGGCCGACACGACGGCCGGGTCGACCCCGGCACGGCGCGCGAGCAGCGGCATGGAACTGCCGATCACGGCGGCCCACGTGCAGATGGCGACCACCGACGCCGCGACCACGACCGCGATGTCGCGCCCCACCAGCGCCGTGCCGATGACCAGGGCGATGCAGGCGAGCATCAGCCCGAGCAGCAGCCCCACGCGCGCTTCCTTCCACGCCACCCGCGGCAGGTCGCGCACGCGGACCTCGCCCACGGCGAGCGCGCGCACGATCGCGGTCGCCGACTGCGAGCCCACATTGCCCCCGGTCCCGGTGAGCATGGGCACGAACAGCGCGAGCGCCGTGACCTGCTCCAGGGTGACCTCGAAGGCCTGCATCACGTTGACGGTCAGGGTCGCGGCGACGATCAGCAGGAGCAGCCAGACCGAGCGCGCGCGGGCCAGGCGCACCACCGTGGCCGCGACGTAGTGGCCGGCGACCGGGCTCGCGCCGGACTGGCGGGCGATGTCCTCGGAGTCGGCCGCCTCGATGAGCTCCAGGGCGTCGTCGAAGGTGAGCAGCCCGAGGAACCGCTCCTCGGAGTCGACCACCGGCAGCGCGACGAGATTGGCCTCCTGGATGAGCCGGGCGGCGTCCTCGGCGGGCTCCGTCGCCCGTACCCGGGGCACGAGGATGTCGACGATGTCCTTGATCTCCGTGGTGTCGTCGCTGACCACCAGGTCGCTGAGGCGCACCGTGCCGGCCAGGCGGCGGCCGTCGTCGACCACGGGCAGGGTGTAGACGGTCTCGGCGGCGGCCCCCTCGGCGCGCACGACCTCCAGGGCGCGGCCGACCGTGAGGTCGCGGTGGAGCACGACGGTCTCGGGTGTCATGACCCGGCCGACCGACCCCTCGGGGTAGCCGAGCAGCGCGGCGGTCATCCGGCGCTCGGCGGGGCTCAGGCCCGCCAGGGCCCGCGCGGCGATCTTCGCGGGCGCCTCTCCGATGAGCCGGGCCCGGTCATCGGGGTCCATCTCCTCCAGCAGCTCGGAGAACGCCGCGCCGCGCAGCCCCAGCAGGATCTCGTGCTGGTGGACGGGGTCGAGCTCCTCGAAGACCTCCAGCTCGCGGTCCTTGTCGAGGAGGCGGAACGGGATGATGGCCAGGGCGCTGTCCATCCGGGACAGTTCGTCGGCGATCTCATAGGGCGGATGCTCCGCGAGCCAGAGCCGGACCCCGGTCAGGTCGTTGCGCTCGACGAGCCGCGTCAGCTCGTCGCCGGGCTCGTCCTCCGACATGCGCCGCCACCCCCTGGCTCGCCTGGCACCCCCAGGACCCTACCGGGGGTCAGGAGCGCCAGATCACCACGAGTGCCGTGTCGTCGTTCTTGCCCTTGCTGAGGGTGTCGACCACTTCCTCGGCGCCGGCGCCGAACCCCTCGCCCACGAGCCGCCCGGCGACGTCCAGCAGCCGGTCGATCCCGGAGTCGAGGTCCTCCCCCGGGGTCTCGATGAGGCCGTCGGTGTAGAGCATGATGGCGTCGCCGGGGCGCAGCCGCCCCTTGACCGGGACATAGCTCATCTCGGGGATGACGCCGAGGACGACGCCCTTGGCGTCGGTGGTCGACCAGGAGCCGGCCGCCCGGTCGTACTGCACGGCGGGCGGATGCCCGGCGGAGGCGATGACGTAGTCGCCGCTCTCCAGGTCCAGGCTCAGGTGCACCGCGGTGACGAACCCCTCGCCGACCGAGGTGCGCACGAGGTAGTCGTTGCAGTGGGCCAGGAACTCGGCCCGCGGGACGGCGCCGATGAGCCCGCCGAAGGCGCCCGACAGCAGCAGGGCGCGGGTCCCGGCGTCGACCCCCTTGCCGGAGACGTCGACCACGGCGAGTTCCAGGCGGTCGCCGTGGCGGATGGACACCACGAAGTCGCCGCCGAAGGACGAGCCGCCGGCCTGCCTCAGGAAGGCGGTCGCGCCCCAGCCTTCGGGCAGGTCGGGCAGGCGGCCCTGGGAGCTCAGCCGGTCGCGCAGTTCGAGCAGCATCTTCTCGCCGCTCAGCCCCTGGACGCCCAGGCGCTCGCGCACGCCGGAGAGCAGGTAGGCCAGGACGGCGGTGACCCCGATGGTGACGAGCAGCCCCGGCCCGACGTGGCCGAAATCGAGCGCGAAGGCGCTGAACAGCAGCACCGCCGCCACCACGGCCAGCAGGAAGGCGAGGCTCTTACGTTTGAGCAGCAGCCCGCCGGCGAGCACGTTGAGGATGACCGCGCTCGGCGGGAACCACCCGGTCGGGCCCCAGACGGCGCCGACGCCGATACCCACCGCAAGGAGGACAAGGGTGATCAGAACAAGCCGGTAGCGGAAGAGGACCTTGCGCCGCAGCAGGGCGACCGCGCGCTGCCACAGCGAGCGGGCCTGGCGGGTGAGCTTTGCGGAGGGTGAGGCGTTCATCGTGCCCGCACTGTAGCCGCTGTGTGCGGGAGCACACTCGGCTCCGTGGATGAGGCCAACCGATTTTCCTCCAGTGTGCATGCCGAAAATTCCGCGGGGTTGCTCATTCGAGGTTCCCCGATTCCTCTTCACGCTTCATCAGGGGGAGGAATCGCACCCCTTCGAGGCGGGACGGGGAACGCCGAATCGCTGTCAGGGAAATTCTCCGACCGTTCCCCCTGATTTGTCTTTCGGGGACGCTAGATTGTGCTTTATGGCCCCCCACGTGAAGCGAGCCTTCAGGTACCGCTTCTACCCGACCCCGGAGCAGGCGGCTGAGCTTGCCCGGACCTTCGGGTGCGTGCGCAAGGTCTACAACTTGGCACTCGCCGCCCGTTCGGAAGCGTGGACGCAGCGGCGGGAGCGCGTGGGCTACAACGCGACCTCGGCGATGCTGACCGCGTGGAAGAGGACCGACGAACTCGCCTACCTCGGTGAGGTGTCCTCGGTGCCGCTCCAGCAGTGCCTGCGGCACCTGCAACGGGCATTCACCAACTTCTTCGCCAAACGCGCCCGATACCCGCGGTTCAAGTCCAAGAGGAACTCCCGGGCCGGTGCGGAGTACACTGCCTCGGCGTTCCGCTTCCGCGACGGGTCGCTGACACTGGCGAAGATGTCCGACCCCTTGGACATCGTGTGGTCCCGGCCGCTCCCCGAAGGGGCGAAGCCATCCACGGTCACCGTGAGCCGGGATGCGGCGGGGCGCTGGTTCGTGTCCCTTTTGTGCGAACACCCGCCTGTGGATCCGCTGCCCGCTACGGGCACGGCTGTGGGTGTGGACATGGGACTGGACCAGTTGCTCACCCTGTCGACTGGCGAGAAGATCGCCAACCCCCGCCACGAGCGCAGAGACCGAGCCCGGCTGGCCTGTGCGCAGCGCAAGCTGTCCCGCAAGCGCGAGGGGTCGGCGAACCGGATGAAGGCGCGGTTCAGGGTCGCCCGTATCCACGCGCGTATCGCCGACCGCAGGCGCGACCACTTGCACAAGATCACCACTCGACTCGTTCGTGACAACCAAACGATCGTGATCGAGGACCTGGCCGTCGGCAACATGCTGAAAAACGCTGGACTGGCCCGCGCCATCTCCGACGCGGCCTGGCGGGAGTTCCGCGATCTTCTGGATTACAAAGCGGGCTGGTACGGCCGCCGCCTGGTGGTGGCCGACCGGTGGTTCCCCTCCTCCAAGCTGTGCTCCGCCTGCGGATCCGTGCGAGAGAAGATGCCACTGTGCGTCCGAACCTGGGACTGCGACTGTGGTGCCACCCACGACCGCGATGTGAACGCGGCGAAGAACCTCCTGGCCGCCGGGCTGGCGGCCTCGGCCTGTGGAGCCGGTGTAAGACCTCAACGGAACACTCCGGGCGGGCTATCGGCGATGAAGCAGGAAACCCTGCGGCGCGAGCCGCAGGAATCCCGCTCGTTACGAGGGGGAAGAAGTCAAGATCCAGTATGGGCAATGAACGCGGCTTCCGTCAGGCTCGCGAAGCCCTAACCCTCGAAATGGCCAAAATTCCCCAACTCGGTCGGACCTAAATCCGCACTTCGGTCTGCTCATAACACGCCCGATGGAAAACCACCCGCCGTCCCGCCCCGGCGGGTGATCACGAATGCTAAGGCTATGAACCCCAGTCCTTCAGAGCGGGGCAAGCCGACATCGACACAGCGTCAGGGCAGCGGCGGGAGTTCGCGCGTGCGCTCGTAGTCGCCGAGCATGTCGATGCGGCGCGTGTGCCGCAACTCGCCGCTGTACGGCGTGGCCAGGAAGACCTCGACGAACCGCGTGGCCTCGTCGAGCGGGTGCATGCGCCCGCCGACGCTGATCACGTTGGCGTCGTTGTGCTCGCGGGCGAGCCGGGCGGTGTCCTCGCTCCACGCCAGCGCGGCGCGCACGCCCGCCACCTTGTTCGCGGCGATCTGCTCGCCGTTCCCGGAGCCGCCGATGACGACCCCCAGGGCACCGGGGTCGGCCGCGACGCCCTCGGCCGCGCGCAGCACGAACGGCGGGTAGTCGTCGGCGGCGTCGTAGACGGCCGGCCCGGAGTCGACGACCTCGTGGCCGTTCTCCTTGAGCCAGGAGACGAGGTGCTCCTTCAGCTCGAAGCCGGCGTGGTCGGATCCAATGTAAACGCGCACGTGGCAAGTCTTTCATGACGACGCCCGCCCCCGGTGCCGGGCACCGAGGGCGGGCGCAGTGGTCGGCTGGGGCTACAGGCTCCCGTTGGCGGCGATCACGATGCTCAGCCCCATCGCGGCGAACAGGACGATCGAGGCGACGGCGATGATGTTCGCCACCACGATCATCCCGATGTCCTTGCTCAGCGGGCCGGCCTTGGACTGCGTCGGCTTGCTCAACTTCCACCTCGACGTGGGTCTACGGATGTTCCACGGCCGATTCTAGGCTGCCCGCGCAACCGCCCGGCACCGGCCCCCGCTCCGAGCGTGGCCTCGCCGGACCCGCCTCGGCCGCGCCCCCGCGGTGCCCGGCACGGGGCGGGTGTCCGGGGTCACCCCCAGTGCGGGGGCCGGTCCTCCAGGAGCCGGGCGGTGTTGTCGTCGTCGGCCGGGGACTCGCCCCAGCCGGCGCCGTGTTCGTCCGCCGTGGTGTCGGGGAGGATGTCGGGTCCGTCGTCGAAGAACTCGACGCGCCGGTCGTCGTCGGGCGCGCTCATGGCCGCTCCCTCACTGCTCGGGTCGGGGACGGGATCGGGTCGTCCGGGGGGCTCAGTCGAAGATGGGGTCGCGAGTGCGGGTGCGCTTCAGCTCGAAGAAGCCGTCGGTGCCCGCGACGAGGAGCACACCGTCCCACAGGCGCCCGGCGGCCTCGCCCTTGGGGGCGGGGGTGACGACAGGGCCGAAGAAGGCGGTGCCGTCGACGGAGATGATCGGGGTGCCGACCTCCTCGCCGACCAGGTCCATGCCGGCGCGGTGCGACCGGTTCAGGGGCTCGTCGTACTCATCGCTCCCGGCGAACTCGATCAGCTCCTCGGGCAGCCCGACCTCGGCCAGCGCCGCTTTCACCGTGGCGAGCTCGCGCGGCTCGTCACGGACGTGGTAGCGCTCACCGATGGCGGTGTAGAGCGCGCCGAGCACCTCGTTGCCGAAGCGCTGCTCGGCGGCGGTCAGCACGCGCACCGGGCCCAGGGCCGACCGGAGCCTGTCGCGGTAGCTCTGCGGGATGTCCTCCTTGTCCCGGTTGAGGATCGACAGGCTCATCACGTTGAAGCGGGTCCGGATCGGGCGGACCTTCTCCACCTCAAGGAGCCACCGCGACGTCAGCCACGCCCACGGGCACAACGGGTCGAACCAGAGATCGGCGGTGTCCACCCGCCCCGTCTGCTCGCTCACCTGGTCATCTCCTCACGATCAGCGGGAGCCCCACTGCGATGGCCCCCTGGTCATACGGCAGGTTCAACCTTCGCGCCCGGTTCCGCATTCCGCGAGGATGCGTGGCAGGATCGGACGCGGCAAGCATTCGAGGCCGCCAACGGCGGCGGCCGTGAAGGGAGCGGACGTGGCGGGCAACCTGACACGTGACGAGGCACGCGAGCGCGCTCGCATACTCAGCGTCACCTCCTACGACGTGGAACTCGACCTCACGCACGGCGACGAGACCTTCGTGTCCCGCACGGTCGTCCGCTTCGACAGCGCCGAACCCGGCGCCGCCACCTTCATCGACCTGGCCGCCCCCCGTGTGCACGCGGTGCAGCTCAACGGGCGCGAACTCGACCCCGCCGAGGTGTTCGACGGCGGCCGGATCACGCTGCCCGGCCTGGAGGCCGCCAACGAGCTGCGGGTGCTGGCCGACGCCGCCTACATGCGCACCGGCGAGGGCCTGCACCGCTTCGTCGACCCCGTCGACGGCTCGACCTACCTCTACACGCAGTTCGAGACCTCCGACGCGCAGCGGATGTACGCCTGCTTCGACCAGCCCGACCTGAAGGCGCGCTTCGAGCTGACCGTGTTCGCGCCGGCCTCCTACCAGGTGGTCTCCAACAGCGCCCCCGATGTCGCGGGCGAGGCCGTGGAGGACCCCGCGGGCGCCAAGGCGCGCTGGCACTTCCCGGCGACCGAGCCGGTCTCGACCTACATCACCGCGCTCATCGCCGGCCCCTACCACGTGGTGCGCGACGAGCACGACGGCATCCCGCTGGGCGTGTACTGCCGCGCCTCGCTGGCCGAGCACCTCGACGCCGACGCCGTCATCGAGGTCACCAAGCAGGGCTTCGACTTCTACCACGACCTCTTCGGCCTGCGGTACCCGTTCACCAAGTACGACCAGCTCTTCGTGCCCGAGTTCAACGCCGGGGCGATGGAGAACGCCGGCGCCGTGACCTTCCTGGAGGACTACGTCTTCCGGTCGCGGGTCACCGACGCCCGTTACGAGCGGCGCGCCGAGACCATCCTGCACGAGATGGCCCACATGTGGTTCGGCGACCTCGTCACGATGCGCTGGTGGGACGACCTCTGGCTGAACGAGTCGTTCGCGACGTTCGCCAGCGTGTACTGCCAGGCCAACGCCACCAAGTGGACCGACGCCTGGACCACCTTCGCCAACGTCGAGAAGGCGTGGGCGCTGCGCCAGGACCAGCTGCCCTCCACCCACCCCATCGCCGCCGACATCCCCGACATGCAGGCGGTCGAGGTCAACTTCGACGGGATCACCTACGCCAAGGGCGCCTCGGTCCTCAAGCAGCTGGTCGCCTACGTGGGCACCGACGCGTTCTTCGCCGGCGTGCGCGCCTACTTCCAGCGCCACGCCTGGGGCAACACCGTGCTCGCCGACCTGCTCCGCGAGCTGGAGGCCGCCTCCGGGCGCGACCTGTCCGCCTGGTCGCGGGAATGGCTGGAGACCGCGGGCGTCAACACGATGCGCGCCGACTTCGAGGTCGGCCCCGACGGCCGCTTCACCTCCTTCGCGGTGCTCCAGGAGGCCGCGCCGGAGCACCCCACGCTGCGCTCCCACCGGCTGGCGATCGGGCTCTACGACCGCACCGGCGACGGCATCGTGCGCCGCGAGCGCATCGAGCTCGACGTCTCGGGGGCGCGCACGGAGGTGCCGGAGCTGGCCGGCCACGCGCGGCCCGACCTCGTGCTGATCAACGACGACGACCTCACCTTCACCAAGATCCGGCTGGACGAGCGGTCGCTGCGCACCGTCGTCGAGGGCGCCGGCGAGATCCGCGAGTCGCTGCCGCGGGCCCTGTGCTTCGCCGCGGCCTGGGACATGACCCGCGACGCCGAGATGGCCGCCCGCGACTACGTCCGGCTGGTCATCTCCGGCATCGGCGGGGTCAGCGACGTGTCGGTCGCGCAGATGCTGCTGCGCCAGGCCGTCGTCGCGCTGCACGCCTACACCGACCCCGACTGGCAGGAGACCGGGTTCGCGCTGCTGGCGGGCCGGCTGCGCGACCTGCTCGGGGCGGCCGAACCCGGCGGCGACCTCCAGCTGGCCTACGTGCACGCCTTCGCCGACTCCGCGGTGAGCGCCGAGCACCTGTCGCTGCTCCAGGGGCTGCTCGACGGCGCGATCACCGTCGAGGGCCTGGCCATCGACACCGACCTGCGCTGGACGCTGCTCCGGCGCCTGGTGGTGCACGGGCGGGCCGACGAGAAGGAGATCAACGCGGAGCTGGAGTCCGACCCCACCGCCACGGGCGAGCGCCAGGCCGCCGGCTGCCGGGCCGCGATACCCACCCCGCAGGCCAAGGCGCAGGCGTGGGACCGCATCCGCTCCAGCGGCGACATGGCCAACGCCGAGTTCCGCGCGACCCTCGGCGGCCTGGTCGAGCCCGCCCACGCCGAGCTGTACCGGCCCTACTCCCAGGCGTACTTCGACCTGCTGGGCGAGGCGTGGCGCGACTGGACCGGCGAGTTCGCCCAGACCTTCGCGCAGGCCGCCTACCCGGGCGTGCTGGTCGAGGACGCCACGCTGGAGCGCACCGACGCCTACCTCCGCGACGCGCGGCCCGCGCCGGCGCTGCACCGGCTGCTCATCGAGGGCCGTGCCGGGGTGGAGCGGGCGCTCGCCGCGCGCCGGACCGACGCCGCCTCCGGACAGGGCTGACACGACCACGGAAGCGGGCCGGGTCCGGGGGGCGCCCCCCGGGCCCGGCCCGTTGTGCCCGGTGTCCCCGGTGCGCTCTGGGTCAGCCGCCGGCGTGCTGGGCCGAGGGGCGATCGGGCGCCATGACCGGGCGCAGCACCCTCCGGGCGGCGTCGTTGAGCCGGGGATCGGCCATCAGCTCGTCGAGCAGGACGGGTTCGCCTTCGGCGCTGGTGAGCGGGATGCGCCAGTTGGGGTACTCGTCGGTGGTCCCCGGCTGGTTCTGCATGCGGCGGTCGCCCACCACGTCGGTCAGGGCGATGCCGATCAGCCGCGCGGGCGTGCGGGCGAGGTAGGCGTGCAGCGCCTCGACGACCCGGGCCGGGTCCGACACCGGGTCGGCGCCGGGGTCGAGCAGCCCGAGCTCGACCAGGACGGCGCACCACGCGGCCACCTGGACCTCGGCGGCGGCGCGCTCTTCGGCCACGGGGCGTCCCAGGAGCCCGAGCCGGTCGCGCAGCTCCACGTGCTCGGCCGACAGATAGGAGGCCACCGGCGGCAGGTCGTGGGTGGCCACGGTGGCCAGGCAGGCGCCGCGCCATACGTCGGGTCGGCGCGGCACGCCGCCCGGGTCGCGCTCGAACCACAGGGCCGAGGTGCCCAGGATGCCGCGCTCGGCGAGGTGGTCGCGCACCCAGGGCTCGACCTCGCCGAGGTCGTCGCCGATCACGAGGGATCCGAACTCGCGGGCGGCCAGCGCGAGGGCGCCCACCGTGCCCTCGTGGTCGTAGCGCACGTAGGTGCCCTGGTCGGGCGGGGCGCCCTCGGGCACCCACCACAGCCGGAACAGGCCGGCCACATGGTCGACCCGCACCCCGCCGGCGTGCCGCATCGCCTGGCGCAGGATCTGGCGCAGGGGGGCGTAGCCCTGTTCGGCCAGGCGGATCGGGTGCCATGGCGGCTGCCGCCAGTCGCGGCCCTGGGGGCGGGTCTCGTCGGGGGGCGCGCCGACACTGATCCCGGGAGCGAGGAAGTCGCGGTACATCCAGGCGTCGGCGCCGCCGGGCGCGACGCCCAGCGCGACGTCGTGGACGATACCGATGGGCATCCCGGCGGTGCGCGCGCCGGCCTGGGCGGCGGCGAGCTGGTCGTCGAGCACCCATTGCATCCAGCGGTGGAAGTCGACGCCGGGCCAGCGGCGCAGCGCCTCGGCGCCGACCGTGTGGGCGGCGACGTCGCGCAGTTCGGCGGGCCAGGTGCGGTAGTCGGGACCGTGGTCCTCGGCGAGGTGGCTCCAGGTGGCGAACTCCACCAGGGGGGCGCCTTCGCGCTCCAGGTAGGACTGGAAGGCGGCCTCGCGCGCGGGCGAGCGCGGTGCCTGGAAGAGCACGGCGAGCGCTTCGCGCTTGGCCTCCCATACGGCGTCGCGGTCGAGGAGGTCGGCTGTGCGGCCGCGCTCGCGCAAGGGGCGCGCCAGGCGCTGGATGCCCTCGCGCTGGACCGGCTCCAGCCGTGCGTATTCGGGGACGTCCTCGATGCGGATGTAGAGCGGGCTGGAGTAGCGGCGGCTGGCGGGCAGGTAGGGGGAGGGTTCCAGCGGCGGGAGGGGCCCGGTGGCGTGGATCGGGTTGACCGCGGTGAAGGCCGCCCCGAGGTCGCGGGCGCTCCAGTCGGCGAGTTCGGCGAGGTCGCGCAGGTCGCCCAGCCCCCACGACGCGCGTGAGCGAACGGAGTACAACTGGGTCACCAGGCCCCATTCGCGGTCCTCGATGAGCGCGGCCGGCTCCAGCCGGTCGGGGACCACGAGCAGGGGGGCGCGCTGGCGCACCGTGCCGTTCTCGACGTGCAGGACGTGCACGCCGATGGGGAGGTCGGCATTGGGCTCGGTCCACTGTGCTCCGGCCATCTCGACCCAGGCGCGGGTGTCATCGGGCAGCGGGAGCTTCGGCGGGCGGCCGGCGCGGGTGACGACGGCCGGGGGCAGCAGCCGGGTGGCCTGGCGTGCCCAGTGCTCCTCCAGAGCCGCCTTGGGGCTGGCGGGGTCGACGCCGAGTGCCGCCAGGACGTGGCGGAGTGTATCGACGGGCACGCGGACGCGGCGCCCGCGCCAGTCCTCATGCGTGGTCGCGACCCCGTACTCCTCGGCCAGCCGTGCAAGATGCGCATCGCTCACAGAATCCGATGATGCCCTACGCGCCCCCTGTGTCGGAGGATCGCCGTGCCAGCGGTGTCGGCGTACTTCCGGCATTCCGGCATAATCGAGCGGGTGCTCCAGTCCTACCGGCGGCTGTTCGCGGTCCCCCATCTGGGTTCCCTGCTCTTCTGGTCGCTCGTGGCGCGGCTGCACATCGGCGGGATGCCGATCGCCGTCACGTTCCTGGTGGCCGGGTGGACCGGGTCGTACGCGATCGCGGGGCTGGTCTCGGGTGCGCTGACCGTGGGCACGGCTCTGGGCGGGCCGATCCGCGGGCGCATGGCCGACCACCGGCCGGCCGATCGGCTGCTGGCGGTGTCGGCCGTGGTCTACGGCGCCGGGCTGGCCGTCCTGGCGCTGCTCCCCGCCTCGCTGTGGTGGGCGGCGGTGCCGCTGTCCCTGGTCACCGGGGTCTTCCTGCCGCCGGCCTCGCAGATCGCGCGGTCGCTGTGGCCGCGGGTGCTGACCGGGCGCCTGCGCCAGTCGATGTACGCCGCCGAGGCGACCCTCCAGGAGCTGCTGTTCATCATCGGGCCGCTGCTGGCGGCCGCCGTCGTCGGGGTCGCCGGGGGCCGGGCCGGGGTGGCCGTCCTCACCGCCGTGTCCTGCGCGGGCGCCCTGGGGTTCGCCTGGGCGCTGCGCGGGGCGGGGCACACCCTGCCGCCGTCCGCGGCCGCGGACGCGGCCCCGGTGCCGGGCGGGGCGCGCGGGTCGCTGCTCGCCGACCGCGGGATCCTGCTCGTGCTGGCCATGTGCACGCTGCTGGTGGCCGGGCTGGGCGGGGTGGACCTGGTGATGGTGGCGTGGTCGCGCGAGCTGGGCTCGCCCGGCTACGCCGGGGTGCTCATGGCGGTCTATGCGGCCGGGTCGCTGGTGGGCGGCCTGGTGGCGGGCGGGTTGAGCGGGCCGCCGCGGCTGCCGCGCCGCGCGTTCGCCGCGGCCGTGGGGGTGCTCCCGCTGATCGTGCTCCTGCCACCGATCGCCCACGTGCCCTCGCCGTGGCTGGTGGCCCCGGTGCTGTTCGTCGCGGGCCTGGCGATCGCGCCGACGCTCGCGGCGGTGACCGAGCGCCTGGGCGACCTCGCCCCGCCGCACCGACGCGGCGAGGCGTTCGGCTGGCTGACCACGGCCAACACCGCCGGAATCTCGGTGGCCGCGCCGGTGACGGGGTGGCTGATCGACGCCGGCGGCGCGGCCGCCGGAGTGGCGGGGGCGACGGCGTTCGCGCTGGCCGCCGCGTGCCTGAGCGTGGGGGTCGCGGCTACCAGGCCGGCGGGGTCCGGGCCCGCCACGGGCGGGCCGCCTCCAACTGGGCCGACAGGGCCAGCAGGGTCGGCTCTCCCCCCTGGCGCCCCGTGAGCATGACGCCGATGGGCAGCCCGTCGGCGCTCCAGTGCAGCGGCAGGCTCACCGACGGCTGTCCGGTCACGTTGAACATCGACGTGAACGGGGTGAACAGGACCATCCGGCGGAACTCCTCAGCGGGGTCGCGGTCGAAGTGGCCCACGGGCACCGGGGGCAGCGCGAGGGTCGGGGTGAGCACGGCGTCGTAGGGCAGCATCCCCCGCAGCGCGGCGCGCATGGCGGCCTGGAGGGCGGCCGTGGCCGCCATGTAGGCGGGGATGGAGGAGGCCCGGGCGCGCTCGCGCAGCCACCGGTTGATCGGGCGCAGGCGGTGCTCGTCCCCGGGGGGTACCGGGTTGGCCGCGGCCATGGCCGCCCACACCAGTTCGAAGTGCGGCATGAAGGACGGGTCGAAGGGCGGGGCGATCTCCTCGACGTCGTGGCCCAGGGCGGTCAGCAGGTCGGCCGTCGCGCGGTAGGCGGCCTCGGCGTCGGGGTGGACCGGGACGTCGGGCAGGGGCGGCGTGGAGAAGCGCGCGATGCGCAGCCGGCCGGGGTCGCGCCGGGCGTGGTCGAGGAACGTCTCCCCGGCGGGCAGCGGCGGCGCGGTGTAGTAGTCGCCGGGGCCGCTGACGGCGATCACGTCGAGCATGAGGGCGGCGTCGGCCACCGTGCGGGCGAGCGCGCCGGAGGTGGCCAGCCCGATGAAGTCGGGTTTGAACGGGCCGGAGGTGACCCTGCCCCGCGTGGGCTTGAGCCCGAACAGGCCGCAGGCCGAGGCGGGGATGCGGATCGACCCGCCGCCGTCGCTGCCGTGTGCCAGGGGGGCGAGCCCTGCGGCGACCGCCGCCGCGGCCCCGCCGCTGGAACCGCCGGCCGACAGGGAGGTGTCCCAGGGCGTGCGGGCAGGGGCGGCGATGTCGTTCTCGGTATAGCAGGGGGAGCCGAACTCGGGGGTGTTGGTCTTGCCGGGCATGACCGCCCCCGCGGCGCGCAGGGCGGCGACGACGTCGGAGTCGGCGTCGGCGACGCGCGCGGTGTGCAGGGCCGACCCCGAGGTGAAGCGGACGCCGGCGACGGGGTCGAGGTCCTTGATGGGAACGGGGAGTCCCAGCAGGGGCGGGAGGTCGTCCGGCGTGTCGGACAGGACCTGCTTTTCCGCCATTCGGGCCTGTTCTCGAGCCAATTCCGCAGTGACCGTAATAAAGGCGCCGAGCCGGTCCCCCAGCCGGCCGATGCGCTCGAGATAGTGGTCGGTGATCTCGACCGGCGAGAGTTCCCGGCTGCGCACCGCCCGGACCAGGCCGATCGCGGTCAGATCGTGGATCTGCGTCATGATCGCAGGCTAGCGCCCGCGTGGTTCTCTAGAGAAGGGTGCGGGAAAGGTTATCCTTCCCTGGTATCGGCTCCCGACACGCCACATTCGCCCCCCAGCGGGGAAGAAAAGTGTGAGATTCGATTGACTAGGACTCGCATATGGATGGCCCTACTCTGGCCAGCGTGGATTCGGCAACCAGAGTCAACGGCGGCGATGCCCCCAAGAACCAGGGCACCGTCTACCAGTCGCCCTTCGTGACCTCACGCAGCAAGGCCTCCGGCACGTCCAAGGGCGCCGCTCGGGCCACCTACGGCGCCCTGGTGTCCTCCGAGGCCGCCCGGCAATGGGCGATCCGCGGCCTGGCCGCCATCGTGGTCGGCGTCGCGGTCGGCTACCTCACGGCCGACTGGCGCATCGGCGCCACCTTCGGCATCGGCGTGCTCATCGCGTTCACCGTTCACCACTCGCGCCGCCAGTCCGAGGTCCCGCACTGGCGCAGGCCCTCGGCCGCCCAGCGCCGTACCGAGGCCCAGCTCAAGGTCATGAAGCGCCTGGGCTACAAGGTCCTGCACGCCCGCGGCATCGAGGGCGGCAACGGGCAGATCGACCACTTCATCGTCGGCCGGCGCGGCGCCTTCGCCATCGACTCCGAGGCGTGGGACAAGCGGCTCCCGCTGCGCAACAAGCTCGAAAAGCTCTACCACGGCCGGTTCTCCAAGAACGAGCGGATCGACGAAGCGCTCGAAGAGGCGCGCGCCGCCGAGAAGCTGATCAGCCAGCAGCTCGGCCGCGAGATCCACGTCCGCGCCTCACTGGCCATCTACGGCCCGGGGATGCCGTGGGACAGCCACAACCTGCGCGGCGTCGACATCATCACCGGGACCAAGGTCCGCAAGTGGCTGCGCACCGGAAAGTCGCGGCTGAGCGAGCAGGAGATCGAGGAGATCTACGAGGCGGCGCAGAAGGTCCTGCTGCCCCGATACTGAGGCCGCGGCGGGCCCCCTATCCGCCGCGTCTCACTATGCGGACATCCGGTCCCTGGGACCGAGACTGCATACGGTCGCCATCGCGACTACCATCGATGTCGAAGCACATATCGATCACGCCCTCGGCGTCGATGGGAGTACACCCCATGCCCGCGCTCCGATCTCGCACGGTCACCCATGGCAGGAACATGGCCGGCGCGCGCGCCCTCATGCGCGCGTCCGGCGTGGAACGCGAAGACTTCGGCAAGCCGATCGTCGCGGTGGCCAACAGCTTCACCCAGTTCGTCCCCGGCCACGTCCACCTCCGCGAGGTCGCCGACGTCGTCGCCGGGGCCGTCCGCGAGGCCGGCGGGGTACCCCGCGAGTTCAACACCATCGCGGTCGACGACGGCATCGCCATGGGCCACGGCGGGATGCTCTACTCCCTGCCCAGCCGCGAACTCATCGCCGACGCCGTGGAGTACATGGTCAACGCCCACTGCGCCGACGCGCTGGTGTGCGTCTCCAACTGCGACAAGATCACCCCGGGGATGCTGCTCGCCGCCATGCGGCTCAACATCCCCACGGTGTTCGTCTCGGGCGGCCCCATGGAGGCCGGCCGGGTGACCGTGGTCGAGGGGACGGCCACCAAGGTCCGCAAGCTCGACCTGATCAACCCCATGATCGCCGCCGCCGACGAAAGCGTCTCCCAGGAGGAGCTGGACCAGATGGAGGAGGCCGCCTGCCCCACCTGCGGCTCCTGCTCGGGCATGTTCACCGCCAACTCGATGAACTGCCTCACCGAGGCCCTCGGCCTGGCCCCTCCCGGCAACGGCACCGTGCTCGCCACCCACGTCGCCCGCAAGCGGCTCTACGAGGACGCCGGCCGGCTCGTCGTGGACGTCGCCCGGCGGTACTACGAGGAGGACGACGCCTCCGTCCTCCCGCTGTCCATCGCCACCCCGGCGGCCTTCGGCAACGCCATGGCGCTCGACGTCGCCATGGGCGGTTCGACCAACACGATCCTGCACCTGCTGGCCGCGGCCACCGAGGCCGGCGTCAAGTTCGGGCTGCCCGAGATCGACGAGCTGTCGCGGCGGGTGCCGTGCCTGTGCAAGGTCGCCCCCAACACCGACAAGTACCACGTCGAGGACGTCCACCGGGCCGGCGGCATCCCCGCCATCATGGGCGAGCTCGCGCGCGGCGGGCTGGTCGACACCTCGCTGCCCACCGTCCACGGCACCACGGTCGGCGAGTACCTCGCGGCCTGGGACATCGCTGCGCCCACCGTGTCGGCCGAAGCCGTCGACCTGTTCCACGCCGCCCCGGGCGGGCAGCGCACCACCCGCGCCTACTCCCAGGACGTGCGCTGGGAGAGCCTCGACACCGACCGCGAGTCCGGCTGCATCCGCGACATCGCCCACGCCTACACCGCCGACGGCGGGCTGGCGGTCCTGCACGGCAACCTCGCCCCCGACGGCGCCATCGTCAAGACGGCCGGGGTCGAAGAGGAGCTGTGGACCTTCACCGGCCCGGCCAAGGTGTTCGAGAGCCAGGAGGACGCGGTCGATGGCATCCTGAACAAGCGGGTGGTCCCGGGCGACGTCGTGGTCATCCGCTACGAGGGCCCCAAGGGCGGCCCCGGGATGCAGGAGATGCTCTACCCGACCAGCTTCCTCAAGGGCCGCGGCCTGGGCAAGGCGTGCGCGCTGATCACCGACGGCCGGTTCTCCGGGGGCACCTCGGGCCTGTCGATCGGCCACGCCTCACCCGAGGCCGCCGCCGGCGGCGACATCGCCCTGGTCGAGGACGGCGACACCATCGGCATCGACATCCCCGGGCGCTCCATCACCCTCCAGGTGCCGCGCGCGGAGCTCGACGCCCGGCGCGAACGCCTGCTCGCGGAGCTCGGCCGGTTCCGGCCCCGCGACCGCGACCGTCCGGTGACCGCGGCGCTGCGGGCGTACGCGGCCATGGCCACCTCGGCCTCGACCGGGGCCGCACGCGACGTGTCCCAGGTGGAGGAGCGGGGCCACTAGCCCGCGGTCCCGCTCAGCCGCAGCAGCCGCCGCCGCAGCACCGCCGCAGGGCGGCGGGTGCTGCGGCCCGGCCGCCAACGGCGACCGCCGACAACAGCTTGACGGTGTCGTCGTGGCCGGCAGGGCGCGGGCTCGGCCGACTCCGCCATGGGGCGCGACAGCACTCTGGTCACGCTCCCTTCCTCACTCCGCTCCACCGGCCCCGCACGTCGGGCCGTTGGCCAAGGGCAGCGCCGGCCCCACTCGTTCGTCGGCTCGCCGTTCCGAATCGAAGGTCTCGCCGCAGGCGCGGCAGCGGTAGTCGTAGCGAGGCATGGCGACAGCATAGACGCCCGGGAGCGGCTGGGACCGAACCGCTCCCGGACGCGGCGCACGCCGGCTAGGCGGCGGCTCTGGCCATGTACGGGGCCCACTGGGGGTCGCCGTGCTGCTCACCGTTGATCAGCCGCCAGTGCAGGCCCCGGGGTACCGTGGGGGTGACGTTCAGCTCCCATCCCAGTTCGTCGAGCAGGCGGTCGGCCTTGCGGTGGTTGCAGGTCTTGCAGGAGGCCACCACGTTCTCCCACACGTGCGGCCCGTTGCGGCTGCGCGGGATGACGTGGTCGATGGTCTCGGCCTTCTTCCCGCAATAGGCGCAACGATGGGAATCGCGGCGCATGAGCGCCACCCGCGTCAACGGGACCCGCCTGCGATACGGGACCCTGATGTAGCGCCGGAGCCGGATCACCGACGGCACCGACAGCGCCGCGGTGGCCGAATGCAGGACGGCGCCGGCGGCGTCGCCGTGCACGACCTCGGCCTTGTCCCGCAACACCAGCAGGATCGCGCGACGCAGCGGCAGCGTCGTCAGCGGTTCATAGCTGGCGTTGAGCAGCAGCACGTGACGGTGGATTGTACCGTCCTCCGTACTGTGCCCGGAGCTCATGGCGTCTCCGAGGTCGTCGTATCGACCGACCGTGTCTCATCCCCGGCCAGCCGGTCGGCCAGCCAGGAGACCTCCTTGTCGACCGGCCGGGTGACCGGTTCTGTTCGCATTGCCACACGGACCTCCCGTGGGTGGATTTCCCGCCGAGTAACGTCCCGCATTCAGTGTGCCGAGTGAAGCCGCTCCACCGCCACCCCAATTATCGGTGCTCGTCAACGGCATGGATTCCCTCCCGAGGCGTGTCGAACCGGACGGATAGAGTTCTTCCATGCCTGAACGCCGTTATCCCGCCGCAGAGCGTCTGGACCTCGTCGAAACCCTGCACGGCCACGACATCTCCGACCCCTACCGGTGGCTCGAGGACCCGGAGTCCGCCGCCACAAAGGAATGGGGCGCCGCGCAGGACACCCTGTTCGCCGACGCGGCCACCGGGCTCGCGGCCCGCGACTGGTTCGGCGGGCGCCTCACGGAGCTCATGGGCGCCGGGTTCGTCGGCACCCCGGTGTGGCGGGGAGTTCGCCATCTCTTCACCCGCCGGACCGCCGATCAGGAGCACGGCGTCCTCTATCTCAGCGAGCCGGACCGGCCCGAACGCGTCCTGATCGACCCCACGGCGGTCGACCCCACGGGCGCCACCACGCTCGACTCCTGGCGCCCCGACCGCGAAGGACGGCTGCTGGCCTATCAGCTCTCCGAAGGGGGCGATGAGGAGAGCCTCCTGCGCGTCATGGACATCGCCACCGGCGAGGAGGTCGACGGCCCCATCGACCGCTGCCGGTACTCCCCCATCGCCTGGCTCCCGGGCGGCGAGGCGTTCTACTACGTGCGCCGCCTCGCGCCCGGCCGGGTGCCCGCCGGCGAGGAGCAGTACCACCGCCGGGTCTACCTGCACCGGGTGGGCACCTCCACCGACGACGACGTGCTCATCTTCGGCGAGGGCCGCGACAAGACCGAGTACTACGGGGTGGCGGTCAGCCGCGACGGCCGCTGGCTGCTGCTCACCTGCGCCAAGGGCACCTCGTCCCGCAACGACGCCTGGATCGCCGACCTCTCGGCCGGGGACCTCGCCGCCCCGGACTTCCGCACCATCCAGGAGGGGGTCGACGCGGAGGTCTCCCCCTACGTCGGGCGCGACGGCCGCCTCTACCTGTTCACCGACCGCGACGCGCCCCGCGGCCGGCTGTGCGTTGCCGACCCCGCGACCCCCGGCGCCGAGCACTGGCGCACCCTCGTCCCCGCCGACCCCGATGCCGTCCTCAGCGACTTCGCGATCCTCGACGACGGCCTGGCCGAACCGCTGCTGCTCGCCTCCTGGCGGCGGCACGCCATCAGCGAGGTCTCCGTGCACGCCCTGGCCGGCGGCGAACGCCGCGGCCGGGTGGACCTGCCGGGTCTGGGCTCCATCAGCGGCCTCGTCGAACGGCCCGAGGGCGGCCACGAGGTGTGGTTCGGCTACACCGACAACACCTCGCCGACCACGGTCCACCGCTACGACGCCCGAACGGGCGAGCTGTCGGTATGGGCCTCGGCACCGGGGCGGCTGGACCTCCCCGAGGTCCGCACCGAGCAGGTCACCTACACCTCGCACGACGGCACCCCGGTGCGGATGCTGGTGATCTCCCCGCCCGACGCGGACGGCCCGCGCCCGGCCGTCCTGTACGGCTACGGCGGCTTCTCGATCTCGCTCACCCCGGGATACTCCGCCACCATCCTCGCCTGGGTGCGCGCGGGCGGCGTGTACGCCGTCGCCAACCTCCGGGGCGGCCTGGAGGAGGGCGAGGAATGGCACCGCGGCGGCGTGCTCGAGCACAAGCAGAACGTGTTCGACGACTGCGCCGCGGCGGCCGAGCACCTCATCGCCTCCGGGCGGACCACCGCCGACCGGCTGGCCGTCATGGGCGGCAGCAACGGCGGCCTGCTGGTGGGGGCGGCGATCACCCAGCGGCCCGATCTGTTCGCGGCCGCCGTGTGCTCGGCACCGCTGCTCGACATGGTCCGCTACGAGCGGTTCGGCCTGGGCCAGCTGTGGAACGTGGAGTACGGCAGCGCCGACGACCCCGAGGCGCTGGGCCGGCTGCACGGCTACTCCCCCTACCACAACGTCTCCGCCGGCGTGCGCTATCCGGCCACTCTGTTCACCGTCTTCGACAACGACACCCGGGTCGACCCGCTGCACGCCCGCAAGATGTGCGCGGCCCTCCAGCACGCGACCTCGGCGTCCCCGGCCGACCGGCCGATTCTGCTGCGGCGCGAGGCCGAAGTCGGGCACAGTTCAAGATCGGTGAGCCGTAGTGTGCGGTTGAACGCCGACCAGCTCGCCTTCCTGGCCCGGTACACCGGCCTGGCCGTCCCGGACGGCGCGGCGGGCGCGGCGACCTGAGCACGGGCCACCGGCGATCGTCCGGTCGGCGCAGAAGAGAGGATGGGCGAGCAGTGACAGAGGTCGCGACCGAGGCACGCACCGAGGAGGGCCTGGGCGGAGGGCGGCGGCGCCACGTGCATCTCGCACACGTCAGGTTCGCCGACCTCGACCCGCTGAACCACGTCAACAACGTGCGCATGCTCACCTACCTGGAGGACGCGCGCATCGCCTTCCTGAAATGGGACGCCCCCGAGGACGGCGGCCACAGCATCGGCGGCCTGGTGGTCGCCCGGCACGAGGTCGACTACCTCCAGCCGCTGGTGCTGCGCCGCGAACCGGTGCGGGTCGAGACGTGGGTGACCGAGGTCCGCAACGCCAGTTTCCGGCTCGCCTACGAGATCGCGGACGACTCCCGCGTCTATGTCCGGGCCTCGTCGGTGCTCGTCGGCTACGACCTCCCCACCCAGGGGGTCCGCCGGCTCGACGGCGCCGAGCGCGCCTACCTGCTCGGCTACCTGGACCCGGAGGCCGCCGGCTGAACCGGCCGCGCCCGGAGCGGGGGCGCCGCGCGGTGCGCGGCGCCCCCGCTCCTCGCGCACGGAAGGGGGCGGTATCGGTCCACCGCCCGCCCGGCCGTGCGCGATCGGTTCGTCACCGTGTGTCGCCGCGTGCCGCTGCCGCCCCGCGGCCATGATGGAGGCGAACCGCCACTCCATCTCTGAGGTGCACCGACGATGAACCACCCGCCTCCAGGAGAACCGGCCGGGGACCCCGGCCCGGCCGCGCCGCGCGAGCCGGACCCGGAGCCGCCGCACCACGGCCCCCAGGAGCCGCCCGGCCCGCACGCGCCGCCGGAGGAGGGCCCCTCCGGCCCGGAGGAACCGCCCGGCCCGCAGGAACCGCAGGCTCCCTCCGGCGACCCTTATGCGGCGCCGCAGGGGCCGCCCGGCGGCCCCCACCAGCCCGCCGCCCCCCATGGCGAACCGGCCGATCCCCGCGCTCCGGCCTACCGGCCGCGGCACGCACCGCCCCGGGAGGACGGGGAGGACGACCCGCCGGGCGCGGCGGGGCCGCCTCCCCCGGCGGGCGGGTCGGCGTCGCCCCTCGGGGCCCGGGCACCGGATGCCCCGGGAACCGGGTACCCGGCGCCCTACGGCGGGTCGGACCCGGGCGCCCAGGAGCCCTACCGGCCCTACCTGCCCTTCGCCCCGCCCGGATCGACCGCAGCCGAACTGGGGCTGCGCCCCGCCGAATGGGGGCGGCGCCTGGTCGCGCGCATCATCGACGGCCTGGTGGTGATCATCCCGAGCTTCATCGTGCTCTTCGCCGTGCTGATCGTCTGGGTGGTGGCCACCGGCCCCGGCCGGCCGCTGCCCGCGGGGCCGTTCTCCGCGGGCGCCGGCGAGAACCTGCTGCTCGACGCGGTCGGCGCACTCCTGGTCTGCGCCCTGCTCGTCGCCTACGAGACCTGGATGCTGGCCCGGTGGGGCGCCACCCTCGGCAAGATGGCCATGGGCCTGCGGATCGTCCCGCGGCACCACCCGAACGGATACGGCGCGCACGGCGCACCGGGCGGGCCTGCGGACACGGGCCTGGCGGGTTCGACCTCGCTGGTGCGGGCCCTCGTCTGGTGGGGGCCGGCCGGCCTGAACTGGCTGCCCGTCCTCGGCGCGCTGATCGCGCTGTTCCCACTGCTCAACGGACTGTGGCCGCTGTGGGACCGGCCGGACCAGCAGTCCCTCAACGACAAAGCGGCGCGCACCATCGTGATCCGCGAACGGTGAGCGCCGCCCCGGCCTCGTTCACTTCAGCGAGATCCGGATGGGGCCGCCGCCGTCGTCGTCGTCCGACGGTGTCTCGCCGGACTCCCGGCGCCGGGTGACCGTGATGGACGTGGGGTCGGCGACCGCGGTCGGCTCGGTGTCCTCGGCGACGTTGACCATGCTGTGGGCGGCGTAGACCATGTACTCCCACAACTGGCGGTCGAGCGCGGCCGGCAGGGCGAGGTCGTCGATCGCGGCGCGCATGTGGGCCAGCCAGTGGTCGCGCTCGCGGGCCCCCACCCGGAAGGGCATGTGGCGCATGCGCAGTCGCGGGTGGCCGCGGAGTTCGTTGTAGGTGCGCGGGCCGCCCCAGTACTGGATGAAGAAGAGCCGCAGCCTGTCCTCGGCTGGGCCGAGATCCTCCTCGGGGTAAAGGGGGCGCAGCACGGGGTCGGCCGCGACGCCCTCGTAGAAGCGGCGCACGAGACGGACGAACGTCTCTTCGCCGCCGACGGCGTCGTAGAAGGTCACGGAGTCTTCGCGCGGATCACTCATCGCCCGCCAGCTTACGCGGTGGGCGGCCACGGCCGGAAACGCCGGTTTCGGACCGGTCCGGTGCGCGCCGGCGCGCACCGGACCGGGATTCCGCGCCGGCTGATCAGTCGCGGGTGAGCTTGCGGTGGGTCACCGCGTGCGGGCGCGTGGCGTCGGCGCCCAGCCGCTCGATCTTGTTCTTCTCGTAGGACTCGAAGTTGCCCTCGAACCAGAACCAGTTGGCCCCGCCCTCCCACGCCAGGATGTGCGTGGCCACGCGGTCGAGGAACCAGCGGTCGTGGCTGGTGATCACGGCGCAGCCGGGGAAGTCCAGCAGCGCGTTCTCCAGGGAGCCCAGGGTGTCGACGTCGAGGTCGTTGGTGGGCTCGTCGAGCAGCAGCAGGTTGCCGCCCTGCTTGAGGGTGAGCGCGAGGTTGACCCGGTTGCGCTCGCCGCCGGAGAGGACACCGGCCGGCTTCTGCTGGTCGGAGCCCTTGAACCCGAAGGCGGCGACGTAGGCGCGGCTGGGGATCTCGACGTGGCCGACCTGGATGAAGGTCTCTCCGTCGGAGATGGCCTCCCAGACGTTCTTCTTGTCGTCGATGCGGCCCCGGTACTGGTCGACGTAGGAGATCTTGACGGTATCGCCGACGGTGATCGCGCCGGAGTCCGGCTGCTCCTCGCCGACGATCATCTTGAACAGGGTGGTCTTGCCGACGCCGTTGGGGCCGATCACGCCGACGATGCCGTTGGGCGGCAGCTGGAAGTTCAGGTCCTCGATCAGCAGGCGGTCGCCGAAGCCCTTGGTGAGGCCCTTGACGTTGACCACGGTGCTGCCCAGGCGCGGGCCCGGCGGGATCTGGATCTCTTCGAAGTCCAGCTTGCGCGTTTTATCGGCCTCGGCCGCCATCTCCTCGTAGCGCTGGAGACGCGCGCGGCTCTTGGTCTGGCGGGCCTTGGCGTTGGAGCGGACCCACTCCAGCTCCTCGGCGAGCCGCCGCTGGCGCTTGATGTCCTTCTGGCCTTCGACCTTCAGCCGCGAGGCCTTGGTGTCGAGGTAGGTGGTGTAGTTGCCCTCGTAGGGGTAGAGCTTGCCGCGGTCCAGTTCGAGGATCCAGGTGGCGACGTTGTCGAGGAAGTACCGGTCGTGCGTGATGGCGACGATGGTCCCGGGGTACTTCTCCAGGTGCTGCTCCAGCCACTGCACGCTCTCGGCGTCGAGGTGGTTGGTGGGCTCGTCGAGCAGGAGCAGGTCGGGCTGTTCCAAGAGGAGCTTGCACAGCGCCACGCGGCGCTTCTCACCGCCGGAGAGCACCGAGACGTCGGCCGACGGGTGCGGGCAGCGCAGGGCGTCCATGGCCTGCGCGAGCTGGCTGTCGAGGTCCCAGGCGTTGCGGTGGTCGAGCTGTTCCTGGAGCTTGCCCATCTCCTCCAACAGCTCGTCGGAGTAGTCGGTGGCCATCTTCTCGGCGATCTCGTTGAAGCGGTCGAGCATCGCCTTGGTCTCGGCCACGCCGTCCTCGACGTTCTGGAGGACGGTCTTGTCGGGGTCGAGCTGGGGCTCCTGGGAGAGCAGGCCGACGGTGAACTCCGGCATGAGCCGGGCCTCGCCGTTCGAGGGCTGCTCGATACCGGCCATGAGCTTCAGCAGCGTGGACTTCCCCGCGCCGTTCGGCCCCACGACACCGAGTTTGGCCCCGAACAGGAACTGGCCCGAGACGTCGTCGAGCACGACCTTGTCGCCGTGCGCCTTGCGCACGTTTCGCAGGCTGTAGATATAGTCCGGCATGCCTTCAAGCCTAGGGCTTCGGCATCGGTGCCCCGGCCACTCCGCGCCATCGGTTCCACCCGCCTCGGCCAGCGGAGATCGCTCTTCGAGCCATTCCGGGGTGAACCCCTCCCAGGCGACCCCGCCGCGCAGCGCCCGCCGGATCAGGCCGGCCATGGAGTAGCCCGGGGCGACCTCGCCCACACGGTCGAGCGCGACCTCGGCGAGGGCGGTGTCGCCGCCCATCCACGCGGCCGCCGCCAGCAGCGCGCCCGGCGCCGCGGCGTAGGAGGGGCCGACGTGCCGCAGCACCTGCCGCCACAGCGCCACGTGCTCGCGGGCGGTCGCGACCTCGATCCGCGCCCACGCTTCGTCGCGGACGCGGACGCATTCGAGCAGGACCCCGATCCACGCGATCCGGGCGGGGTCGCGGGGCGGGCACCCGCGGACGGCGTCGGCCGCCGCCGCGCGGATCACGCGGGCTCCTTCGGCGCGGAACTCCGGGCCGAAGGCGTCGCGGCCGTCGGGTGCGCGCAGCAGCCGGGCCCGCGCCTCCGCGGCGGGCGTGGCGCGCTCGACGGCGGCGCGCAGGGCGGGGTCGCCGTCGCCGAGGAAGGAGCGGATCCGGTCGCGGCCGGGCCAGGCGGTGAGGCCGTTGGCCACCGCGGCGGCCGAGACGGGCGACGACCCGGGGCGGTAGGCGACGCCCTCGGGCGGGCAGCAGCCCGGCGACCGGCACAGGTAGGACCAATAGCGCCCGCCGGTGACGCGCAGCGCCTCGCGCACGGGCACGCCGTGGTCCGCGCCGGCGGCCCCCAGCGCGTCGACGCAGGGGGTGACCGCGCGGGCCGGGCCGTATCCGGCCGCGAGCATGGCGGTGCAGCCGTCGCGGCGCAGTGTGGCCGCCACCTGGCGCGCGGTGGCCGCGATCCCGGCGGGCGGCCGGCCCCCGGCGAGGTCGCAGCGGAAGACGATGTGCACACGGCCTTCGGGACCGCGCAGGCCGAGGACGACCAGCAGGTCGGCGGGGTGGTAGCCGAGGAGGTAGGGGGTGGCGGCGATGATGTCGGCGGGCGCCGCGAGGGTCAGCCGGCCGGGGATCTCCGCGGGCGGGCCGGCGGGCAGCGGGGAGCCGAACGAGGGGCGGGGACCACTGGACGGGGAGGGGGAATCGTCGTTGGCCATGGACTCACAGTGCGTGACCGGACGAGTACGGCACAACACCGATCGGCCGCCTGTGGATGCGTCACGGCGAGCCGACGAGCGAGCGGAGACGACGCCGCCCCCGGCCGAAGACCCGACTCGCGGGGTCGTTGGAGCAGAGCGAGGAGGCGAGCGTGACCCGGGAATACATCACGGCGAGCCGACGAGCGAGCGGAGACGGCGCCGCCCCCGGCCGGAGGCACCCTCCGAACGCGGCGGGCGCGGCCGTGCGACCGGGCACCCGCCGGCGCGGCGGGGGCGGGCGCGGGCGCGGTGGCTACCCGCTCTCCTCGCACGCGGGTGTCCCCAGCCGCCGGATCTCGCCCGGCACCGCGCGCTTGGGCTCGGCCCGGACGGCACCGGTGCGGCCCCGCAGCGCGCGGCCGGTGATCGGCAGGCACACGCGGTTGCGGCCGGCGCCTTTGGCGCGGTAAAGGGCGAGATCGGCCGCCGCGAGGAGGCCCACGATGTCGTTGCCGTGCACACCCAGCACCGCCACCCCGATGGAGACGGTGATGGAGACGCCGGCGTCATCGGCCTTGAGCACCATGTGCCCCACGCGCACCCGCAGCCGCTCGGCGGCGCGGCACGCCTCGGCGGTGTCGGCGCCCGGCAGCAGCACGACGAACTCCTCACCGCCGAACCGCCCGACCGCATCGGTGGGGCGCAGCTGGTGGGTGAGGGTCGTGGCCACGCCGACCAGAACGTGGTCGCCGAAGAGGTGGCCATAGGTGTCGTTGACGCTCTTGAAGTGGTCGATGTCGATGATCAGCACCGCGACCGGGTCGCCCGACTGGTGCGCGCGCGCCACCTCGGCCGCCGCGTCGGCCTCCCACGCCGCCGCGTTGAGCAGGCCGGTCTTGGGATCGGTCCGCGCCGCGGCCTGTAACTGCTGGTAGAGGAGGCTGCGCTGGAGCAGCATCACGGGCGGGAGCGCGATGAGCAGCAGGACCATCGACAGGCCGGTCATGATGGCGACGGTCAGGCCCACGCAGACCTCCGCGCTGTCGATGGTGAACGCCTCGCGGTCCCAGAACGTGCGCTTCCAGGGGGTCTCGGGGGCGCTCAGGTGCACCGCGACGGCCACCACCGTCGTGTTGAGCACCGTGAACAGCGCGCAGCACAGGAGTGCCAGGATCGCCCCGGATCCGGTCACCAGGGTGCGTTCCGCCACCTCTATGGGCAGGGAGAGGGCCCGGTCCGGGTCCCCGGCCAGCACCCAGTGGAACACGAACGAGGAGACGAAGCCGCACAGAGCCGTCGAAACGGTGTTGAAGACCCGGCGGTGCACCACCGCGCGGAAGTACCGGTACTGGAGCAGCACGTAGACCGGGATCGGGATGAGCAGCGCGTAGACCGGGGGCAGTAGCAGCAGGGTGGGGAACCACCAGGCGCCGAGCAGGTCGCGCGTGATCACGCCCGGGGTGCCCAGCCGCCGCATGGCCTCGACCGAGCCCCCGGCGCACACCACCAGGGCGAAGAAGACGCCGGCCTCGCCGGGGCGGAGCGGGGTGAACGCACCGGCGGTCGCGAACAGCGCCACGGCGGTGGCGAACAGCGCGCCCATGAGCACGATGAGGGAGCGGGGGAGGGCGAAGACCGGCCAGGAGGACACTCGATGAACCCGGAGCCGCTCATGAACGGGAACGGTCCGATCTGCCACCGCCACGTGGATCTCCCTCGCTACCCGGGCATCGGGAGCCGATACCAGAGGTCCCACTTTGAACTACAGTCAGTGATACTTTAATCGCTCATTGTGCAACCTCGAGAGGGAACCGTTACATTGGGGAGCGCTGCGGCCGGTCCCGGCCAGCCGGTCGGCCACGGTCCGCGGGACACACGCCCGACACGGACGTCCCCGGCCGGGCCGCTCGGCCCAGTGCAGCGGCGATGGGCGGCCAGCACCGCCCACGGCTCGTTCACGGAGGGGGAGGGGTCATCGTGTCCGGCATCCACTGGAGCTAGTCCCCATCGCGGGGTCCGGGCGCCGATCGCCGTGTGCCGCCGGCGATCCGCATCGATGAACGGCAGTACGAACGAACGGCGGGCCGGGAACCGTTTCTCCCGACCCGCCGTTCGTCGTCGACCGCGGCTCAGCCCTTGGCCGACACCAGTGCCTCGCTGTACTCCTGGTAGCGCCGCAGCTCCTGCTCCACGGGGGCGAGGATCCGCTCCTCGGCGATGGCGCGGACCCGCTCGGCGCTGGTCAGCTCCACCCGCTCGCGCCGCTGCGCGGCGGCCACCGAGACCAGGTTGCGGCAGCCGACATCGGTCAGCCAGCCCACCAAGGGGGCCGCGACCACGACGGCCGCCGCGAACGCGATGAACCCGGGGTCGTCCAAGGCGACGATGCCCGTGAGCCCGCCGGCCCACCAGCTGGCCACCAGGGTCGCCAGCCACGCCAGGCCGACCGAGCCGAGCACCAAGAGCAGGTGCTGCACGAACTTGACCGTCCGCCACCACGACGGCGTGTCGTCGGGGTCGGGCACGGTCGAGGCGATCACCTCGCCCAGCTCCACCGGCAGTTCCGGGACCGCCGAGCGCGCCGCCGCGCGGATGCGCCGGGGCCAGGGCACGGGCAGCGTCCCCGACACCTGCTCGGCGATGTCCGCGGCGGCCTTCTCGATCTCCGACTTCTGGGCGTCGACGGGCACCGGCGCCCCGGTGCCGGCATCGTCGTGCAGGAAGTCCACACCGGCCACGCGCAGCGGGTCGCGGCGCAGTTTGCGCGCCCAGCGGGCGAGCGGCCAGCCGACGCTGCGGCTCCCCCGCTGTTCGTGCGCCGTCTCGGCGGTGTCGGCGATGGCGGACGCCCCGCCGGCCTCCAGCAGTTCGGCGACCAGGCGCTGGCGCGCGTCGGCGGGCACGGCGACCTCGGCGGCGCCGGTGCCGTGGTAGCCGTCGAACGCCCGGACCACCTGGTCCAGGTCGGCGACCAGCCGGTCGATCATCGCGCGGCGCTCGGTGACGGTCTCGACGAGCATCTCCCGCAGCGCGCGCACGCCCTCGCCGGTCAGGGTCGAGGTGGTCAGCACGCGCGGCTGCACGCCGGACTCGGTCTCCAGGAGCCGCCGCAGGTCGGTGAGCAGCTCCTCCAGCTCCGCCGGCTCGACCCGGTCGACCTGGTTGAGGACGGCGACCGTGACCGCGCCGTACCCGGACATCTCGGCCAGGTACCGGTGGTGGACGGCGGCGTCGGCGTACTTCTGCGGATCCAGCACCCAGACCAGGAGGTCGGCGGCCCCGATCATGCGGTCGGCCTCGGCGGTGTGCACCGCGCGGACGGAGTCGTGGTCGGGCAGGTCGAGCAGGATCAGGCCGGACAGGTCCGAGATGTCCTTGTCGAGCTCGCTCGTGCGCGAGTGGCGGTTGCGCTTGGGGACCCCGAGCCAGCCGAGCAGTCCTTCGGCGCCTTCGTTGCCCCACACGCACGCGTGCGCGGTCGATGTGGTGGGGCGGGTGATGCCGACCCGGGAGAACTCCAGTCCGCTCAGCGCGTTGAACAGCGAGGACTTGCCGCTTCCGGTGCCCCCGGCCAGGGCGACCACGGTGTGGTCGCCGGAGAGCCGCAGCCGCGCGCCCGCGTGGTCGAGCAGGTGGCGGGCGCGGCCGATGTCCTCGGGGTCGAAGTCGTCGCGGCCGATGCCCACGAGGGTGGCCAGGCCGTCGAGCCGGGCGATGAGCTGCTCGCGGGTGACCGCGGGCAGTGGTTGCCAGAACTCGCCGGTGGTCGGCTGGTACTCGTCGTCGTCATCGGCGTCGTCATCGTCATCGGCGTCGCGGGCGGCCGGCGCGATGTCGGCCCGGCCGTCGGAATCCCCCGGCGCGGGTGCGGCGGCCTCGGACACGGCGGCCTCGGACGCGGTGGTCTCGGACGCGGTGGTGGCGGCCGGGGTCGGCGGGCCGGGGTCGGCGGCCGGCGCGCCTTCGGCGCCCGTGGCACCGTCGGGCTCCGGATCGGCCGCGGGCTCCGCGGTGGGCTCGGCGCCGGCGGTGTCGCGTGTCGCCTGCTCCGAGGGCTCGGCCGGGGCGGGCTCCGGGACCTCGGGCGGCTCGGCGGCCGGCACCCGGGCTCGGGGGCGCTCCCCGGAGTCGGAGGAGGCGGGGTCGCCGGATCCGTCCGCGCGGTCCCGGGCGGACGGCGGGTCCTCGGGGGCCGCCGGTCGCTGCGGGCCCGTGGCGGCTTCCGCACCGCCGGGACGCTCAGCCGGGTCCGGCTCCGCCTCCGTGAAGGCGGCCGTGCCCGTGGGAGGGGTCGCGTCCTCAGGGCCGGCGGTGCCGGTGTCCGGCGCGGCCGGGTCCTGGGTCTCGGGCGGCGGCACCACCGGGAAGGACCCGGTGCGGCGGCCGGCGATCATGGCGGTGTCGTCGGCGTCGGCGAGGCTGCCCACCCAGGCGGCGAGGTCGTCGGGATCATCGGGGTCGTCGCGGCCGGTGTCGCCGGCGGCGGGCGGGGCCGGTCGCGTGGAACGGCGCGCGGCGGCGTGGCGGCCGTGTCCGGGCGCGGATCGGGCCGGCTCGGCGGGGACGCCGGGATCGGCGGCCTCCGCGGCGGGCTCCTCGGCGCCGCCGGCCGCGGAGCCGTCGCGGTCGGGTGCGTCGGCGGGCGCGCCGTCGGCGCCGGCCGCAACCGGGGCCTGCTGCGGACCGGTGTCGGCCGCGGCCGGCTCCCCGGGGTCGCCGTGGGCGGCACCCCGGTCGTCGGCGCCCTGGCCGGCGTCCCGCGGTTCGTCCTCGGAGCGCCCCGCGCTCGCGTCGACGGCCCGGCGCAGCGCCGGGTAGGAGTCGGCCGGCGGCCCCTTGGGCCGGCCGGACGGCCACGACGTGTCGGACGACGGCATCCACCCGGCCTCGATGCGGTCGCTGTCAGGTACCACGTACCCGCTCCAGTCCCCGTCCTCCTCCTGGGGTTCGGTGGCGGGCCGGCGTGCGGGCCCGGGATCCTGTCCCTGGGCCTGCTCCGCCTCCGCTTCCTCATCGGGGTGAGCGGGGTTCCGCTGAGTGGTCATCGCGCAATCTCAAGGTTGTACGTGGCTTGGTAGAGCTGGACGGCGGCGTCGTCATCGGGCAGTTCGACGGCCGCCAGCGTGTCGGTGAAGCGGGTGCGCTCGTGGAGCAGCAGCACACCGATGCGGCGCCGCAGGTCGTCGCGCGCCTTGGCCTCGATGTTACGCAGCGAGTCCGCTCCGAACACCCCTTTGAGCAGGCGTTGCGGCGATGGGCCCGCGGCCCGTCCGGCACCCGCCTCGACCGCGCCGTAGCCCAGCAGCTCGATGATCAGAACGAGCGCGAAGGCGTCCTTGTCGAAGGTGACGAATCGGGCCACCGACCGCTTGGTCGCGCCGTCGGCCGTCATCAGCCCGCCCACCGCCTGCTGCCACTCGGTGATGGCGTCGCGGGCGCGCCCCGCGAGGTCGGCGGGCGGCGTGCGGCCCCCGGCCCGCGTGACGAGGTCGGCGCCCCCGGGCACGGTCTCCCAGCTGTCGGCGATCTGGTCGACGGCGCGCTCGGCGTTGGCCAGGATGAGCGCTTCGAGGCTGTCGCGGACCGCCTGCCGCAGGGCGCGCACCCGGGTGGCCGCGGCCTCGGCCTCGCTGGTCTTGCGCTTGCCCCGCATCCGCATGGTGCGCACGAGGTCGCCGCTGGCGGCGATGTCCTGCCACCGGGCGCGCACGTTGCCGCGCAGCAGCGAGCCGTCCTGCAGCGCGGAGTCGATGTCGGCGACCGCGGAGTCGTAGCCGGACCGCACGGCGGATTCCAGCGTCCGCCCGACCTCCACCTGCACCTCGACCTGCTTGGCGAGTTCGGGGACGCGGGACCGGAAGCTGTCGATGACGCCGATGAACGTGCGCCGCGAGACCCGATCGCGCCGCGCGAGGTCGCCTGCGACGTCGGCGAGGTAGTGGCGGATGTGGTCGGCGGTCGTCGAGGTGAACCGCTCCCCCGCGACCTGGTCGGTCTCGGGGATGGTGAAGCGGGTGGCCCGCCCCAGCCCGTTGGCGTCGAGCATCGCGCCGAAGTGGTCGACCAGTTCGCGGCGGCCCCGCTGGGGCACCCGCGAGAGGACGACCGCGAGCGAGGTGTCGCGGTCGCGCGCCACCTGGAGGAACTCCCAGACCCGGGCGTCGGCGTAGCGGCGGCTGGTGGTCACGAACACCCACAGGTCGGCGGCGTCGAGGAACTTCGCGGCGAACTCGTGGTGGGCCGATACGGCGGAGTCGACGTCGGGCGTGTCGAGCAGCGCCACGCCTTCGGGCATGGCCTCGCTCGCGGCCAGCACCAGCATGCCGTCCTTGCCGGGCATGGCCAGCCCCTTCTGGCGCACGCGCGGCAGCGTGGGCAGGAAGTGGGCCTCGCTGAACCAGTCGACGTCGGCGGGGTTGCACGCCAGCACCGGGCTGTTCGTGGTGGGGCGGCGCACCCCTGTGGTGGTGACCTGCTCACCCACAAGGCTGTTGACCAGCGTGGACTTGCCCGCTCCGGTGGACCCCGCGACAGCGATCAGCAGGGGGGTATCGGGGCGGCGCACCCGCGGGAGCACGTAGTCCTCGAGCTGGTGCAGCACGTCGGTGCGCGCGGCGGCGCCCTCGGCGGCGCCGGGCAGGCCTTCGGCGAAATCAATGGCGCGGATGCGTGTCCGCAGCGTCTCCAGGACCTTCTCGAACCGGGTGTCGTCGGCGACGGCTCCGCGGTGCTTGGCCCGTCTGGTCCCCTGCGCGGGGGTCGTCCGCAGCGGAGCCCCGCTCGGCCCTGGCGCTTCCGGCTTCACAGGCGGCCGGGACATAGCGCTTCCGCCCTTCTCCTCGGTCTTCGCGGTCACAAAACCCGGTCCCCCTCGACGGGCTCATTGTCGGCGGCGTCCCCCGCCCCGGCCGCCGCCGGTGCTGCCGGATCGTCACGTCCCCCATGCAGTATGTCAAGTTCCCGGGCCTCATTGACCACTTCACCGATCACAATGACCGCCGGAGGGCGGATCCCGGCGTCCGCGGCGGTGCGCGCGGCGGTCCCCAGAGTGGCGGTCACGGCCCGCTGGGTGGGCAGTGTGGCGTCCTGGACGACGGCCATGGGCGTGTCGGGCGAACGGCCGTGGGACATCAGCGTGTCGGCGATCGCCGCGAGGCGTTCGACCCCCATGAGCGCGACGATCGTCCCCTCGGACGCGGCCAGAGCGGCCCAGTCGACGGTGGAGCGCTCACTGCTGGGCGCGACGTGCGCCGACACGATGTGGACGTCCTGGGAGACCCCCCGGTGGGTGACCGGGATGCCCGCAGCCGCCGGGGCGGCCAGGGCGCTGGTGACGCCCGGGACCGCGACGACCGGTATCCCCGCCGCGGCGCACGCGGCGGCCTCCTCGCCGCCTCTGCCGAATAAGAACGAGTCGCCGCCCTTGAGGCGGACCACGAACTTGCCCTCGCGGGCGCGGTCGACGAGGACGCGGTTGATGTCCTCCTGGGTCATCGAGCGGCCGTAGGGGATCTTGGCGGCGTCGACGATCTCGACGTCGGCGGGCAGCTGGTCGAGCAGCGATGTGGGGGCGAGCCGGTCGACAACGACGACGTCGGCCTGGGCCAGCAGCTGCCGCCCGCGCACGGTGATCAGCCCCGGGTCGCCGGGGCCGCCGCCGACCAGGGCTACGCCGCTCATCCGCTCGCGCCCGCGGCGGGCGTCGAGGCTGCCGTCGGCCAGGCCGTCGACGATGGCGTCGCGCAGGCCCGCCGCGCGGCGGGGGTCGCCGCCGGCCACCACGCCGATGGTGGCGCCGGCGGCGATGCCGCTCGCGGGGGTCCACGCACTCGACTCGTGCCGGTCGTCGGCGCGCACGCACCACAGCCGGGCGGCTTCGGCGTCGGCGGCCACGGCGGCGTTGACCGCGGGGTCGTCGGTGGCGACGTGGACGAGCCAGAAGCCGGCCAGGCCCAGGTCTCCCTCTGCGTAGCGGCGCCGGTGCCAGGCGAGCCGGCCGGAGTCGGCGAGGTCCTCCAGCGCCGCCGCGGCGTCGGGCGAGACCAGGGTGACACGCGCCCCGGCGTCGAGCAGGACGGGCACGCGGCGCTGGGCGACACGGCCCCCGCCGACGACCAGGACGTCCCGCCCGTCCATGCGCAATCCGAGCAGATAGGTCACGGGCCCCTCCAGATCTGCGACGCCCACCGGGGTGCGAGTTGCGTCAATCCCCAAAAAATACCGTGTCAAACAGGCGTTACGCCCGTCATTCGCGGTATGTCCGCGCGTCCCGCCCCTCCGTCCAGCCTATGGGCAAGGAATCAGTCACGCTCCGCCACCCCTGCCGCGTCGAACGTGGCGACCCCGCGCAGCGCGCGCACGGCCCCCTGGAGGAGGGGCAGCGCCAGCAGCGCGCCGGAGCCCTCGCCCAGGCGCATCTCCAGGTCGATCAGGGGGCGCAGGCCCAGGTGCTCCAGTGCGGCGGTGTGGCCGGGCTCGGCGGAGCGGTGGCCGGCGAAGCACGCGTGGAGGACATCGGGCGCGATCGCGGCGGCGGCCAGGCAGGACGCTCCCGCGATGACGCCGTCGAGCAGCACGGGGACGCGCATGGCCGCGGCACCGAGGATGAAGCCGCTGAGCGCGGCGTGCTCCAGCCCGCCGACGGCCGCGAGCACGCCGACGGGGTCCTCGATGTCGATGCGGTTGACGGCGAGGGCGCGGCGCACGACCTCGATCTTGCGCTCGTGCATGGCGTCGTCGGCCCCGGTTCCGCGCCCGGTGACCTCGGCCGGGTCGGCGCCGGTGAACGCCGCGACCAGCGCCGCCGACGGGGTGGTGTTGGCGATGCCCATGTCCCCGGTGATCAGGCAGCGGTTGCCGGCCGCCACGAGGTCGCGGGCGACCTCGATGCCGGCCTCGATCGCGTACTCGACCTGGGTGCGGGTCATCGCGGCCGACTGGGTGAAGTCGGCCGTCCCCCGCGCGATCTTGCGCGGCAGCAGGCCGGGTACGCCGGGGAGGTCGGCGGCGACGCCGACGTCGACGACGGTGACCTCGGCGCCCACCTGCTCGGCGAAGGCGTTGACCACCGCTCCGCCGTTGAGGAAGTTGCGCACCATCTGCGCGGTGACCTCTTGGGGCCAGGCGCTGACGCCCTGCGCGTGCACCCCGTGGTCGCCGGCGAAGATCGCGACGGCGGCGGGCTCGGGGACCGGCGGCGGGCACTCCCCCGCAAGGCCGGCCAGCCGGATCGAGACGTCCTCCAGGACGCCCAGCGACCCCGCGGGCTTGGTCATGCGTCCCTGGCGCTCGCGCGCGTCATTGACCGCTCTCTGGTTGAGCGGGCCGATGGCGGCGATGGTCTCCTCCAGCAGGCTCGTCGGGGCTTCTCCGGGCAGGCCGCGGCGGCCGTAGTGGTCGCGGTGCACGGCCCAGGCGAGCGGGCGTCCCTTGGCCCATCCGCCCATGGCCAGCTCGGGTTCGGGCGGGAAGTCGTCGACGTAGCCGACGCACAGGTAGGCCACGACCTCCAGGTGCGGGGGCAGGTCGAGGGCATCAGCGAGTTCGCGCTCGTGGAAGAAGCTCACCCAGCCCACGCCGAGCCCTTCGGCGCGGGCGGCCAGCCACAGGTTCTCGACCGCGAGCGCCGTCGAGTACGAGGCGGTCTGGGGCTGCGAGTGCCGGCCCAGGGTGTGGCGTCCGCCCCGGGTGGGGTCGACGGTGACGATGATGTTGACCGGGGTGTCGAGGATCGCTTCGACCTTGAGCCCGGTGAACGCGCGGGCGCGGGCTCCGGGCAGGGCGCCGGCGTACTCCTGGCGCTGCTCGTGGACGAGGTCCCGGACGCGGGCGCGCAGGTCCTCGTCGTGGACGACGATGAAGTCCCAGGGCTGCGAGTAGCCGACCGAGGGCGCCTGGTGGGCGGCCGCCAGGATCCGGGTGAGCACGTCGTCGGGGACGGGGGTGGTGCGGAAGCCCATGCGGACGTCGCGGCGCTCGCGGATGACGCGGTAGACGGCCTCGCGCTCGGCGTCGCCGTAGGCGTGCGGGTCGGCGGAGGCGGTCCCGGCGGCGGGGGGTCCGGGGATCGTCTCGGGGCCGGTGCCGGGGTCCTCGGCGGGCTCGGGGAGGGGTTCCGCGGTTTCCACGGGGGCGGCCACCGCCGCGGGGCCGGCTTCGGGCTCGGGGGCGGCCTCGGGCGCGGCTTCGGCGTCGGACACCGGCGCGGGCCCGGCTTCGGCCTCGGGAGCGGCCTCCGGCTCGGCGTCGGGTTCCGGCTCGGGGGCCGGCGCGGCGGACCGCGGTTCCGGAGCGGGCTCGTGCTCGGTCGCGGGCGCCGGGTCGGCGGCGGGCGCCGCCGCCGGAGCAGGGCGCTCCTGGGTGCCGGCCCGGAACGGGATCACATTGGGTTTTCTGGGGGTCGCCGGCTCGCGCGCGGGGGTGTGGAAGGGGTTGGCCCGCGGCGCGGCCTTGCCGGTGCCCCGCCCGGCCTCGGGCAGGTCGTCGAGAAGGCCGCCGAAGGCCGGGGCGGCGCGCCCGCGTTCGTCCGACGGCCCGCGGCGGCCGGCCGGCGGGCGGTGGTCGTCACCGGTCATGGTGTGTTCCTCCGACGCTTTCGAAGGCTGCTACCTGCATGTTCGTCCCCCCTCATCGCCGTTGCCGAAAGGATGCCGGACACGTCACCTTTCGGGCATACGGCGGGTCCCGTCCTCAACTCGGGCTCAGAGCAACTCTGCCAGAGTCCGCGCCATCCGGAGAGAGGTCCATCGGTCCCTCACCGCGATACGCAGCCAATCGGGCCCCAGCCCGGGGAAGGTGTCGCCGCGGCGCACGGCGATCCCCGCGGCGCGCAGCCGCACGCGCAGGCCCGCTCCGTCCACCGCCTTCACCAGCAGGAACGACGCCGCTGCGCCCGGCGTGACGTGCAGCCCGGCGGCGCCCAGGGCGCCCGCCAGGGCGGCGCGGTCGCCGGCCATTTCGCGCGCCCACGCGTCGGCCTCCGCGACGGCCTCGGGGGCGCAGCACGCCTCGGTGGCCGCGAGCGCGGGGGTCGACACCGACCACAGCGGTTGCGCCGCGGCCAGCCGAGCGACGAGCCCGGGTTCCGCCAGCAGGTACCCGGCGCGCAGGCCCGCCAGCCCCCACGTCTTGGTGAGGCTGCGCAGCACGACCAGGCCGGGGATGCCGGCGCGCCCGGCCAGCGATTCCGGCTCGCCGGGGACGCAGTCGGCGAACGCCTCGTCGACGACCAGGGTCCGCCCGGGGCGGGCCAGCCGGGCGAGCGCATCGGACGGGTGCAGCACGGAGGTCGGGTTGGTGGGGTTGCCCACCATGACGAGGTCCGCGTCATCGGGGATCCGCGCGGGGTCGAGCAGGAAACCGGGGGCGGTCAGCAGCACGCGGTCCACGGCGTGCCCGGCCGCGCGCAGGGCGGCCTCGGGCTCGGTGAACTGGGGGTGCACGACCACGGCGCGGCGCGGGGCGAGCACCCGCGCCAGCAGCACGAACGCCTCGGCCGCTCCGGCGGTGAGCAGTACCCCGGCGGGATCGCGGCCGTGCCGCGCGGCGACGGCGGCGCGGGCGGGGCGCGGATCGGGGTAGGCGGCGAGGCCCGACAGCGAGGCGGCGATGCGCTCGGCCAGCCACGCGGGCGGGGTGCCGGTGCGCACGTTCACCGCGAAGTCGAGCAGCCCCGGCCCGGTCTCGGCGTCGCCGTGGTGGTGGAGGTCCACCTCGTGCGCCTGCCCCGGGTCCGCGCCGCCCGCGTGGCCGATGCGCGGGGCGCCGGGCGCCGCCGCCTCACGGCGTGTCATCGGGCCTACCTCCTGGGTGCGTCGGGCGGCGCGCAGGTCAGCGCCCCGACAGCGTACACACGCCCGTGCACGGCTCCCGCGGCGCACCCCGAAACCCGCGGCGGCGCCACCCGCCCACCCGGCGGGTGGCGGCGTCAGGCCCCGGGGGCCGCGAAGGGGCCACCGGCGGTGAAGGCCGACGCGGCGAAGCGCTCGCCGATGCGGCGGTGGGTTGCGGCGTCGGGGTGGAGCCCGTCGGGCAGCGGCAGCTCGGCGAAGTCGGCCGCCCCGTAGAGGTCGAGGCCGTCGAGGTAGTACAGGTTCGGGTCGTCGGCGGCCCTCTGGCGCACGATGCGGGACAGCTCCGCGCGGATGACGGTGAGCGTGAGTTTCCCGGCGGCGGTCTCGCCGGGGTCGCCGGTGGCCCGGAACCGGAGCTCTCCGGCGCGGAGCGCGGCGGTGTCGAAGGCGCAGGGGCCGGGCGTGTCCTCGTGGATGGGGCAGAGGATCGGCGACACCACCAGGAGCGGTACCTCCGGGTGGCCGTCGCGGACGGTGTCGAGGAAGCCGTGGACGGCCGGGGTGAAGGCGCGCAGGCGCATCAGGTCGGCGTTGGCCAGGTTGATGCCGATCTTCACGCTGACCAGGTCGGCGGGGGTGTCGCGCATGACGCGGGCGGTGAAGGGGTCGAGCAGGGCCCCGCCGCCGAAGCCCAGGTTGACCAGGTCCACGCCGCCGAGGGAGGCGGCCAGAGCGGGCCAGGTGGCCGTGGGCCCGCCGGCGTCGGATCCGTGGCTGATCGAGCTGCCGTGGTGCAGCCACACCCTCCGGTCTCCGCCCGGCACCGCTTCGACGGGGGCGTCGGTGCGCAGGGCGATGAGTTCGGTGGTCTCGTTGTGCGGCAGCCAGATCTCGACGTCCTTGGCCTCGCCGGACAGGCCGGCGAAGCGGAGGGTGCCGGCGCTCCCGGGCCGGCTCTCGACGGTTCCGGTGGCGATGTCGACGGTCACGGTGGTGCCTCCCGGCACCCGCTCCCGGCCGGCCGGGCGGCCGTCGACGACCAGGTCGTACACGCCGTCGGGGCGGGGCGGGGCGCCCGCGTAGACCCGCTTGGTGGGCAGCGTGTCCAGCTCGACGGCCGTGGCGCGGGTGCGGAAGACGATCCGCACGCCCGACGGCTGGGACTCGGCCATGGCGAGTTGCGGATCCGGGCACTGGGCGCGCGCCCAGGCGGGCAGTCGGTGCGGCAGCACGCCGTTCCCGGTGCGCTCCACGTCGAGCGCGCCGCGCAGGAGGTCCGGGGTGACGGGTGTGCTGATCCAATCGCGCTCGGCGCGCATGTCCTCTCCTCGACTCGGTCGGGTGATCGGGGTACCGGGGCGTCCGGCCGCTCCGGCGGGCGGTCCGCCGGCCATCGGGGGCCTCATGCCTCGGGCCAGTTGCGCAGCAGGGCGTCGAGCGCGTCAATGATCCGCTCCCAGGTCTCCTCCGTGTCGGGAGCGCTGTGGCTGAAACCGCCCCCCATCTCCAGGCTGACGTAGCCGTGGAAGACGCTGCCCAGCAGCCGCACCGCGTGCGTCTGGTCGGGCTCGGCCAGGTCGTAGCCCCGCAGGATCGCGCGTGTCATCCGGGCGTGCCGGATGCCCGCGCTGCCGGCGGCCGCCGCCGGGTCCAGCCGCAGCTGCGCCGCCGCGTAGCGGCCGGGGTGCTCCCTGGCGTAATCGCGGTAGACGCCGGCGAGAGCGGCCAAGGCGTCCTTGCCGGCCCGCCCGGCCAGTGCCGCGTCTCCCCGGTCGGCGAGCTCCTCGAGAGCGAGCAGGGCGATGCGGGTCTTGAGGTCCTGGGAGTTGCGCACGTGCGAGTACAGGCTGGCGACCTTGACGTCGAACCGCCTGGCGAGCGCCGAGACGGTCACGTGCTCGAAGCCGGCCTCGTCGGCGAGCTCCGCGCCCGCCCGGGCCAGCCGCTCCGTGGTCAGCCCCGCACGCGCCATGGCCGTCCTCCCCGCTTTCACGAGTTTATGGCATTTGCCTAATACCCTTAGGCAAATTAGCATACGCCACGTGAACCCGATAACGGAGCGCGACATCCGCGCCGCGTTCGTGAACTGCACCAAGGGCGAGGCCCGGCGCCTGTACGTCCCGCGCGACCTGGCCGAACGACCGTGGGACGACCTCGACTACCTCGGCTGGCGGGACCCCCGGGCCCCTGACCGCGCCTACCTCGTGGCCGAGCTCGACGGCGGGCCGCGGGCCCTCGCGCTGCGCAGCCCCGCCCCCACCCCGGGCGAGACGCGGCGTGCCATGTGCTCGCTGTGCGTGACCACCCATACCGGGGGCGTGCGCCTGATGGTCGCGGCCAAAGCGGGCAAGGCCGGGAAGCAGGGCGACTCGGTGGGCATCCACGTCTGCGGCGACCTCGCCTGCTCGCTCTACGTCCGCGGCAAGAAGGACGCCGGCCCCGGCGCCCGGTCCTACGAGACGATCACCTTGGCGGAGAAGATCCAGCGGACCACGGCCAACCTCGCCGCGTTCTTCACCAAGGTGACCTCCTGACCCACCACCCGGCACCGCCGTCCCGTCCCCGTACGCCGCCTCCGTCCCCGCGGTGCGGCCCGCCGCCGAGGCATCCGGCGGAACGGAACCCCCGCCTGGCCACGGCCAGAACGGGGCACGACGGCGGCGGCCACGTCCCCGGACGCCGTCACCACGTTGGCGCACACGACGGCGACGGAGCGCCGCGGGCCACCGCCGCGCGGCCCCCGGCCGCCGCATCCGCCGGAACAGGGCCGCACAGGGCCACCGGGCGGCCGCGCAACGGTGGCGGCCACGTCCGCCGACGCCGCCTCCCGCGACGGTGCCGACACCGCCCCGAACCGCCACGACGACGAGCCGCCGCGCACCCCACGCCCACTGTCGCGGCACCCAGCGCAACAAGCCCACACAGGACCACCGGCGACCGCACAACGATGGCGGGCCGTCTGCCCGCGCCATTCACCCATCGCGTCGACGATGCCGGGGACGGCCGCTGCGGCGCCGTGCCGGGCCGTTGGCAGGCGGCGACCGGCTCGCATATCCATCGGGCCCGGCGGTGCCCGGTGGCCGCGGTCGTCAGCGGGTGGCCTGCGTCGCGCTCGGGGGCGTGTCGCCCCGTTCTCGCGCGACCGCGACGGTGGTGCGCGCCGCCGCGCGTTTGCCGACGACGAGGTCGGCGCCCCCGCCCGCCTCCGCCGCGCAGTGCAGTGCGGCCGCCTCGGCCACACTGGGCGTCCCCGCCGCGGCGCGGACGCGTTCGCTGGGGTGCGGCACGTCGACGGCGGCCAGGACCGCGGCCGGATAGGCGATGACCGCCCAGCCGCGTTCGCGCGCCGCCGCCAGGATCCCGGCCTCGCCCGACTTGGCGTCGGCCGTGGCCACCGCCCGCACCCGGGCCGGGGACAGGCCCGCGCCGGCCAGCACCGCGTCGATGAGCGCGCCGACCTCGGCGGCGGCCACCCCTCGCGCCGCCCCGACACCCACCACCAAGGCCGGCTCCTGCCATGGACCGGCGCCGTCCGGCGGACCGGTGTCCGCCGCACTCATCGCCCCTCCGGCACGGCGTGACCCGCTCTCAACGGCCCAATGGCGCGGCATCGTCCTCGCGGACGCGGCGGGCTCCCGGGCACGGGCCGGAGGCCACCGGCCGCCCGGCACCGCCGGCGGACACCGGCCGGGTCCGCGCACCTCATCGCCCGCCTCCCGCCTCCCGCCTCCGCCCTCGGTCGCCGGCGCAAGCCCGCGGCACCCGGCCCGCGGCGCCGCTGTCGCGTCCGCGGTCTCCGGCCGCATCCTCCCACCCCCGCCTCCTCCCGCCGTCGGCGGAGGGCGGGGGGCCGCGTAGCCTGGGCGGTCGTCGGATGACCGGAAGCCACGGGGGATCGGGGGCGCGGGATGGCGCAGGTGCCACGGGTGGTGATCGCCGCCCCGGCCTCGGGGAGCGGGAAGACCACCGTCGCAACGGGCCTCATGGCGGCGCTGGCCGCCCGCGGGGAGCGCGTATCGGGCCACAAGGTGGGGCCCGACTACATCGACCCCGGATACCACGCCCTGGCCACCGGGCGCCCGCCCCGCAACCTGGACCCGGTGCTGTGCGGTGCCGGCCGCGTCGCACCGCTGTTCCGGCACGGCGCGGCCGGCACCACGATCGCGGTCGTCGAAGGCGTCATGGGCCTGTTCGACGGCGCCGCCGAACCGCGCGGCTTCCACGGTCCGGGCGATGCCGGATCGACCGCGCACGTCGCGGCGCTGCTGGGTGCGCCGGTCGTCCTCGTGGTGGACGCCGCCCGGGCCGGCCGGTCCGTTGCCGCCGTGGTCCACGGCTTCTGCACCTACGAGACCGGCGTCCGCGTGGGCGGCGTGATCCTGAACCGGGTCGGCTCCGACCGGCACGAGGAGCTGGTGCGCGACGCGCTGGACGGCGTCGGCGTGCCGGTCCTGGGGGCCGTTCGCCGGCACGAGGCGGTCGCGACCCCGTCGCGCCACCTGGGGCTGATCCCGGCCGCCGAGCGCGCGGCGGCGGCGCGGTCGGCGGTCGACGCGCTCGGCGCGCTGGTCGCGGACTCCTGCGACCTGGACGCCATCGTGGCGCTGGCCCGCACCGCCGCCCCGTTGGCCGCCCCCGCGTGGAACGCCGCCGACGAGATCGGCGCGCCCTCCGGGGCGCGACCGCCCCGGGTCGCGGTGGCCGGCGGCGCCGCGTTCACCTTCGGCTACACCGAGCACGCCGAACTGCTGCGTGCCGGAGGCGCCGATGTGGTGACGGTGGACCCCCTGCGCGACGCGGCCCTGCCGGACGGCACGCACGGCCTCATCGTGGGGGGCGGCTTCCCGGAGGTGCACGCCGCCGAACTGTCCGCCAACGCGCCGCTGCGCGCGGCCGTCGCCGGCCTGGCCGGCCGCGGCGCCCCGATCGCCGCGGAGTGCGCCGGCCTGCTCTACCTCGCGCGCAGCCTGGACGGTGCGCCGATGTGCGGTGTGCTGCCCGCCGAGGCGCGCATGACCGGGCGGCTCACCCTGGGCTACCGGCACGCCGTCGCCGTCGCCGACTCGGTCCTGGCCACCGCGGGCACCCGGGTGCGCGGACACGAGTTCCACCGCACCGCCGTCACCCCCGAGCGCGGAGCGGCACCGGCCTGGCAGTGGAAAACCGATGGCGGCGAGGGCTTCTCCGGTGCCAGTCTGAACGCCTCCTACCTCCACCTGCACTGGGCGGGGTTCCCCGATGCCGCGGCCCGGTTCCTGGGCTCGGTGCGGGCCTTCGCCGACGGGAGCGCGCCATGACCGCGACGGAGCGGGCGTCGACGATGCCCGCCGTCATCCTGCGCACCGAGCGCCTGACCCTGCGCGCCTTCACGGAGGCCGAGATCGGGCCGGTCCACAATGCGGTCCGCGACCCGCTCACACAGCGGTGGCTCCCCCTGCCGGAACCCGGGCGGGACTTCACGCGCGCCGACGCCGAGCACTGGTGCCTGGTGGAGGCGCCCAGCGCGCGGGTGTCGGGTGACGGCCAGCAGTGGGCGGCGATCGAGACCGCCACGGGCGCCTTCGCCGGCTCGTTCGGGCTGGTCCGCACCGCGTGGAAGGCGCGGGTCACCGAGGTGGGGTACTGGCTGGCGCCGCAGGCGCGCGGCCGCGGGCTGGCCACGGAGGCGGTGATCGCCGTCTCCCGGTGGGCGGTGCTGGACCAGGGGTTCCAGCGGGTCGAGCTGAAGGCGGGCACGGCCAACACCGGGTCGCGCGGCGTGGCCGAACGCGCGGGGTTCACCTTCGAGGGCGTCGAGCGCAGCGCGATGCCGCTGCACACCGGGCGCACCGACCTCGCCGTCTACAGCCTCATCCGCACCGACCTGGCCTGACGTACGGAACGGAAGGGTGCGGCCGGCGCACCGGCCGGGCCGCACCCGCGCCGGCGGTCACCACTCGATGCCGCGCTGGCCCTTCTGCCCGGCGTCCATGGGGTGCTTGACCTTGGCCATCTCCGTGACGAGGTCGGCGGCGGCCAGGAGCCGCGGGTCGGCGTCGCGCCCGGTGATCACGACGTGCTGGGCGCCGGGGCGGTCGCGCAGTGTCGCGACGACGTCGTCGACGTCCACCCAGCCCCACTTCATGGGATAGGTGAACTCGTCGAGGACGTAGAGCCGATAAGTCTCGGCGGCCAGTTCCCGCTTGATCTGCTCCCACCCTTCGGCGGCGTCGGCGGCGTGGTCGGGCTCGGCTCCGGGCCGGCGGATCCACGACCACCCCTCGCCCATCTTGTTCCAGGTGACCCGGCCGCCCTCGCCCGAGTCGCCCAGGACGCGCAGCGCGCGCTCCTCGCCGATCCGCCACTTGGCGGACTTCACGAACTGGAACACCCCGATGTCCCAGCCCTGCGCCCAGCAGCGGGTGGCCAGCCCGAACGCCGCGGTGGACTTCCCCTTCCCGGGGCCGGTGTGCACCATCAGCAGCGGCCGGTTCCGGCGCTGGCGGGTGGTGAGCCCGTCATCGGGCACGTGGGCCGGTACGCCCTTCGGCATGTCTCTCCTCTCTCTCCTCGTCCTCCTCTTGCCCGCGTTGCCGCGGCGACGCGTCAGGCGGCGCCGCGCGCGTGCCGGACCAGGCCGCTCAGCGTGTCGGCGCGCAGCTCCTCCAGCAGGACGGGGGTGGCGTCCATCGCGGCGGCGAGCCGGTCGGCCAGGCCCAGGCGCACCGGCCCCGACTCGCAGTCGACGACGACGCTGCGGACCCCTCCGGCGCGGATCAGCGCGCCGGCCCGCTGGGCATCGCCGAAGCCCCCGTGGGTGGCGCGGCCGTCGGTGACGACCACGAGCAGCGGGCGCCGCTGCGGGTCGCGCAGGCGCTCGACGCGGAGCACGTCGGCGCACCGGAGCAGGCCGGCCGCCAGCGGGGTGCGCCCGCCCGTGCGCAGGTCGCGCAGGCGGCGTGCGCCGGCTTCGACCGAGGATGTGGGCGGCAGGTCGAGTTCGGCGCCGCGTCCGCGGAAGGTGACGAGGCCGACCTTGTCCCGGCGCTGGTAGGCGTCGAGCAGCAGGCTCAGGACCGCTCCTTTGACGGCGCGCATGCGCTGCCGTGCGGCCATGGAGCCGCTGGCGTCGACGCAGAACAGCACGAGGTTGCCCTCGCGGCCTTCGCGGACGGCCTCCCTCAGGTCGGCGGGGTGCAGGACGAGGCCGCGGCCGGCGCGGCCCCGCGCGCGCTGGTGCGGGGCCGCCGCGTTCACGGTGGCGGCCAGGTGCAGCGCGCCTACGCGCTCGGCGGGGACGCGGGCGCCGGTGGTGCGCCCCAGGGGCGTCTCGGCGCGCGAGCGGCGGCCGGGCGCGCCGGCGCCGGTACCGGGGACGCTGAAGAGCCGCGGCCGGTAGGCGGGCGCGGCGTCAGAGGGGGTGCCGTCGGCCTCCGAGGGGCGGCCGGGGGTGTCACCGGGCGGCGGCCCGCCGTCGCCGGGGGTCTGCGCGCCGTCGGCGTCGGGAGCCTGTGCCCCGGAGGCTCCGGACCCCGCGGGACCGTCCGCCCGCGCGTCCGGGCCGGGGCCGCCGGCGGGTTCCGCGCCGGACGGCTCCCCGGACCCGGGCCCGGAGTCCTCCGTTCCGGCGGGGCCGTCGGGGCCGCGGTCCGGCGCGCCGTCCGGCCCGCCGGAACCGCCGTCAGGGGGTTCGGGGTCGTCGTCGCGGGCCTGGTCGAGTGCTTGGCGGAGGCGGTCCTCGTCGAGCCCCGGGGCGTCGAAGGGGTCGCGCCGGCGGCGGTGGGGCAGGGCCAGGCGGGCGGCGTCGCGGACGTCGTCGGCGCTGACCTCGGCGCGGCCGTGCCACGCGGCCAGGGCCATGGCGGCGCGCGCGGTGACGATGTCGGCGCGCAGGCCGTCGACCTCGAAGGCCGCGCAGACCGCGGTGACCTGGCGCAGAGCGGCGTCGGAGAGGGCCACGCCGGGCAGCCGCGTGCGGGCTGCGCGGATGTGCGCGGCGAGCTCGGCCTCCTCGTCCGCGTGGCGGGCGGCGAAGGCGGCGGGGTCCGCCTCGTAGGCGAGCCTGCGCCGGACGACCTCGGCCCGCTGCGCGGGGTCGCGGGTCGCGGCGACCTCCACCGTCAGGCCGAACCGGTCGAGCAGCTGGGGGCGCAGCTCGCCCTCCTCGGGGTTCATCGTGCCCACGAGCAGGAACCGGGCGGCGTGGCGCACCGACACGCCCTCGCGCTCGACGTGCGACGTCCCCATCGCGGCGGCGTCGAGCAGCAGGTCGACGAGGTGGTCGTGGAGGAGGTTCACCTCGTCGACGTAGAGGACGCCGCGGTGGGCCGCCGCGAGCAGCCCCGGCTCGAACGCCTTGACCCCCTCGGTGAGCGCGCGTTCGAGGTCGAGGGAGCCGGCGAGGCGGTCCTCACTGGCGCCGACGGGCAGTTCGACCAGGCGCGCGGGGCGCTGATCGGCGGCGGCCCCGGGGTCGTGGGGCCCGTCGGGGCACCCGGGGTCGGGGGCGGCGGGGTCGCAGGCGAAGCGGCACCCGGGGACGACGCCGATGCCGGGCAGGAGCGCCGCCAGGGCGCGCACCGCCGTCGACTTGGCGGTCCCCTTCTCACCGCGGACCAGCACCCCGCCGACCGCCGGCGATACCGCGTTGATCAGAAGGGCGAGTTTCAGGTCGTCCATGCCGACGACGGCTGTGAAGGGGTAGCGAGCGGAAGCGCCCACGCTGTTCGGTCCTTCCTCGGGAGTCCACGCCCATAGGGGTCGGTCGTGGCGCCGCGCAGTCTCCTGACTCCCAGATCGCCGCTCCCCCGCCGCCTTCCCACCGGGACCTCCGGCAGTGGCGATGGTCGCGGGTTCGCTCCCTGGTCACAGTGGCGGGACCGCCCCGGATTCGCACCGGGTTCCTGCTGACGGCGGGGCATCACGGTCCCCGCCGGTCGGCGCCGCCCACCACGATCTCACACGCCTGCGCGGGTCCTCCGGCCGCCGGGTGCCTCCGACCGGGCGACGACCAGGCCAGATCCGGCCGAATCGCCCGGACCGGCATGGACGACCCCCAATGGGGTATCCCGCCGCCGCAGCCGCCCCCGGAAGGCGGGGCGGATAGGAAGGGGCGGATGTGGGCGTCGTCGAACTGGGTTTCACCGTCATGGGAGCCGCGGTCGTGGTGCTGCTGATCGTCAGGCTCGCCGGCCTGGCCCTCAACCGCTCGGGCGGGCGCACGCCGCCCCGGCGGCGGACACCCGGCGGCGGGGCCGGGTACTACGGCGGAGGCTGGTCGGACGGCGGCGGAGGCGGAGGAGGCGGCGACGGAGGCGGAGGGGGCGGTGGGGGTGGATGCTGATCCGGCCGCACGGAGCGGACGGGTGGGCAGAGGCGGGCGTGAGCGTCATCGAGACGGGCTCCCGCGGCCGGGACCACCCCTCCGGCGACGACGGGGTTCTCCGGCAGCGACCACTGGGACGGCGGGGAGGCGGCTGATCGTCTCCGGACAGAGCAGACGGCGCGATCGAAGGCGGGCAGTCGAGAAGGGAGGACGGGCATGGGTTTCATCGAGGCGCTGTTCCTGATCGCGATCGGGGGCATCGTCGTGGTGCTGGCGGTGGCGGCGTTGCGCGGCCGTCCCGCTTACAACACGAGCACGACCCGGCCGCGGAGGCGGCGGGGCGGCCGTGGAGGCGGCGGAGACGGAGGAGGGAGCGATTCCGGACCGCGCTCCTACGGTGACGGCTACCCGGGCGGGAGCGGCGGCCACGCGGCCGGGGGCGACAAGGCCGTGCACGACGGCGGATCGAGCGGGTGGGGCGGCTGGGGAGGAGACAGCGGCGGAGGTGGCGGCGACGGCGGTGGAGGTGGCGGCGGGGGCGGCGACTGATCCCGGCCGTTCCCGCCCGGCCGGAGCCGGCAGCGCGAACGGCCGGGGGTACGGGTGATCGCGGGCTTCCTCCTCGATGCGGCCATGGGCATCGCGACCGCGATGCCCATGGCCGCCGACCCGCTGATCGGCGGGCTTCTGGACTACCTGACGACCCCCCGCGAGGACAGGGAGCCGCCCGCCTGGGGGAAGTGGGTCGCCCTGGGCTTCGGCCTGCTGATCCTGATCGGCGTCCTCGCGGAGTTCGTGAGCCCCTCGGGCGGCGGTGGCCGCCATGGCCGCGGCGGCGGCGACGGCGGATCCTCCGGGGACGGCGGCGGTGGTGACGGCGGCGGAGGCTGCTGACCGCCCGCTCGGGGCACCGGATCGCCTGCGGCTCCCCTTCCCTCGAACTGGAACACGTTCTAGTATGCGCCGCAGGGACGCGACGACGACCGAGGGAGCGCAGGTGGCCGACGATCTGGAACTGGGTCTCGCCGTGGGCTACTGGGGGGCCGCCGCGGACGACGCCACGGAGTCGGTCCGCGCCGCCGAAGCGCTCGGCTACACGTCGGTGTGGACCGCCGAAGCCTACGGCTCCGACGCCTTCACCCCCCTGGCCTGGTACGGCGCGCGGACCCGGAACATCGGACTGGGCACCGCGATCGCCCAGATGTCGGCGCGCACCCCCGTGGCCACCGCCATGCACGCCCTCACCCTGGACCACCTCTCCGGCGGCCGGCTGCGGCTGGGGATCGGGGTGTCCGGGCCACAGGTGGTCGAGGGCTGGTACGGCCGGCCCTTCCCCCGCCCGTTGCAGCGGACCCGCGAGTACATCGACATCATGCGCCAGGTGTGGCGCCGCGAGGCACCGGTGACCGGCGGCGGACCGCACTACCCGCTGCCCTACCCCGGCGGCACCGGCCTGGGCAAGCCGCTCAGGTCCATCACCCATCCGCTGCGCCCGCGCATCCCCGTGTACCTGGGTGCGGAGGGCCCCAAGAACGTGGCGCTGGCGGCGGAGATCGCCGACGGCTGGGTCCCGATGTTCTACCACCCGCTACTCAGCCCGCCGCTGTACGCCGACGCGCTCGCCGGCGCCCCCGCCGGCTTCGACATCGCCTGCACGGTCACGGTCGTCGAGCACGACGACACCCGCGAGGCGCTGCGGCTGGCGAAGGCGCCCTACGCCTTCTACATCGGCGGCATGGGCGCCCGGGAGCGGAACTTCCACCTCGACGTGTTCGTCCGGCTGGGGTTCGCCGAGGCGGCGCACAAGGTGCAGGACCTGTTCCTGGCCGGCCGCCGAGCCGAGGCCGTCGACGCCGTGCCCGACGAACTCGCCGACGGGCTGGCCCTGGTGGGCCCGCTGCCCCGGATCGCCGAGCGCCTCCAGGCGTGGCGCGCGAGCCCCGTGACGACCCTGCTGCTGGCGGGCGTGCGCGACGAGCCGCGGCTGCGGGCGCTGCGGGACCTGGTGAAGGGCTGACGCGGGGGCCGCCCGGCGAGGATGCTCTAATTGGACGACGTTGCCCCGGTCCGGATTGTGAGACCCCCATGCACGAGGACATCGCCTACAGTCCCGCACGGGAGCTGGCTCGGCTGCTGCGCGCACGCGAGATCTCGGCGCGCGAGGTGGTGGAAGCCCATTTGGAGCGCATCGAGGACACCGGCCCCGCCGTCAACGCCATCGTGACCCTGTGCGGCGACCGCGCCATGGAGGAGGCCCGCGCCGCCGACGAGCGGCTGGCCTACGGTGCCGACGTCGGCCCCCTGCACGGCCTGCCCGTCGCCCACAAGGACATCCACGAGACCGCCGGGGTACGCACCACCTTCGGCTCCCCCATCTACGCCGACCACGTCCCCCAGCGCGACGAGCTGGTCGTCGAGCGGATCCGCGCCGCGGGCGCGATCACGATCGGCAAGACCAACACCCCCGAGTTCGCCGCCGGCTCGCACACCTTCAACCCGGTGTTCGGCACCACCCGCAACCCCTACGACACGTCGCGCTCGGCCGGGGGCAGCAGCGGGGGCGCGGCCGCGGCCCTGGCCGCCGGGCTGCACCCGCTCGCCGACGGGTCGGACATGGGCGGATCGCTGCGCAACCCCGCGTCGTTCAACAACGTGGTCGGGCTGCGGCCCTCCCCGGGCCGGGTGCCGCGGTTCCCGGAGGAGCTGGGCTGGTCGACGCTGTCGGTCCAGGGCCCAATGGCGCGCGACGTCGCCGACGCCGCGCTGCTGCTGTCGGTGCTGGCCGGGCCCGACCCCCGCTGCCCGATCGCCGTGCGCGAGCCGGGGTCGGTGTTCGCCGGGCCGCTCGACCGCGACCTGCGCGGCCTCCGGGTGGCCTGGACCCCCGACCTGGGCGGGGCGTTCACCTGCGAACGGGCCGTGCTCGACACCCTGGAGCCGCAGCTGTCGGTGTTCACGGGCCTGGGCTGCGAGGTCACCGAGGACTCCCCCGACCTCAGCGGCGCCGAGGAGGTGTTCCGCACCCTGCGCGCCTGGCAGTTCGCGAGCAAGATGGGGCCGCTGCTGGAGACCGACCGCGACCGCCTCAAGCCCAGCATCGTGTGGAACACCGAGGCGGGGCTCGCCCTCACCGGCGACGACCTCTCCCGCGCCGAGCGGCTGCACACCGCGATCTTCCACCGGACACGCGCGTTCTTCGAGCGCTACGACGTCCTGCTGCTGCCCGTCAGCCAGGTGGTCCCCTTCGACGCCGACCTGGAATACCCCGCCGACATCGACGGGGTACCCCAGGAGACCTACCTGGACTGGATGCGCTCGGCCTATCTGATCACCGTCACCGGGAGCCCCGCGCTGTCGGTGCCCGCGGGGTTCACCCCCGGCGGGCTCCCCGTGGGCCTGCAGATCGTGGGCCCGCACCTGGCCGAGCGCCGGGTGCTCGAAGTGGGGCACGCCTTCGAGCAGGCCACCGGCTTCGGGCTGCGGCGCCCCCCGCTCTAGTACCGGCTCGCGGGAGCCTCCCGGTGCGGGGTGAGCCCGAACTCCGCGGCGAGCAGCTCGAAGCTGCGGCGCCGTGCCGCGCCATCGGGCATCGGGGTGGCCACGAGCACCTCGTCGGCGTGCGCCTGCTCCGCCAGCGCGCGCAGGCGCCGGCCCACCTGCTCCGGGGTGCCGGCCACGATGCGGTCGGCCGCGGCGCGCGCGGTCGCGGCGTAGCCCGGCCCCGACCGGAATTCACGTGCCTGCCCGAGGGAGGTCGCGACGCGCTCGCCCGAACGCGCCCGCGCCGTGTGCAGCGACCAGAACGCGGTGAAGTCCTCGGCCGGCTCCGGGTCCTCGGCGGCGAAGGCGATGACGGAGACGCTGCTGTAGGGGGCGGCGGCGCGCGCCGAGGGGCGGAAGGCGTCGCGGTAGCGGCGCAACAGCGGCACGGCGTAGTCCGGGTCGATCTGGTGGGCGAAGCAGAACGGGAGCCCGTGCGCCGCGGCGTAGGCCGACCCGTGTTCGCTGGAGCCCAGCATCCACACCCGGGGCGGCGCCGGGACGGCAGGGTCGGCCCGGACCCGCGCGAAGGGGTGGTCGTCGGGCAGGTCGCCGTCGAGGAACCCGAAGAGGTCGGCGGCCATGGCGGCGAAGTCGACGTCCACGACGGCCTCGCGGGAGCCGCGCAGCGCCGTGGCGGTGCGCCCGTCGGTACCGGGAGCGCGGCCCAGCCCCAGGTCGATGCGGCCCGGGTACATCGCCTCCAGCGTGTTGAAGAGCTCGGCGACCTTCAGCGGGGCGTGGTTGGGCAGCATGATGCCGCCGGCCCCCACCCGGATGGCGCCGGTGGCCGCCGCCGCGCGGGCGATGATCAGCTCCGGCGCCGTGCAGGCGAGCCCGGCCGCGTTGTGGTGCTCGGAGAACCAGATCCGCTCGTAGCCCAGCGACTCGGCCAGCACCGCCGACTCCACGGCCTCGTTCAGCGCCTCGTGCGCGCCGACCCCCGGCGGCATCAGGACGTGGTCGAGCACCGAGAGCTGCACCATGCGGGACTCCTCATCCGGAGGACGGTCTCCGGGAACGGGAACGGGAACGGGGACGGGGCGCGGCGGCCGGGGCGGGCGGGCGCCGTGTCCGGAACCAACCTCCGCGCCGCCGCGATGATTCCGGGCCGTCCCCGTCGCCGGGTCGTAAATATTCGCGATCAACCGCGTTTCGGGATGAACGCGGGGATTCCCTTTCGGTGATCTTCACGGCACGCTGAAGCCCTGCACATCCGCACACCCCCATGTGGAGGCGCCGGTGAGTTCGAGTACGCAGGACCCGCAGCAGGACCAGGGGTTCATCCGGGTCCTCGGCCGGTGGGACATCCTCGCCCTGGCGTTCGGCGCCATGATCGGATTCGGCTGGGTCGTCCTCACCGGCGAGTTCATCAACGCCGCCGGCAGCCTGGGGTCGGCCCTGGCCTTCGTGATCGGCGGCGTGATCGTGGCGCTGGTCGGCCTCACCTACGCCGAACTGGTCGCCGCCATGCCCCACGCCGGCGGCGAGCACCACTACGCGCTGCGCGCCCTGGGGTCGCGCGGCGCCTTCGTGGCGTCCTGGGCGATGGTCCTCGGCTACATCTCCGTGGTGGCCTTCGAGGCCGTGGCCCTGCCGCAGACCGTGCTCTACCTGGCGCCCGATATGCAGGTCGGCCACCTGTGGACCGTGGCGGGCTACGAGGTCCACGCGAGCTGGGCCGCGGTGGGGATCGTCTCCGCGATCGCGATCACCGCGCTCAACTACATCGGGATCCGGCCCGCGAGCGTCTTCCAGACCGTCGCCGTGCTGTTCCTCCTGGCCTCGGGCGCGCTGCTGCTGCTCGGCTCGCTGACCGGCGGCTCCACGGAGGACATGCGCCCGCTGTTCACCGGCGGCATCCCGGGGATCGTGACGGTGCTGGTCGCGGTGCCGTTCCTGTTCGTCGGCTTCGACGTGATCCCGCAATCGGCGAGCGAGGTGAAGATCCCCTACCGGCAGGTGGGCCGGATCCTCGTGGTGTCGGTGGCCTGCGCCGCCGCCTGGTACATCCTCATCATGCTCACCGTGTCCTCGGGGCTGGCCCCCGGGGCACTCGCGGAGTCCGAGCTCGCCTCCGCCGACTCCATGACCGAGCTGTGGGGCAGCCGGGCCATGGGCCAGTTGCTCGTCCTCGGCGGCATCGCGGGGATCGTGACCAGCTGGAACGCGTTCCTCATCGGGGCCAGCCGGCTCCTGTACGCCATGGCCGTGTCGCGGATGATCCCGGCCTGGTTCGGCCGCCTGCACCCCCGGTTCCGCACGCCGGGCAACGCGCTGCTGTTCATCGGAGGGCTGTCGGTCCTCGCCCCGCTCTTCGGCCAGCCCATGCTCGTCTGGCTGGTCAACGCCGGGGGCATCAACATCGTGGTCGCCTACCTGATGGTCGCGCTGTCGTTCCTGGTGCTGCGCCGCCGCGAGCCCGGCATGGTGCGCCCGTTCCGCACCCCGGCCGGCGGCGTGATCGGGGCGCTCGCGGTGGTGGCGAGCATCGGCCTGGGCGTGCTGTACCTGCCGGGGATGCCGGCGGCGCTCGCGTGGCCCTACGAATGGGGGATCATCGGGCTGTGGTGGCTCCTGGGCGCCGCCTACCTGCTGCGCCTGCCCGGCGTGCGACCCGGCGCCGACGCCGAGGCCCGGCTGGTCGAGGCGGTGGAGCGGCGGCGCGCCTGAGGCTCAGTCCCAGACCCTCGCCAGGGTCCAGGAACCGGTGAGCGAATCGTGCCGGAGTTCGTAGACGCCCCGCGACACCTCCTGGGAGCCGGCCTCGACCCGCCAGTACGTGCGCTGGGGCAGGCGGTCCTCGGCGTGGGGCGCCCAGTCGGCGCGCAGCGTGACCCAGTGGTCGATGATCCGGCGGACCGCATAGATGCGCCCCTGCCAGGTGAAGCGCACGGGGCGGCCGTCCTGCTCGGCCACCGTGATCTGCACGCCGAAGATGCGCCCCACCTACGGGCCCCTCCCTCATCATCGCCGGTCGGCGCGCATGCGCCGACCGGGGACCCGCGGGGAAGGGCGGGCACCGGATTCGAACAAGCGTTCCCATCCTAGCCCAGTCCGCATCCGGCCGGAAGCGCGGCGTCAGCGCACCTGTCTAGAATCGTGGCGACCCTCCCTCACGTGGCGTCCCCCGGCGGCCCCGCACCACCCCGCGCCGCAGCCCCCCATACGCCATGAGGCGCGAATCACGCGACCCCGCAAAGGAAGCCAGCACTGTGACGCCAAACGGGCACGAGCGCGCCAAGCCCCTCCGGACCGGCGACCCCCGCGAGCTCGGCGACTACCGGATCGAGGGACGCCTGGGCCGCGGTGGAATGGGCACCGTGTACCTGGCCCGCGACCCCTCGGACCGCCACGTCGCCGTCAAGCTGATCCACCCCGATCTGAGCGACGACGACGACTTCCGCCGCCGGTTCGCCCGCGAGGTCGCCTCGGCGCGCAGGGTCGCGCGCTTCTCCACGGCGGGGGTCCTCGACGCGCGGCTCGACGGCGATCCGCTGTTCATCGTGTCGGAGTACGTGCCGGGGCCCAACCTCTCCGAGGCCATCGCCACCGACGGCCCGATGTTCGGCGGCACGCTCGACAGCCTCGCCATGGGCGTGGCCGCCGCCCTGGTCGCGATCCACCGGGTGGGCGTCGTCCACCGCGACCTCAAGCCCGCGAACGTCCTGCTGTCGGCCGTGGGTCCCAAGGTGATCGACTTCGGGATCGCCCGAGCGCTGGACGACGACACCGCCGTCACCCGATCCAGCCAGCTCATGGGGACCCCCGCCTACCTCGCCCCCGAGCTCGTCCTCGGCAACGACGTCACCCCCGCGTCCGACGTCTTCTCCTGGGGCTGCCTGGTCGCCTACGCCGGCACCGGCAAGGCCCCCTTCGACGCCCCTTCGGTGCCCGCCGTCCTGCACCGCATCAGCGCGGCACCGCCCGACCTCGACGGCCTCGACCCCGGCCTGGAGCCGCTCGTCCGCCGGGCGCTGGACAAGGACCCCGCCGGACGCCCCACCGCCCAGCAGCTGCTGAACCGGCTCGTGGGCCAGGACGACCCCGCCGACTCCGCCGTCGACCAGTCCGTCGTGCGGTCGTGGACCCCGCCGTCCACCGCCCGCCCCTCCGATGCCGCGGGGGCCGCCGCCCTCGCCGCAGGGGCGGCGGGCGCGGGCGCCGCCGACCCCGACGCCACCCCGGTCATCCCCTCCGCCGACTCCGACTCCGCCGTGCCCGCCGCCCCGCCTCCGCCACCGACCGGCGGGCAGGTGCCGCCCACACGGCCCATGGCGGGGCAGGCCCCGATGCCGCCGTCGGGCGGCTACCCGTCGGCGGCGGGCCAGGTGCCCTCGGGACCGCAGACCGCGTACGCGGGCCCGGTCCCCTCCGGACCGCAGACCGCGTACGGCCCGCCGCAGCCCGGCCCCTACGGACCGCCCGGGCCGCTGCCCCCCTACCCGCCCACCGCCGGACAGGTGCCCTTCCACGGCGGACCGCCCCACGGCCCGGCGCACGCGGGCCCGGGGGCGCCGTCCGGCCCGCACGGCCCCGGCGGACCGGGCGGTCCGAGCGCGCCCGGGAACGGCTCCCCGCCGTCCCCGCGGCGCCGCACCACCGCGATCGGGGCCGGCGCGGGCGCGGTCGTGCTGATCGTCGTCGCGGCGATCGGCGCGGTGCGGCTCTTCGGCGGCGGGCCGCCCGAGGGCACCACCGTCTTCCAGGACGACTTCGCCGACGCCGGGGAGTGGGGCAACCGGAGCGAATACGACCCCAGCGACACCACCTCGGGCGGCGGCTACGACGACCAGCAGCTCCTCCTCATCGTGCAGAGCGACTCCAGTCAGCCCAGCCGCGGCGAATGGGCCCCGTTGGAAGACGAAGGCCGGATCCCGGAGAACGTCCTGGTGAGTGCCGACGCCCGGGTGCGCTCCGGACAGCCCTACGGGGAGTTCGGCGTCCGCTGCTTCCGGCAGGAGGACGACGACGAGGGCGAGGCGACCATGTACGAAGGGCTCGTCCGCATCGACGGCGAGGGCGCCCAGATCAGGCGGGTCGGAGGCGAGGGCGGCGGGTCCGAGGTGGCCCGTGCCGACTCCGTCCCCGGGTTCGCCGCGACCGGCGATGGGGATGAGGACCCCGCGGTCAACACCGTCACCATGACCTGCGAGGTCGACCGCCCCGCCAACACCATGACCATCAACATGTGGGTCAACGGCCGCCACGTCCTCGAGGGCGTCGACGACCGGTTGCTGCCCGACGACGCCGAGGACTCCCAGCCGCGCATGGTCGGCGTCGTGGCCAAGCGGGGGGCCGGAGGCGGCGACAACACCGAGGTCGCCTTCGACAACTTCCGGCTCGCCGAACTCCCCTCCCCCGACGGCGAGCCCCCGGCATCGGGGCGATCCGACGACTCCTAGGCTGGTCGGCGGCGGGTCCCCGGGCCGCGCCGATCACCAGTTGCCGACGGAGAGGTTCCACATGCGCGCCATCGTCATCGAGGAGCAGGGCGGCCCCGAGGTCATGCGGGAGGCCGAGGCCGACGCCCCCAGACCCGGCCCCGGCGAGGTGGCCGTCGCCGTCGAAGCGGCCGGCGTCAACTTCATCGACGTCTACCAGCGCAGCGGCGCCTATCCGGTGCCCACGCCGTTCACCCCCGGTGTGGAGGCCGCCGGCACCGTGGCCGCGGTGGGCGAGGGCGTGACCGGCGTCGCCATCGGCGACCGCGTCGCCTGGGTCATGGTCCCCGGCGCCTACGCCGAGCGCGCGGTGGTGCCCGCCGACAGGACCGTCCCGGTGCCCGACGGCGTGACCACCGAGCAGGCGGCGGCCGTGCTGCTCCAGGGCCTCACCGCGCATTACCTGACGCACTCCACCTACCCGGTGCAGTCGGGCGACACGGTCGTGGTGCACGCGGCGGCCGGCGGAACGGGCCTGCTACTGGTGCAGCTCGCCAAGGCGCGCGGGGCGCACGTCATCGGCACGGTCTCGACCGCGGCCAAGGAGGAGCTGGCGCGCGAGGCGGGCGCCGACGAGGTCATCCGCTACGGATCCGGGAACGACCCCGAGGGCCCCGACATCGCCGCGGCCGTGCGCGCGCTGACCGGCGGCACCGGCGCCGCCGCGGTCTACGACGGCGTGGGCGCCGCGACGTTCGACGCCAGCCTGGACAGCCTGCGCCTCCGCGGCACCCTCGCCCTGTTCGGCCAGTCCAGCGGCAAGGTCGCGCCGGTGGACCCGCAGCGGCTGAACAGCGCGGGATCGGTGTACCTGACCCGCCCGATGCTGACCCACTACATCGCCGACCGCGCGGAGCTGCTGGAGCGCGCCTCCGACGTCCTCGGGCTCGTGGCCTCGGGCGGGCTGGACGTGCGGATCGGCGGCCGCTACCCGCTGGCCGACGCGGCGCGCGCCCACGAGGACCTGGCGTCGCGCCGCACCACCGGGAAGCTGCTGCTGCTCGTCTGAGCGGGGCGGCCCCCGCGACGGCCGGAGCGGCGGGGAGCCGGCGCGGCTACGCGTCCTCCCCGCTCTGGCCGTTGTTCCGGGTCGGGGCGGCGGCAGCGGCGTCGGCCTCCTTGCGGGCGTCGGCCACCGCCTCGGCGGCGAGTTCGGCCGCTTCGTCGGCGGCGCGGGCCGCGCTGTGCCCCGCCAGCGGGTCGCCGGGGGTGAGCTCCCGGGGCCCCTCTTCATCGGCGCCCTCCGCCGGTGCCCCCTGCTGCCCGCCTTCTCCCGTGCCGCCCTTGTCCTCGGCGAACGCCTTGCTGATGTTCTGCACCGCCTGGGTGAGCTCGCCGGGGATCACCCAGAACGTGTTGCCCTCCCCGCCGGCCAGCTCGGGCAGGGTCTCCAGGTACTTGTAGGCGAGCACCTTGGGGTCGGCGTTGTTGGCGTGCACCGCCTGGAAGACCCGCTCGATCGCCTTGGCCTCGCCGTCGGCGCGCAGGATGCGCGCCTGCTGGTCGCCCTGGGCCTCCAGGATCGCCTGCTGGCGAGCCCCCTCGGCCGTGAGGATCCGGGACTGCCGCTCGCCCTCGGCGTGCAGGATGACGGCGCGCTTGTCGCGCTCGGCGCGCATCTGCTTCTCCATCGCCTCCTTGATGGTGGGCGGCGGGTCGATGGCCTTGATCTCCACGCGGTTGACCCGGATGCCCCACTTGCCGGTGGCGTCGTCGAGGACGCCCCGCAGCCGCGTGTTGATCTCCTCGCGCGAGGTCAGCGTCCGCTCCAGGTCCATGCCGCCGATGACGTTGCGCAGCGTCGTCACGGTGAGCTGGTCGATGGCCTGGAGGTAGTTGGCGACCTCGTAGGCGGCGGCCCGCGGATCGGTGACCTGGTAGTAGAGAACGGTGTCGATGTTGACGACGAGGTTGTCCTCGGTGATCACCGGCTGCGGACGCGAGGTGAACACCTGTTCGCGCATGTCGAACTTGGTGTTGACCCGGTCGACCCCCGGGATGATGAAGTTCAGCCCGGGCTGGAGCGTCCGCATGTAGCGGCCGAACCGCTCGATGTTGTAGGCGCGGGCCTGCGGCACGATGCGCACCGTGGTCAGGACCACGAGGACGACGAGGACCGCGAGTACGAGGAACAGGATGTTGATGCCCATGGTCGGCTGCCTGCCAAGTCGGTCGGGTGTGTTGGGACGGGGTCGGGCGCACGGCCCTTACGGAAGGGCCTCCCTCGGGTAGACGACGGCCGTGGCGCCGTCGATCTCCAGGACGTCCACGCGGATGCCCGCCGGGATCACCTGGTCCTCGTCGAGTGAGCGGGCCGACCACTCCTCGCCCACGAGCCTGATCCGGCCGTGCTCGGCCGTCACCTCCTCCAGGACCACCGCGGACCGGCCCACGAGCGCTTCGGTGCCCGAGCGCAGCCGCGGCGGCTGCCGCAGGTGGCGGCGGGCGATCGGCCGCACGACCGCGAGGCCGGCGACCGCGGTGACCGCGAACGCGGCCACCTGCACGGCGACCCCCAAGCCCAGCGCGCCGGTGATGCCCGCGACGAGCGCGGCGACGGCGAGCAGGCCGAGGGCGAGCGTCAGGGTGAACACCTCGGCCGCGCCCAAGGCGACGGCGGCGATCAGCCAGAGGACCCAGATCGGCATGTGGTACCGGCCTCCCCTCAGGTGGCGGCTATGTCCAACCTACCCAGCAGACGGTGAGAAAGCACACAATTCGCCCCCAAGGATGCGGGGGTGATACACGGCACCGCAGGGCGGGGCCGGCCCGTGCGGGCCGGCGCCGCCGCGGGCGGAACCCCGGGGTGCGGCTTGGTCAGCCGCGGCCCTCGGTGAACTGCACGGCCACCTGGAAGGTCGGCCGGTTCTGCCAGGCCACGCGCTGGAGGTTGATGCCGCCCAGCGGGGAGTGGACGATGGAGTCGGCGCAGACCTGGTCGCCGGCGTCGCACTCGTCGTCGCCGGGGTAGACCTCGTCGGCCGGAACGGCCGCCGCCTCGCCCAGGGAGTCCGCCAGCACCGTGCGGCAGGCGTCGAGATCGCCCCCGCCGCAGTAGGCGGCGCCCAGCGGGCCGTCGACCTCCTCGCCGAGCACGGCCCTCAGGTCCTTGTCCACATAGGACCACCACCCGTACTGGAACGCCGATCCGCGGTGCGGCTGGCCCTGGTTGATGCTGCCGGGGTCGCCGCCCCCGATGCCGCCCGAGGGCGACTCGTCGACCTGCACGGCGGTGCTCAGCTCGGTGTAGAGGTCGCCGCCGAGCCCGGGTTCGAACTGGGCGCGGACCAGCAGCGGCCACCAGGCGTCCATGATGCGGACGGCGTCGGCGTGCGCGTACTCGCCGGCGCCCTTCTCGGGCTCGCGGCGCGGGGCGCCGTCCGCCAGCCAGTCGCGCAGCGCGTCGGCCGCCGCTGCGGTCTCGGGGTCGTCGACCGGGCCGCTGTCGAGCACCCGCAGGAGCCGGGGCAGGACCTGTTCGCCGCGCAGGTCGGTGCTGCCCGCTTCGGCCATGACCTGGGCGAGTGAGGCGGTGGTGAACGCGTGGCCCTCGTCGATGAGCGCCGAGACGCGGCCGTCCAGCAGGTCGCCGCGGTGCACCGACCCGGTCGCGTAGCCGGAGGTGTACCCGGCGGCGGGCTTGTTGTTCCAGTTGACGTAGTAGTCGTCGTTGACCGAGTTCGGGTGGTCCTCCAGGGGGGTGTAGTCGGCTCCGTTGGTGGCGGGGTCCCAGCCCGACCACCCCGCGGCCGAGGCGGCGTCGATGGGCATGTTGGGGTTGGTGCCCTCCGTGCGCACGGGGTTGGCGCCGGAGTTGATGAACGCGATGTCCTCGTCGTCGGCGTAGTGCCAGTTGAAGGCGTAGCCGATGTCCATGGCGGCCTGCTGGAAGGCGGCGGCCGAGGTGATCGCGCCGGGGTCGTTGAACTTCTGGAAGCCGATGATCGAGTCGACCTCGCGCATGTAGGTGGAGCGGCGGGTGGCGAAGGCGACGGGGGTGCCGTCGACCGTGCCGAAGGAGTCGATCAGGCCATAGGGCGAGCGCAGCGACGTCAGGGTGTAGGAGCCGGCGGGCGTCTGGTCGGCGACCGTCGGGGACCACTCGTTGTGCACGCTGAGCTCCTCGAAGGCGACGCACTCGCCGTCGTCGAGGTAGCCGCGCGAGCCGGTGTCGGGCGCGGAGCCGTCGGGCTCGCAGAGCTCAAGGGCGAAGGTGTCGGTGATGTCCTGGTTGGCCGATGTGGCGCTCCAGGCGTAGTCGGCGCCGCGGCCCATCTGCACGTAGAAGCTCACGCCGGGGAACGAGGCGCCCCGCGCGCTGATCCCGGGGCCCTGGAGCTCCTGGACCATGAGCAGCTGCGGGGAGAAGTAGCCCGTCTGCGGGCCCATGACGGCCACCGGATTGCCGCTCTCGGTGTGCTCGCCCGCCACCAGGAGGGCGTTGGACATGCCGGTCTCGCCGTCGAGGAAGTCGGCGGGCAGCACGCCGTCGTTGAAGACGCCCTCGGCGGCCGAGGTGTCGCCGAGGGCGGCCAGTCGCTCCAGCTCCGCGCGGTCGGCGTCGGGCAGGTCGTCGATCGTGCCGGGGGTCGCGCCGGGCTCGTCGCGGGCGTCCGCCGGGGCCGCCGCGGGGTCGCCGCCGCGCGCCGACCCCGTCTCGTCGTGGACGATGTCGTAGGGGACGACCGATCCGGGGTCGGGCCGCGCCTCGCCGACCGGGTCCTCCGGGGTCGCGGTGTAGGGGAATTCGCCGGGAACCGTGGTGACGGCCTCGGGGTCGTTCTCCATACGCCAGGACCGCCATAGCGCGTCGCCCTCCTCCTCGCCGTACTCGGCGACGAAGGACGCGCGCAGCAGGGCGGACTGGACCTCTCCCCCGCCGCCACCGCCGAACAGCAGGCCCACCATCGACGCGATGCCCACGACGTCGGTGCGGCCGAACTCCTCGATCTCCCCTGCCTGGGTCAGGGCGTCCTTGTGCCCGGCCAGGACGTATTCACCGGGGTAGTCGCGGCGCTCCTGGGAGACCTCGATGTAGGCGTTGATCCCCTCCAGGTAGGCGTCGACGTCGGCGAGCGCCTGGGCGCCCCGCTCGCCGCCGGAGGCGACCCGGTCGATCTGGGCCTGCTTGTCCTCCTCGGTGTAGGGGGCGCCGCGCCAGAGGCTCTGTTCGAGGACGCGGTTGCTCTCGGCTCCCCCGGCGAACGGGGTGACCTGGCCGCGGCCCAGGTTGCGCAGGACGTCCATGAGGAAGAGGCGGTCCTCGGCGGCGGCGTAGCCGGCGCCGAACATGGTGCCCTCGCGGGTGCTGCCGTAGATGTGGGGGATGCCGTGCTCGTCGTCGCGGACGATGGTGACGTCGTCGCGCGGCCGGTACTCCTCGCCGATGTCCTCGGGGGCCACCCCGAAGGCGGAGTCGAGGTAGTAGTCGCCGAGGTTCTGGGGGGTCAGGCCCTCGTAGTCGTGGAGCAGGTCGTCGTAGGCCTCGATCTGGGTGTCGGAGTGCTCGGGGCGTGTTCCGAAGAGCTGGTTGCCGAGGATCTCGATGAGGGTGGCGTTGCCGTTCTGGCCGGGGGTGAGGATGTCGCGGCAGGTTCCGCCGGCGCAGTAGTCCTCGACGGCGGCCATCAGCTCGGCGGTTGCGGGGTGGTCGCCGGCCGCCGCGGGGCCGGCCGCGGCCACGGTCAGCAGGGTCGTGAAGGCCGTCGCCGCTGCGGCGGCGCGGTATCGGGCACGGGGGAGCATCATGGCGTACCTCGTTCGCGCGGGGTCGGCGGCAGGTTACGCATGCGCGCGCCGTTCGCGAAAGAGATTCACATTCACCGCCGCACGGCGGGCCCGGTGCGCCGCGCCCCCCGTGCGGCAGCAGCACAGCGCACTACCAGCGGTAACACCGAGCGCACGCTCGGCGACACCGGCGGCGGGCGGCGGCACAAGCGGAAGGCGTGGCCGGATCCGGCCAGGCGTCCCGGGCCGCCGCCCCCATGGGTCAGCCCTCGTCCTCCAGTTCGCCTTCGAGCTCCAGGTAGGTGGCCCGCAACCGCTCGAGGACCTCCGGGTCGGGGCGCTCCCACAGCTTGCGGTCGGCGGCCTCCAAGAGGCGCTCGGCCATGCCCCGCAGCGCCCACGGGTTGGATTCGCGCAGGAACGCCCGGTTCTCGGGGTCGAAGACATAGCTCTCGGCGAGCTTCTGGTACATCCAGTCATCGACCACGCCGGCCGTGGCGTCGTAGCCGAACAGGTAGTCGACCGTCGCGGCCAACTCGAAGGCGCCCTTGTAGCCGTGCCGGCGCATGGCGGCGATCCAGCGGGGGTTGACCACCCGCGCGCGGAACACCCGCCGCGTCTCCTCGCCCAAGGTGCGGGTGCGCACCTGGTCGGGCACCGCGGAATCGCCGACGTAGGCGGCGGGGTCGCTGCCCGTGAGGCGGCGGACCATCGCGACCATGCCGCCGTGGTACTGGAAGTAGTCGTCGGAGTCGACGATGTCGTGCTCGCGGGTGTCCTGGTTCTTCGCCGCGACCGAGATCCGCCGGAACGACGCCTCCATGTCGGGGCGGGCGTCGCGGCCGTCGAGGCCCCGGCCGTAGGCGTAGCCGCCCCACACCGCGTACACCTCGGCGAGGTCGGCGTCGTCGCGCCAGTTGCGGGAGTCGATCAGCGGCAGCAGGCCGGCGCCGTAGGCGCCCGGCTTGGACCCGAAGATCCGGGTGGTGGCGCGCCGCCAGTCGCCATGGCCGGCGTGGTCGGCCAGGGCGTGCGCGCGCGGGTAGTTCAGCTCCGGCGGCTCCTCCAGCCCGGCCACCGCCCGCACCGCGTCGTCGAGCAACCCGATGACGTGCGGGAACGCGTCGCGGAAGAAGCCGGAGATCCGCAGGGTGACGTCGATACGCGGCCGGCCCAGCTCCTCCGCGGGCACGATCTCGAACCCGGTGACCCGGCGCGACGCGTCGTCCCAGGTGGGGCGGGTTCCCAGGAGGGCGAGCACCTCGGCGACGTCGTCGCCCTGGGTGCGCATGGCCGCGGTGCCCCACACCGTGAGGCCCACCGACCGGGGGTAGTCGCCGGTGTCGTCGAGGTGCCGGCGGATCAGCGAATCCGCGAGGGCCTGGCCGACCTCCCAGGAGTTGCGGGACGGGACGGCCTTGGGGTCGACGGAGTAGAAGTTGCGGCCGGTGGGCAGCACGTTGACCAGGCCGCGCGTCGGCGAGCCCGAGGGCCCGGCGGGGACGTGGCCACCGTCGAGCGCGTGCAGCACGGCATCGAGTTCACCGCCCGTGGCGGCCAGCCGCGGCACCACCTCGCGGGCGGCGAAGTCCAGCACCGCGCACGCATCGGGCAGGTCGGAGCCCACCACCTCGGCGACCACCGCGCCGGCCCCGCCCACAGGCCAGCCCCGGGCGTCCATGGCCTCGACCAGGCGCCGCGCCAGCCCTTCGATGAGGTCGACGGCGTCGGACGCACTTCGCGCCGGGCCGTCGACCAGGGCCGTCAGCTCCCCCGGGACCTCGATGCGCGCGCCCGGGTCGGCGAGCAGGTCGCTCTCCCGCAGGCCGAACGCCTCGGCCAGCGCCGCGCGCAGCCCGGGCAGCGCCCCGGCGCGCCCGGCCCACACCTGAGCGGCGCGCACCACAGCGAGCACCAGGTTCACCCGCGCCTCGCCCTCGGGGGCGACGCCCAGGGTGTGCAGGCCGTCGCGGATCTGCACGTCCTTGATCTCGCACAGGTAGCCGTCGACGTGCATGACGAAGTCGTCGAACTCCTCGTCGCCCGGCATCTCCTCCCGGTGCAGGTCGTGGTGGAGCTCGGCGGCCTTGATGAGGGTCCAGATCTGCGCGCGCAGCGTGGGCGCCTTATCCGGGTCGAGGTCGCTGACCAGGGCGTATTCGTCGAGGAGCTGTTCGAGCCGCGCGATGTCGCCGTAGGTGTCGGCGCGCGCCATGGGCGGCACCAGGTGGTCGACGATCGTGGCGTGCGCGCGGCGCTTGGCCTGGGTGCCCTCGCCGGGGTCGTTGACGATGAAGGGGTAGACCAGCGGCAGGTCGCCGAGCACCGCATCGGGGGCGTCGTCGGCGGCCAGGCCCAGGCCCTTGCCGGGGAGCCACTCCAGCGTGCCGTGCTTGCCGAGGTGCACCACGGCGTCGGCGCCGAACCCGCCGGCGTCGCGCGGCGCCTCCAGCCACCGGTAGGCCGCGAGGTAGTGGTGGGAGGGCGGCAGGTCGGGGTCGTGGTAGATCGCGATCGGGTTCTCGCCGAAGCCGCGCGGCGGCTGGATCATCAGGACGACGTTGCCGAAGCGCAGCGACGCGAGCACGATCTCGGGGCGGTCGCCGGAGTCGTCGACGTAGAGTTCGCCGGGCGGCTCGCCCCAGTGGGCGGTGATGGAGTCGCGGAGCCGTGCCGGCAGGGCGTCGAACCAGAGGCGGTAGTCGTCGAGCGGCACCCGGGCGGTGGCGGCGGCGAGCTGGTCCTCGCTGAGCCATTCGGTGTCGTGTCCGCCGGCGGCGATGAGCGCGTGGATGAGCGGGTCGCCGTCGTCCTCGCGCCGGTCCTCGCCGGGGCCGGGCACCCGCCATAGGGTGTCGTCGGCGCCGAGGTCGTAGCCGCGGGCGACGAGGTCGCGGAACAGCCGGACGGCCGAGGCGGGGGTGTCGAGGCCGACCGCGTTGCCCACCCGGGAGTGCTTGGTGGGGTAGGACGACAGCACCACGGCCAGGCGGCGCTCGCCCGCGGGCAGGGCGCGCAGGCGCGCGTGGCGCACCGCGATGCCCGCGACGCGCGCGGCACGCTCGGGATCGGCCGCGTACAGCGGCAGGCCGGAGTCGGTGTCGCCGCCGATCTCCTTGAAGGAGAACGGCACGGTGATCAGCCGGCCGTCGAACTCGGGGATGGCGACCTGCATGCCGGCGTCCATGGGGGTGAGCGCCGCACCGGAGGAGCGCCATTGTTCGCGTCCCGAGGTGAGCACGAGCCCCTGGATGATCGGGACGTCGAGCCGGGCGAGCGCCCCGGCGTCCCACGCGTCCTCGTCGCCGCCCCCGCTGGCGTCGGCCGCCACCGAGCCGCCGGCGGCGAGCACGGTCGTGACGATGGCGTCGGCCCGGCCGAGCAGCGCGAACAGCTCCGGCGCGGTCTCGGGCGACAGGCCCCGCAGCGAGCCGGAGAACACGGGCAGGGGCAGGCCCCCGGCGGCCTCGATCGCGTCGCACAGCACGTCGATGAAGGCGGTGTTGCCCGAGAGCTCGTGGGCGCGGTAGAACACCACGGCCACGGTCGGACGGCCGCCGGGACCGGGGACGGACGCGGGGCGCTCGTGCACCCCGAACTCGGGCATGGTCGCGGGCGGCTCGAAGCCCTCGCCGGTGAGCAGGACGGTGTCGGAGAGGAACCGGCTCAGCTGGCGGAGGTTGGCGACACCGCCTTCGCGCAGGTAGGCGTGGGCGTCGGTGGCCACGCCCGGGGGGACCGTGGACAGCGCCATCAGCCCGGGGTCGGCGGTGGCCTCGCCGCCGAGCGCCACCAGCGGGATCCCGCCGGCCCGCAGGGCCTCGATCCCGTCGGGCCAGGCGTCGGAGCCGCCCAGCAGCCGGACCACGACGATGTCGGCACCGTCGAGCAGCGCGGGAAGGTCGTCGGGGGTGGTGCGGGCGGGGTTGGCGGTACGGAAGCCGGCTCGGGCGGCACCGGCCGCGAGCAGATCGGTATCGGCCGTTGACAGCAGCAGAATGGTGGCGGCCACGCGAGTCCCTCTTCACAGAGTGCGGGGTCCTCGCCCCGCGACCGGACAGGTATCACGACGGCGCGGCGTCTCCTGGCTCGGGGATCGCCACCCGCCTCGGCCTTCCCACCGGACCCTCCGGCAGTGGCGTCGTTCGAGGCGGGCTCCCCCCTTACAGTTGCGGGACAGCCGCGGATTCGCACCGCGTTCCGTCACGCCGTCGGCGACCATCCTCGCAGAAGGTGCCGAACCGCCTCCCCGCTGGTTCCCCGTCCGGTGCGATCACCTCCCGGGGTTTGACACAATCCCAGCATGACCCACTACCCCCAACAGCCCGGCCCGGGCGAGGAACACCCTTATGGGCCCGGCGCCGACCCTTACGCGCAGCCGGGCACGCCCGGCTACGGGGAGTTGGCCCCCTACGGGCAGACACCGCAGACCGGCGGCTGGCAGGCGATGCCGGCACCGGCCGGTGGCCAGCCGCCCCTGGCCACCATCGGCGACATCACCATCACCCAGACCGAGGTCATCACCCCCGCGGGCAGATTCCCGATCAGGGGGAGCACGTGGACGGTCACCGACATGACGACCGTTTCCGAGGGGATCCCCGCCTACGCCGTGGTGATCGCCATCCTCTTCTTCTGGTTCTGCCTGCTGGGCCTGCTGTTCCTGCTGATCAAGGAGCGCCGGGTGTCGGGCCACGTCCAGGTGACCGTGCAGGGCAACGGCGTGTTCCACTCCACGATGATCCCGGCCCACGGCCCCGCCACCGCCCACCAGGTGATGCAGCAGGTCAACTACGCCCGCAGCCTCGCCGCGATGTAGCGCTGCCCGGACACACGGGCCGCATCGCAACCCGCTGACGACACGGGGGACCGCATCGGAGCCCGCTCCCGACACGGGGGTCCGTATCGCAACCCGCTCCCGACATGGGGGCCGTAACGCTCCCCGTTCCAGACACGCGGGCCCTACCCACCCCCGGACACCGACCACGGACCCGGACGCCTTGGGCCGGGCGGCCGTGGCGCGCACGACCGCCCGGACCGCTCAGCAGCCCGGCCCCGCGCCCCCGCGACCGGAATCGGCGGCACCCGAGGTGGTCAGATGATCGATCACCAGATCGCGGACGAACGGCGCCAGCGGCCGGTCGCCCGCGGCGGCGGTCAGAGCGGCGAACTCCTCCGCGCTGAAGACCACCGACAACGACGGGGAGTCGGCCCTGCCGTACCGCGGCAGCCCCAGCATCTGCCGGTGGACGCGCTCCAGCGCCTCGGGCGGCAACGGCCCGTAGGCCGCCTCCAACTGCGACAGCCACCCGCGCAGCTCACTCCACCGGGCATGGCGACCGGCGAGGACACACAGGTAGGACGCGAGATCCTGCCGCCCAGCGGCACGCCGGAGCTCTCCCAGCGTCACGGGATCGAGCGTGAGGACGACGCGGTCGCCCTGACCGCCGGAACCGACCGGCTCGGACGCGTCCGGGCACCCGCGAGGTCCGGCGGAGGCGGTCGAATCAGTCGATGCGGACACAGCGGAATCGGTGATGGTCACCGGAACCTCCACAGAGGTAAGGGAATCACCCGCCGGGACAGCCCGACGGGCACGGACTCGCGGCCCCCACCTCGTCGCCGGAACCCCTGATCACACACCCCACAGGGTGGAAACACAGGGTCCGCGCATCCTCTGACCGCTGCTCTCCCCCAACCGTATCCGGCCGGCGACACCCCCGCCCCCGTCGTCCACAGCCCCACCGCACCACACGACCACTCGGGGAACCACCCCCGCGCGGCAACGACAGCACCATCCCGGACAACACCACGCGAACCCCCGGGGAACCTACGCGGCCCGGACCACCACACCGCGGTCCCTCACCCGCGCCCACCCCTGCGGAAAGAAGCCGGGGATCGACGGCTCCACCACCCCACCCGGCAGGCGAACACGCACATAGCCACTCCGCCCAGCCGAGCCACACGGCGCCGCGATCACGCCTCCACCACCCCACCGGGCACCCGAACACACGGATGAACCACTCCACCCGAACACGCCCCACCGCGATCACTCAGGCCATACGCCCCACAAAAAGAAACCCGGCACACCAGGCCCCCGCCCCAGCCACCCCGCGGGAAAAAGCCAGCGAACGACGGCTCCACCACCCCACCCGGCAGGCGAACACGCAGATAGCCACTCCGCCCAGCCGAGCCACACGGCGCCGCGATCACCCAGCCCCGGACACCCCTGCGGGAAGGAGCCCGGCCACGCCCGCGGGCGGAACGACCGGAAGGCCCTCCGGTGCCCCACCCTCCAGCAGGCGGATCAGTGCCCCGGTGTCCATATGGTCTTCGACGAGATCGCCGAGGGCGTCCAGCCGGGCCGCGCGCTCCGCCGCGAAGTCGGTAGCGGGTGCGGGGACGAAATCCCGGCCCGCCCGCCGGGCCACATCGGCCAGGAACGCGCGCCGGAACTCGTTGTTCTCCAAGGCCCCGTGCCAGGTCGTCCCCCATACCGAGCCGCGGCGGCAGCCGTCCAGGAACGGCACCGTCGCGGGGGCGCCCGGATCCACCTCGATGACCCCGTGGTGGATCTCGTAGGCGACGACCGGGTGGCCGTACTCCACGGCCTCGGGCCGACCCAGGGTCTTCTCCGCCGCGAACCGCACCTCGGCCGGAAGCAGGCCCAGGCCGGGCACCCGGCCGGCGCCCGACTCCACGTCGTCCTGGATGTCGCGGGCCAGCATCTGGTATCCGCCGCAGATCCCGAGGACGGGGCGGCCCTCTCGGGCTCGGCGGGCAACGGCGTCGGCCAGGCCCCGTTCGCGCAGCCAGGTCAGGTCGGCCACTGTCGCCCGGCTGCCGGGGAGGATGACCAGGTCGGCGTCGTCCATCTCGTGCGGGGCGGTCACGAAGCGGACGTCGACACCGGGCTCCACAGTGAGCGCGTCGATGTCGGTGAAGTTGCTGATGCGCGGCGTGCGCACCACCGCCACGCGCAAGGTATCCGGCCCCTTGGGCGCGCGCATCGGGCCGCGGTCCACGCTGAGGGCGAGCGAGTCCTCGACATCCAGCCACAGGCCGTCGAGCCATGGCAGCACTCCGTAGACGGGCCGCCCGGTGAGCCCGCGGAGCATGTCCAAGCCGGGCTCGAGCAGTTCGGGGGCGCCGCGGAACTTGTTGACGACGAAGCCCGCGACGAGCGCCTGATCGGCGGGCTCCAACAAGGCCAGCGTCCCGTGCATGGCGGCGAACACCCCGCCGCGGTCGATATCGCCGACGACCAGCACCGGCAGGTCCGCTGCGCGGGCGAGCCCCATGTTCGCGATGTCGCCGGCACGCAGGTTGATCTCCGCGGGGCTACCCGCACCCTCGCAGATCACCACGTCGTATTCGGCGCGCAGCTCCGCCAGGCTCTCCGCCGCCACCCCGCGCAGCCGCTCCTTGTAGTCGCGGTAGGTCAGTGCGTCGGCCTCCCCGATCGCGCGGCCCCGCACCACGACCTGGCTGCGCCGGTCGCCGCCGGGCTTGAGGAGGACGGGGTTCATGGCCGCGCTGGGCTCGATCCCGCAGGCGGCGGCCTGCATCGCCTGCGCCCGGCCGATCTCCGCGCCGTCAGGGGTGACGACGGAGTTGAGCGACATGTTCTGCGCCTTGAACGGCGCCACCTTGAGCCCTTGCCTGGCGAGCCACCGGCACAGGCCGGCGGTGATGACGCTCTTACCCGCATCCGACGTCGTCCCGGCGACCAACAACGCCGGCGCCCCACGCACCGTCCGCCGCATCACACTCCCTCTCCCCCACCATCACACCCGGCCATTCTCACGCCCGATCGCCGCCCGGAACACCCGGACCGTCCGGCCATCGCGACCGCCTCACCCCGGCCCCTCATCTTCCTCGACCCTCGCTCCCCATCCCCCACCTGCCGAGGCGAGGCCGACCCACCCACCGCCGCGCCCGGCCACAACACCGCAATAACGACCGCCGTCACACCACAAAGACCACAGGACCTTCACCGGCGCCCCCTGCACACGAGGTCGGGCCCTCGGTCACCCGAACGGCACGCTGGAACGCTCCGAAAGGGGGACCAGCAACGCCGCCACACGGCACACGCCCTCGGCTCTCACAGCCGTCCCAGCTTCAAACTCACCCCGCTCGCCCTCAAGCCCACCCTCAGACCAACCCTCGTCGGATCGGACAGGTCGCCCGCTCGCCCTCAAGCCCACCTCACGCTCTTCCACACCACCCTCAGACCCACCCACCCTCACCGGCGCCGGACCGGCCGCCCGCGCCCTGCGACGGTGTCGACGACAGCGGGCACCGCGGCCGCGGTGGCGGCCAGCACGGCGGCTGCGGCCGTGACCGCGCGGGCCAGCCGCACGGCCCGGCGGATGTCGTGCACCTCCGGAAGAGGACCTTCACCCAGTTCAGGGCGGTGCTCGACCCTCTTCCCGTAGACGTTCACGCCGCCCAAGCGCAGCCCGAGTGCCCCGGCGAAAGCCGCCTCGCAGTGGCCGGCGTTCGGGCTGGGGTGGCGGGCGCCGTCGCGCGCGAGGATCCGGCGGGCCTGCGCCGGATCTCCCGCGACCGCCGGGGCGAGAGCGCACGCCAACACGGCGGTGGTCCGCGCCGGCGCCCAGTTGGCGACGTCGTCGATCCGCGCCGCCGCCCATCCGAAGTCCTCATATCGCGCTGAACGATGGCCGACCATCGCGTCGAGCGTGTTGACGGCCCGATAGCCCAGCAGACCGGGTGTCCCCAGCAACGCGCCCCAGACGAGCGGGCCGACCGCCGCGTCCGAGGTGTTCTCCGCAACGGACTCGACCACGGCGCGGGCGATGCCCTTCTCGTCCAACCCCCGTGGATCCCGCCCGCACAGGTGCGGGAGGCGGCGCCGCGCCTCCTCGATGTCGCCCTCTTCCAAAGCGTCGGCGATCAGCCCGGCCTCACGGCCGAGCATGGCCCCGCCGACGACCGACCAGGTGGCGGCGGCGGTGACAACGGCGCGCCGTCCCGGGGAGGCCCGGTGCTCGGCGAGCGCCCCGAGCGCGACGGCGGGGACAACGGCCAGGAACGCGAACGCCGCCCCTCTCGCCCGGGACGGGCCGTACACCCGCCGCTCGAGACGGCCGGCGGCGGCGCCGAAGACCGCGACCGGGTGCCCGCGGCGCGGGTCGGGAACCACGCGGTCCAGGACGGCCCCGGCAAGGAGCCCGATAGCGGTGGCGGCTGCGGAGCGGCGTCGGTGCGGCGGTGTCACGCCGTCCAAGGTAACGCCCCCGTACAGGGCTCCCCACGATTGCACCATGTCGCCGCCGTCGGCATGCGCTGCGCGGGACCACGGCCTAGATTCCCTTAGCGAACCAGCACCCACACGGCCCTGAGCAGGGCGAAGGACGAGACACGGAAAGGCGGTGGTCCACCAGGACGACCCGGGAAAACGCGGAGGACCCCTTGGGCACTATGATCATGGCGCTCGCAACCTCGGTCGGTGCATGGTGGGTCTTCTGACCGGCCCGCTACCCTGCCACAGGCGGCCCGCTCCGCCCCCCGAGATCCGACGTCCCGTAACGAACTTCACGAAACGCCAGGACCGCACGCCACACAGGCGGTTCATCACGGGTAACGTGTCCTCGGAGCCCAATAGCAGCCGATTTGGTGGAGCCCGCGTGCTAACGAGACGCAACTACGAATGTCCGTAGTTGTTATTATTTTGCCCGACGATGGGTGACATCTGCCGAATACCCTAGAGTGTCACCCCACCCCACAACCCCCCGACAGCCCCCACCCCCCGGGCCCGACCACCCCAGCAGACCCCCACAACCCACAACGTCACCTCCACCCGCCCCAACAGGACACAATTGAATCGAGCACCTGTAGCTCAGTGGATAGAGCATCGGACTTCTAATCCGACGGTCGCAGGTTCGAATCCTGCCAGGTGCGCCAGGTCAGACGGGGTCCGAGGAACAAACCGGACCCTTAAAAGGGCCGATGTGTGCTCCATGTGTGCTCCGCAGTCGGGGTTCAGTCGCTTCCGCAGGGGAAGGCTCCTCGGGGTCGACCTCGTCGCCGCCACCAGCCGCCCCACACGGGCCCGACGCACACCGGAGCCCAACCGCGCCCCGCTACGGCCCCATGCGTCCCCCACGGGCCGGTAAAACGCCCGGCGGGGCGGACCGCCCGTGGTGACCCGCCCCCACCCAAACCATTCCGATGCCCCTTTCACCCGATCCGCGCCGACCACCCCGGATGCCCATTTCGCGTCCGAGGATCAGCACCCGGCGGGCTCATTACTCGCTGGACCTCACCCCCGCAACGGCACCAGCGCCGCGGTCGCCTCGGCCGCCGCGCGGGCGACCTCCGGGTAGACGGTCTGGTAGGTGTCCTGGGTGAAGTGAGTGGTGGAATGGCCGAACTCGGCCGAGACCACCTTCACATCCACCCCCGCCGCCAGACTCAGCGAGGCGGCGCCGTGGCGGAGTCCGTGCAGCCCGATCGGCGGCAGCCCCGCCTCGGTGGCGATGCGCTGGAACAGGTCACTCACCCAGCTCGGCCGCAGCCCAGTCCGTCCGCGTGGATGAACACCAGCTCCGAGTGCACCCACGACTCCCCCCTGCCAACTTCTCCTTGCTCTGCTTCGCTGCTGTGCCCGCCGCCCAGTCCTGGAGTCGCAGGCTCATTCCTCCCCCGCCCGCAGCAGGGCCGGCACAAGCAGCTTCTTCTCGCCTCGCCGGTATAGGGCCGCAGGCCTACCCGCCACAGACGCCGTCCGCTGTCCCGTGGCCACCACGAATCTCTCGGCCTTGAGTACCTTGCGCCGGAAGTTGCTGGGGTCGAGTGGCTGGCCCCACACCACCTCGTATACGTGCCGCAGCTCGCTGATGGTGAATGGCTCGGTGCAGAATGCGGATGCGATCGTCGTGTACTCCAGCTGCTTCCGGGCGCGTTCAAGCGCGTCCCGCAGGATTACCGCGTGGTCGAACGCCAGGTGGCGTCCTTCGTCATCAAGCGCCTTCTCCACGGGGGTCCAGTGCGCTCGGCGAGCATCAGTACCGGCGACCGGCTCCGGCATCTCCGGCCCGAGGGCCAGGTAGGCGACGGTGACGACGCGGCCACGTGGATCGCGGCCGGGGGTGCCGTAGCCGCCTAGCTGCTCCAAGTGGAGGTCGTGAGAGTCGACGCCCGTCTCCTCCCACAGCTCCCTCCGAGCGGCCTGCTCCAACCCTTCATCGGTTCCGACGTATCCCCCGGGAAGCGCGGTCCGTCCTTGGAACGGCTCCTTACCGCGCTCCACGAGCAACACCTGCAGGGCATCGTCGCGAACCGTGAAGATCACGAGATCGACGGTCACCCAGGCCGAGGTGACGGGACGGTCGGGCCGGTCTGCATGATCCATCGTAACCCCTAAAGGTCAACTTGACTTAAATACTTCGAGGAAATTAAGGTCACTTTGACTCTAACGGAAGAACTGACGGGAAAGCATGAGTACGACCGACGTCCTCCCAGACCAGAGCCACTACTCCGCTCCCATCCCCCCGGCGGCCGTTCACGGGGCGGCCACCCGACATCTGTGCGCCGGTGTGTACTCCGACCGGCCCATCCGCGATCTCGTCATCCGGGTCCACAACGCCTCCCACCGGCGGATCGCCCCCTCCTACGACTTCGACCTGGTACCGGTAATGCGCCATGCGTGGACTGCGCGGCTCCTGGAATCGGGCGGACACGCCGCCATAGTGGCGGCCGTGGTCCTGCCCTGTTTCCTTGGACGCACGTGGAGCGCCGTGTTGGTCGGTCTGGCGCTGCTCGCCTGCGTGACCGTGCACCTCGAGGTCCGCCGCGCAAAGAAGGCCCTGCGCAAAGCGGCCGACGACTCTTCACCCTTGAAGCGGAAGCGATGGCTGCGCCCCCGCGCACACCGGAAGCCGTTCCTCGATCATTCGGTGACAGGACTCTGGAGCCGCACCCCCTTGCGATTCCGGCGTTACGTCAAGGCCGGAACCGCGATGGCGGTTGTCCTCATTGGCAGCTTGACCCTTCGTCCGAGCGAGACGGCGTTCGCGGCCTATCTCCTCCTCGCGCTCCTCACGGCGACTGCGGCCATCGGCGCACTCCGCCAGTTCAGGATCAGCCGACTGCACAGCGATGGCGATCTCCGCCCCTCCCGCATGACCCCACGCGAGGAGGCGGTATCCGAGCAGCAGGACCACGCGTGCGTCGTCTACTGCCGGGGCGATGGGACCCGCAGAGACGAGGACGAGATCCGCCCGTTCAACCCCTTCGGTCAAGTCTCACCCTTCATCGGCGCCGGCGAGATCATCCATCACTGGAACCCGCCGATGACCGTGCAGATGCTGCGGCCCGCCGAAGGCGATGAGAGCAGGCAGGAACGCGAGTACGAGGTCCCGCCGTTCAAAGCGCACGAGTTGATCGACCACCTGCGCCACACCATGACCAAGTTGAAGCGCGATGCCGATGACGTGCGGCTGCGCGGCGAGGTCCGCGACCGCATCTTTATCTCCGAGTCAGACGTGTCCGCCGACCGCGGTCTCCTCGACCGCAGCGAAGCCGAGGCGGAGATCAATCGCATCATCGACACCCCCGACCACACGGCACACCACTTCTTGGAGGTGAGCGTCCCGGCCGTCGGCGGGGAACTGGTGACCACCGTGCTCCTGCGGGTGAGCCTCAAAGGGCGCACACTCAGTCTCGATTTCGCGGCCTGCGCGCTGACCCGTACACCGGCCGAGTATCACCGCATCGACCGCTACGCCGAGCACAGCACCACCGCGATGATCCTGTCAGCCCTGCGCGCCGTACGGGCGTTACCGGAAGAGTGCATCCGGATCCACCGATTGGCGGCGCTGCCGATCCTGGCTGTCAGGGCGCTATGGGCGCAGCGCGATCGGACCCTGATTCCCAGGCTCGGCATCCTCATCGGATCCAAGACCGCCGTCCGCGAGGAGTGCGCCGAGGAGTGGGGAGACGTCCAGCTCGACAAGACCATGATCTTGGACCACATGAAGATCATCGAGGAGCACCTCCTCAACTCCACCCGCGACTTCCTCGAATCCAAGAACGTTGACACGGACGACTACCAGCAGCGCGCCACCCAGATCATCAGCGCCAGCGTCGTCAACATCGGCGGGATCAACGAGTTCACCAATTCCGCTATCGGCCTCGGGGCCCAGGCCAACAACGTGCAGCCGCAGCAGGCGGCTCCACAGTGACGGCTTCTCGACCAACGTATTCAACGAATCACAAGCGATGAACGGACACCGACAATGAAGAATGACGGAACGTACAACATAGGCGGGGTCGCCAACTTCGGCGGCACCAACACCTTCTCGAACAACGCCATCGGCTTCGGGGCAATCAACAACAGCCCGGCGCCCACTGCGTCGACTCCCGAGGACCAAGCCGCCGCGACCGGTACCGCTTCCGGTTCCCGATGGGACATTGGGATCATCACCATCCTTTCGGAGGAGGCGCGCGCCGTGCACGACGTCTTCGACCTGGAGTGGGTGCCCGGCAAAGTCGGCGGCTTGTTCTTCGCCACCGGCAAGATCGAGGCCGGGAACCGCCCGCTGTCCGTGGTCGCCACGCGCACCAGTGCCCAGGGACAGCGGTCCGCCATGGCCGCATGCGAGAACCTGCGCCGCCACTTCGACCCGGCGGTGCTGATGATGGTCGGTGTCGGCGGCGGCATCGGCCGCGGCGAGGAAGCACCCGGCATCGGAGATGTCGTGGTCGGTACCCGGGTGGTCTTCTACGACCTGCGCAAGGAGACCGCTGCCGGCACGATCCATCGAGGCGAGGAGCGCGAATCCCCTGCCGAAATGGTGCATTCGGTCAACGCCTACTTCACGGTGAACGGCGAACCGGCGCCCTTCCAAGGCCAAGCGGACGACTTCCGCGAGCGCGCGTTTCACGCATTCCCGTCACCAATCGGCTCTGGATACGCGGTGGTCGCCGATGAGGAGAGCGAGATCCGGGAGTATCTGACCGGTTTTAACGACAAAATCCTCGCGGTTGACATGGAGGCCGGAGGACTGAGCCAGTTCTGGCAGGAGAATTCGGTCGACCCGGCGCGCAATCCCGGATGGGTGGTGGTGCGCGGCATCTCTGACCGTGCTGATCGGCACAAGGGGCACACACATCACGACTTGGCGGCGCGCAACGCCGCCTACGTCGCACGCGAACTCCTTCCGTACCTGCGCTGAGAACCCGGGCTTTGTGAGGGCCGCTGGCAATCGCCGCCCTCACCAGTGAAAGGAGGGTGACCATGGAGCCGTTCGTCTCGGGTGTGGCCAGCTCGCTTGCCGCGAGTGCCCTTGCGTTCATCGTCGCGCGGCTGGTGTCGGGGCGCGCTCGGGGATGGTTGACAGTCCTCGTGTCGCGGTGGACAGGGCTCGGGGTTCGCCGGGTCTACCTGCGGCAGCAGGACGCCGAATCCGACCTCGCCCGCGACCTGCGCCGGGCCCGTTGGCTCCGCGTACTCGCGGGGCGAGGCAACGCGTTGACCCGGGAAGCGTTCGCGCCGCTTCGGTCTGTTGCAGGGGAAGGACTGGAGTCAGCACGCATACTGCTGCCGACGGCGGACCCGAGCCCGGACTCCTGGCTGGGGCGCCGAGAAAAGGAGCTACAGGACGGCGACCTTGGTATGGATACAGGGCTCCTCGCTGAACAAGTACGCACCAATGCGGCATACGTGGACGCGATCGCCCGTGAGCGCAGCAGCGTGGAGCTGCGTCGGTATGAGCTACCGCACCTGTTCCGCGTAGTGGCCACCGACGAGGGCGCATACCTGACCTTCTACGGGCGCGGTCGCCACGGCCGAGTCTCCCCCTGTATCTATGCCGCACGCCCTGGAATGCTCTACGATGCCGCACTCGCCCTTTTCAGCGCGGTGTGGCAGGGAAGCACACCAACGGCAGAGAGCACTCGGTGAACTCGACCCACTCTCATCCGGCAACAGCACCGAGCGTCTCAGAGAAGCAAGCGTGCGACTCGCCGCAATCCTTCGACCCATTCGCCACCCCCAGGGCGGCCCCATGCATGCCCCACACACCGGTGAAACGCGCGGTGGGGCGGCCCCCATGGTGACTCGCCCACGAGTTGTGGGGCCGACGACATCCATGCTCGACTCCACCCGAGTCCACAAACGGATTCACCAAGGAATCCATCGTATCCACGAAGATCCTCCACAGACCGGCCCTGGGCCAACCAAGATCCTCGGACAAAACGGGCATCTCCTCCCCCCTTGTGAGTGTTCGCCTCCGGTGATGACACGGTTGAGATGCGCTGGCCACTGCGCGGCTGCACGCCAAGGGGGCGCGAGCTCGGCCCCACTGTTGTGCGGGCGGCGGCGCAGGACGTGCCCGCCGCTGCTTGCGCGAGCCCCGCTTCGCCTGCGGATCTCGGTCCCCCTCGTGGATCCGTGTCGAGTCCGGCGCACGTCCGGATGTAGCCGCTCTTGCTTCCGGACTTTCCGCCCCCAAGCCCGCGCACGTGAGTAATACCGACACCCATCCCACCGCCTCGCCCGCCAACTCCGCCGGCACACCGCCTTCCCACCCCCGACCCCCTGATGAAGCTCTCACCTCCCCCCGAATACGACACCCGACACAAAGAAGTCCGACACACAACTGCTGGGCCGCACACAACCAAGGGAAGGGGCGAGCTCGGAGAATCGAGCACGACACCCCGATGCCCACACCTCAACCAACACCTACAGAACGCGGATGGCAATCTTCCACCAACACAGGACTCGCAAAATGAATGACAGCCCCAATTTTGAACATACACGGGATTCTGAAAAATCAGAAATCAGCGAGGACGAAAGAGAAAGAGAAGACAGGATAAAGGGAGCGAGGTGGACCACGACCAGATGCGACGGGAGAGGGACACCCGCCCTCGCATACGGGAGAGCAGGACACTCAACGTGTCTAGTCGGGGTTTGCGAATGGAGCATCCTGTACACCCGCCACCTGGTCTGACAGCCCCTGCGGAGCAGCTCCAGTAGGTAGGTCCACGGTGGATCGCCACCGGAGCGGCTACCGGCGCAGCAGGTGAGCGGGCTGTCACAGCCCAACCGCCATTTCCTCCGCCTGAAGGGATAGAATGCCAGCCGCGCACTCATTTCCGAGACATCGGAGAATTGACTCAAGGCCCTACAGAGATGTCGTAGGTTGCGCGCAACATCGCCAGCATGAACCTACGTTTCAACCACGGGACAACTATATCGCAATCGCTGTTCCCTAGCCGAGACACGCTGCATATTGAATGAATTACCTTATTCATTCAGGAAAGCATGCACGGAGCATTGTGCTTCTTCGTCGGCACGCGAGCTGTATGGGTGAGGGTCGCCACGTGTCGGCTTGCCCCTTCCCCGACATCGGACCAGCGCCAAGCCGAGATCTCCAGAGGCGGCTGGGATATGGTCGTCTGTCGCGCCCCCGGGAGGGCGATTCCCAGAGCGACGACGTCCCGGAGGCCCCGCTCTGCGCAGAGCGGGGCTTCACACGTTGTGGGGGTTTAGACGGTACCGGCGCGGACGGCGTCGAGGAACGCCGCCCACTCGGCGACGCCGAACTCCAGGTGCCGCAGATGCGGGTTCTGCGAGTCACGGACACCGGCCATGCCGACGAGGTCGGCGACTTCGACGCAGTTGTTGGAGTTCGGTGCGCTGTGGCTGGACTTACGCCAGGCGGCATCGTGTAGGTCCATCGGGGGCCTCTTCGGTACTCAGGAGCGGCGGTTCAGGCTCCGGACACCAGGGTCTCGAGGAACTCCACGGACTTCTCAATGGACGCGGCCGTGGCCAGAACCTTTTCGAACACCAGCGTATAGCGCTCGACCTGGTCGGGACTTTCCAGGTAGAAGCCGTCTCTTTCGGTCTCGATGTAGACCACCTGGTCAAGGCCGGAGAAGTCCAAGGCGACGAACTGCCCGGCGACACCTGCGTGTGCCCCGTCCTCGAACCTCAGAACCTGGATGTCGATGTTGGGGCGGCGTGACACGTCGATGAGGTGCTGCCACTGCTCGCGCATCACCTCGGGCCCGCCCACCATGCGCCGGATCGCTCCCTCGTCGATGATGGCCCAGAGCCGCGGAGGGTGCTCTTTGCGGTCCAGGATGCGCTGCCGCTCGAGGCGGACGTCGAGGCGCCGCTGCACCTCCTCGTCCGTCGCGCCAGCAGCGCGGCCAAAGAGCGCCTTCATGTAGCCGGGGGTCTGGAGGAGGCCGGGGATGAGCGCGATCTCGAAGTCGCGGATGACGGTGGCTTCTGCTTCGAGTTCGATGTAGGGGCCCGGCAGGATGTCGCTGTACTTGTGCCACCAGCCGCGTTTACCCGACTCGCGGGCTTGGGCGGCAAGGGCGTCGGTCTCGGCGGCCGGGACCTGGTAGATGTGGCAGAGAGCCAGTACGTCGGCGGCCTTGATCTTCTGGTTGCGGCCGAACTCCAGCCGGTGGATTTTCGACCGGTTCCATCCCATCACCGCCGCAGCCTCTTCCTGCGACAGCCCGGCGGCTTGGCGGAGCTTTCTCATGCGGAGCATGAGATGCCGCCTGCGGACCGGGGGACCATCGCTTCCCACAGTCATGTCGCTGCTCCTCACCGTCGGTATCGATGCCGCGATCATAGCGACCCTCCTCCATGACGACTCCGCATATGCGGACAATCGCACCGTTGTAAAATCGCCCCGTTGCATTTTCTACCTGGGTCAGTGAAGATGAGGGGACCTGAGTACCGTGCCGAACCTCCGGCCGGCTGGAAGGCGATGCCGCATGCGCACGAGAAGGAGCCGCCCCCGCCGCCCGGACCACCCGCGACACGAAACAGGAGACAGGAGATGACGACCCGCATGAACCGGCCAGCCGACACCGGCCGACCGCCACTCCCCCGCCGCAGCAGCGGCCCGGGCGACTCGGCACGGGCATGCTCGTTCATCGCGGCCTTCTCCAGCGTCGGGCCGGCCCGCCGGTTCGCCCGCGCGAACTGCGGATTCGCCTCCGGCTCCCAACCTTGCGACGTCGAAGTCTGCGTGAGCGAGCTGGCGACGAACTCCGTCCGCCACAGCCGCTCCAGCCGTCCCGGCGGACGATTCACGGTGGCCGTCGCCACCGCCCCCGGATGGTGCCGGGTCCAGGTCGCAGACGACGGACCACTCCACCCCCGGCACGGCCCCCGACTGCACCCGCCCGACGCTTTCACCGAGAGCGGTCGGGGCCTCCATCTGCTCGACGCCCTCTCCTCCTGGTGGGGCGTGGACCGAGATCTTGCCTCGACCACGGTGTGGTTCGAGATCACCCGCTGAGACCAGCCGCCCGGCCCTCTCCTCTCCTCGGGCCGGGTGGCCTCGACTCTGGCGCCCCTCCCGTACAGCGCCCCCGCGCATCCACCTGCCGCGGGTACGCCACCCCCCGCCACGACCGACGCCCACAACCCTCGTGGTGCCACTGAAGAACCGTTCACACGGGAAGAGCCACTCGCCGATCTCGCTTCAGTCGGCAGACGGCGGCTTGACCGAGTGAACGCCCCGCAGGGTCTGATCATCAGAGAGGCGGCGACCTGCGGGTAGACGGTCTGGTAGGTGTCGCCGAGGTTCTTCACCCCGACTCCCTCGGCTACCAGCCGGAATCGAGCGACGCTGCACACATGGCAACCATCGAAGGCGGTGTGGTGCGAGACGCGACAAGGCCGCACCAGTTCATGAACGGGGCCGTCACGCTGCGGTAGAGAAACATGCGCATACTGCAATTAGTGCCGTTTGCGCAAATCTTGCACGTTGTGCAATCATGTTGGCATGGGATCACTTGGTGAAGGTCTGCGCGACCGTCGGCGGCGTGAAACGCGGCGTGAGATTCATGTGGTGGCGCTCCGATTGGCTCGAGAACACGGCTTCCACAAGGTCACCGTCGAGATGATCAGCGCCGGGGTCGGCATCTCGCCGCGAACGTTCTTCAACTACTTCCCAAGCAAGGAGTCTGCCGTGGTCGAGCAGCCTCCCGCGGAGCTGTCGCCCGATCTGGTCGCTCGCTTCGTCGAAGGCGGCCCCGGCCGCCCTCGCGACGTCCTCACGGATTTGACCCGTCTGCTCATCGAGCAGCTCGCTCAGGATCCGCCAGAACGCAGTGAGGTCCACGACGTCTTCGAGCTCGCGCACAGTGCGCCGACCGTCTTCGCCGCTCTCATGGCGCGATTCGACGCCTCCCGGCTGACTCTCGCCGCCACTGTCGCGCAGCGCATGGACCCGGATACGGACGAGCAGGTCCCGGACTTGATCGCCTCTGTTGCGATGACCGCCGTCCGCAGCGGTATGGAGCGCTGGTCACAGGACACCGCCGACGACCGCTCCGACTCTCCGGTCCTCTACGTGCAGCGCGCTGTGACGGTACTTGAGGATTTGCTGGCGCCCGGCACCCACGACTTCACCTGATGTCGACCGACCACGATGAAGTTCGGAGCCCCATGATGGCCAGAGCCACGCCTTCCGGGATGGAAGAAGAATCCGGCGCGACCGGGAGACCCGTCCCGACGGATGCGGCCGCACTCCCGCGCCATTTCGGCCTCATATTCGCGTCTCTGATGACCGCGATGCTGCTGGCCGCTCTCGACCAGACGATCGTGAGCACCGCGCTGCCCACCATCGTCGGCGAGTTGCACGGCGTGAAGCACATGGCCTGGGTGACCACTGCCTACATTCTGGCCGCCACGATCAGCATGCCGGTGTATGGCCGCCTCGGTGACCTCCTCGGCCGGAAGAGCCTCTTCCTCGGTGCCATCGTGGTCTTCATCGCCGGATCCGTCCTGGCCGGGGCCGCCCAGAACATGACGGTACTCATCATCGGTCGCGCCGTCCAAGGTTTGGGCGGGGGCGGGCTCATGATCACCTCGCAGGCGATCATCGCCGACCTCGTTCCGCCCCGCCAACGTGCCAAGTACATGGCCCCCATCGGCGCCGTCTTCGGCCTCGCCTCCGTGATCGGCCCGCTGCTCGGCGGTTGGCTCACCGATCTCGCTGCGTGGCGCTGGGCCTTCTGGATCAACCTTTCGCTCGGTATCGTCGCCTTGGCCGTCTCCGCCTTCGCCTTGCGGCTGCCCTCGAAGGCCGCCAAGGCCACCATCGACTACATGGGCATCACGCTCATGGCCGTCGCAGTCTCCTGCACCGTGCTTGTCACCATGTGGGGCGGCACGGAGTACGACTGGTCGGACCCGATCATCCTTGGCCTCGTCGCGGGCGCCATATCGGCCTGGGCGGCGTTCTTCATCGTGGAGACCCGCGCCGCGGAGCCGGTGATCCCGCCTCGGCTCTTCGCCAGCCGCATCTTCAATATCTCCACGTTGATCGGCATGGTCGTCATCGGCGTCGGGATGTTCGCCGTCATCGGCTATATGCCCACGTATCTGCAAATGGTCTACGGAGTCAGCGCCACCGAGTCGGGACTGCTCCTGATCCCCATGGTCGTCGGCATCATCGTCACCGCCATCCCCTCCGGTCAGTTCATCAGCAAGACCGGCCGCTACAAGATGTGGCCCGTCCTCGGCTCGTCCGTCGTCACCGTCACCGCGCTGCTGATGTCCACCTTGGGCACAGACACGCCGCTGGTCGTGGTCGGAGCCTACTTTTTCCTGATGGGTGCGGGGGTCGGGATGATGCAGCAGACCCTCGTCCTGGCCGTGCAGAATGACGCCCCCGGCAGGGACGTCGGCACCGCCACCTCGTCCAACAACTTCTTCCGCGAGATCGGTGCCACCCTGGGAACCGCCGCCATCGGCGCCGTGTTCACCCACCGCCTCACCGAGCAACTCGCCGACCGCATACCGGTCGCGGCGACCGAGGCTGTCGGACGTACAGAGTCCCTGACCCCCGCTGCGGTCCACGCCCTCCCCGCCGAGATCCAGGACGCCGTCATCCTCTCCTACCAGCAGGCCCTCACCCCGGTCTTCGGCTACCTGGTCCCAGTCTTCGCAGCAGGCCTGGTACTGGCGTTCTTTCTGCCGGAAAAGAAGTTGGCCGACAGTTTTGCCGAACCTGAAAAGGGCGGCCTTGAGACAGAGATTCCTGCCGGAGGGCCGACACGGGCCTGAGGACGGCCCGTGGGCCATGCCTGGGGATGGTGGATTATCTCGGGATCAGCCGAGAATCAGTCCGGGCTCGGCTTCGGCTCAACGCGATCCCCATGAACCAATTTCGACCCGTGCGCATCCAACGTAAGGAAATCGTATCAAATGCATGTCTTTTTTACCAGCATTGGTGCTGCTGGTCACATTAATCCGACACTGCCGTTGGTGAGAGAACTCGTCGGGCGCGGCCATCGTGTTTCCTACGCGACCGACGAACGCCTTCGTTTCGCAATCGAATCCGTTGGAGCCGCGCTCGTCCCCCTGCCCGAACTGGCCCTTCCGGTGGTCAATTCGGCTTCCCATCCTGGCGACTGGGGCACCGTGATGCGCCACATGATGGAGACGTTGATCCGCTACCAGTCACAGATCATCGGCGACGGAATCATCGACGATTATGTGGAACTGCAACGGCCCGACGCGGTGTGCTACGACAACACGCTCACGATCCCGGGACGACGTGCGGCCGACCGCGTCGGGGTCCCGGCGATCGCTCTTCACCCCACCTATGCTGCCAACGAGAACTTCTCTTTCCAGTCCATGGCCGAATCGGGTGCAGGAAATGCGCCTGGGGAGACGGGGAATTTGTTCCAGCAAATGCGGGAGGTCGGCTTGGAACTCGCCGATGAGATGGGCGGGCAGGCGATCAACCTGTTCGAAGGCCCACCCGCACCGCTGAACATCGTCTTCATCCCTCGTGAGTTCCAGCCAGCAGCCGACACATTCGACGAAAGATTCCACTTCGTTGGACCGAGCCTAGGGGCTCGCAACGATGACGGAACCTGGACGCCACCGGGCGGCGGCCCACTGCTGTTCATTTCTCTGGGAACATCGCCCTTCAACCGCAACACCGAGTTCTACCAGATGTGCATTGACGCCTTCGGGGATGGAAAGTGGCGCGTCGCTTTGGCGATTGGAACCCAGGTCGATCCAGCGGAGCTCGGAAGCGCCCCGCCCAACGTCGAGATTCGACCGCATTTTCCCCAGCTGGATGTGCTGCGGAACGCCGATATTTTTCTTTCGCATACGGGAATGAACTCCACGATGGAATCCCTGTATCACGGCGTCCCTATTGTGGCTGTGCCGCAGCAGCCCGAGCAGGTCGCGAACGCCCGCCAGATCGAGCAGCTCGGTCTGGGCCGCCATCTCACCGGCCGTCTGTCGCCGGACCTGATCCGACAGGCAGTCGAAGATGTCCACGCGGATCCCGCCGTGGCCGGCAACGTCACGGACATGAGCAGGGTGCTGCAGAAGTCGGGTGGCGCCAGAGCTGCCGCGGACGCGATCGAATCCCATCTCGGTGCCCGGTTGAACCCCTGAACACCGTGGTCGGTGGCCGCTCGGGGCCGGGGACTCGCCTGATGGGCGGCTGCCCGGCCCTCGGCCGGATCGACGAATGCCGTGCGGGTTCGTGTGATCTCACTTCGGGGGCTGCGCTCAAACCGCCTCCGGTGTGCCGGGCTGATAATCGTTCTCGATCTGGGCGAGGAATGGGTTGCGTTCGGCCTGGCGGGCGTATCCCGCGGGGTCGCGGACGCAGTCGGCGCACCAGTGTCCGGCGGTGAGGACCAGGCGCGGGCTCGCGGCGAAGACGTGGTCGAAGGCGCAACGCCACACGAGCGGGGTCGCGATGTCGCCGGTCGTCACATCAGTCGTCAGGAGCCGACCACCGCGGAAGGCCGCCGCCTCGGAGTAGTCCAGAGATGTCCAGGTTGAAGGAATCTTGCCCTCGTCGTATCCGTGGTCGAGGTGGCTCGGTGTGCGCGTGGGGGCGGGTTCGCGGAACGTCGACCAGTCGCCGATCTGACGCCACTGCTCGTAGGAGCCGAAGTGCGCCGCGATCTCTTGGCGGTCACCGGCCCGCACGGCCGCCATCGTGCCCCGCGGTCTGCGGGTGAGCGGCTTCATGACGAGGTTCTTCACGATCCAGCCGGGCACCCTTCCCGCGGACCGGACCGACTTCGGGGCGGCCGCGATCGCCCGGCCCATGGCCTCCGCGAAGGTGTCCTTGCGGAAGGGCACGAGCGCGTGGAGGCGATCGCTGTCGGTGTACCACTGGCCGTGGAAGTTGCGGGTCGCGAACCAGTTGCGGTCGTACCACGTGCGGATGTCCTGCACGCCCATGGCGGCACCGATCGCCACCTGGAGCTGCCAGTTCGTCAGACGCCATCCCTCGCCGCCGCCGACGTTGTAGATGCCGCCCCAGAACTCGTCGGGGGCGCCGGCCGCGATTCCGGCGAGCAGCCGTGCCGAATCCTCCGCGGTCGCCCACTCCATGACGCCGCCGAACGGCGAGTGCGTCATGATCGGATCGCGGATCTCGAGCATCGCCGGGTGGAAGATGCCCGTCTGGCGCAGCCACGCCCATTTCGGTATCCCCGACTCGACGAGCAGGCGCTCGGCGGCGACCTTCGTCTGCCCGTACTCGTCGAACTGCGACACCCGGACGGGGTCGCCGACACGCCCCCAGTGGTGGGGATCCTGCCGGTCGCCGGTCTCGGCGACCGAACCCACGCCGACGACCGCGACCGATGCGGGATCCGGCCGTTCACGCACCGCCCTGATGATGTTCTGGATGCTGCCGATGTTCACGCGGCGGGCAAGGGCAGGGCTGCTGTCGGCGAGCGGCGGCACGACCGCTCCGACGTGGAGGACCACGTCGGCGCCGGCGATGGCCGACCGCACATCCGCGTAGCGTGTGAGATCGCCCCAGCACACGGAAAGATTCTCCATCCCGGAGAACTCCTCGAGGATCCTGCGGTCGGCCGCACCCGGCAGCGCGAAGGCGACGACCTCCAGCTCCGGGTGTGAGCGAAGCTCGCGGAGGGCGGCGCGGCCCCAATTGCCGGTGGCACCGGTGAGCAGCACCCGGCGTCGCGCGGTCGTCCCCGTCATCGTGGTGTGGTCCTTCCTTCGGTTCCGTCGGTTCGACGTTCTGCACTCAGCCAGGTCGCAATGGCGTCGATCCCGCGCCGGAATGGCGTTGTCGACGGCCTGTCGAGGAACCCGTGCGCCGCTTCTGCGATGACGTGGTAATCGAGCCTCGTGCCCGCGGAGTGGAGTTCGCGGCGGAACGCTGCCCCTGACGCCCGCAGCGTGTCCCTGTCGGCGTCGATCATGAGCACATCGGTGATGGCGCGCAGATCGTGTCCGCCGGGGAATGCCGTGGCCTCGCGCATCGCCTGCTCCGAGCCGGCGTAATTGCGATTCATGCGGTGGACCGTCTGCGGTCGGAACTGCGTGAGCCCACGCAGGCCCCGAACCCGCGCACGCATCTCGGGCGCGATCTCGGGAAGGGCCGCGTGGAACGTGCCGTAGGCGAGGACGAGAGGCGGGGCGGCTGTGCCCTGTTGGGCGAGTGCCAGTGCCGCTGCGGCGCTCAGGCACGCGCCCGCGCTGGCCCCGCCGAGCACGGCGTGAGCCTGCTCGTGACGTATTACCTCGAAGACGTCGAGCACATCGTGCAGGGGAACCGGATAGCGGGTCCCCGCCAGGCGTCCGGCAGGAGGGTCGCGGAACCAGTTCCACGGTGGCACGCGGCGATGGTCGACGGCCACGACCTCAATGCCCCGCTGGCCTAGGGCGGCGCCGACCGCGTGGGACTCGAGCTGGTCGAGTCCACCGAAAGCGAAGGCGCCGCCGTGTACCCAGACGAGCGTGGCGACGGGTTCGGCGCTCGCGCGGCGGTAGCGCCGCACGGGGATCGTGCCGTTGCGGCCAGCGATCAGGTGGTCGCCGATGTCCAGGCCGGCCGTGAGCCGAGTGACCGATCGGCGGTCGGATCGCTTCATCGGGTGGTTCCGGCGTCCTCACCGGCGGCGGCTTTCCGGCTCAAGCCGATGAGGTGCTCCAGTGCCGCATCGGTGATCTCGACGCCCGGGAAGCGTACGAACTGGGCCATCGGCATCGACTCGACCATCTTGAGCATGTTGGTGTTGTCGCCCGCCGCCGCGAGCCGCTCCTCGCCGGCAGTGGCCGTCAGCGCCTGCATCAGCGCCGGCCCGACGACGGGATGGCCGAACCATTCGCCGACGGTGGACTCCAGGCCGAGCGGGCCGGGAAGGTCCGTGTCCCCCTGGAGAGTGAGTGTCCGCGTTTCGGCGATGTCGGCCGCGGACCGTCCCAGGTGCACGCCGTAGGTGCCCGGCTGTACCCACCACCGCTTCCCGGAGACGTCCCAGAACGCGAACGCGCGGCGTTCCAGCTCGAACGACACCGTTGCGGACTGTCCCGGCTCCAACCGCACCTTCTCGAATGCGGCGAGCTCGCGAACCGGACGGCGCACACGCGAGGCGGCGGGGCTGACGTACAGCTGCACGATGTCGGCCCCTGGAGACTCACCGGTGTTCGTCACCGTCACGCGCGCGAGCGCGGTGCCGGGGCCCGTGTTCTCCACATCGAACGTGTCGTAGGCGAACGTGGTGTAGCTCAGACCATGTCCGAAGGGGTAGCGCACGGGGCGGTCGGTGCTCGTGTAGTACCGGTAGCCGACGAAGACGCCCTCGCCGTGGCGGACGACGTCGCTCTCACCGGGGAACGAGAGGTAGGACGGCGTGTCCGACAGGGCGAAGGGGATGGTCTCGGCAAGGCGGCCGGAGGGGTTGGCGGCGCCCGTGAGCACGTCGGCGAGCGCACCGCCGGCCGCCTGGCCGAGAGCCCAGCCCTCGACGATCGCATCCACCGAGTCGTGCCACGGTTCCAGGGAGACGACGCCGCCGTTCATGAGGACCACGACCGTTCGCTCGGCCGCGGCGGCCACCGCCTCGATCACGGCGACATGGCTCGCGGGCAGGTCGATGTGCTCACGGTCGAACCCCTCCGACTGGTCGCTCTCGTAGAGGCCGGCGAAGACCACCGCGACATCGGAGGCGGCCGCCGCTGCCGAGGCCTCGGCGATGAGCCCTTCGGTATCGGCGCCCGCGTCCGTGCCATACCCGTGGGCGAAGGTGACGTGGTCGTGTCCCAGTGCCGCTCGCAGTTCGTGCAGCGGGATGTCGACCCGCGTCGGGTTGACATGTGAGCTGCCTCCGCCCTGGAACTGCGGGTCGATCGCGAACCCGCCGATCACGGCGACGTTGCGACCGGGGACCAGCGGCAGCGTCTGGGCCCGGTTGCGCAGCAGGACGACCGATGCCGCACCCGCACGCCGCGCGAGCGCGTGGTGTGCGTCGTGGTCCAGCTCGGTGCCCCCGTCTGGAGCGGTCCTCTCCGCGAGACGGGCGAGGCGTTCGTGGGCGCGTTCGACGGCGTCGCGGTCGAGGCGCCCTTCGCGCACCGCGCCTATGATCGCCGTGGTTCCCTCGTCGTTGGAGGACGGCATTTCGAGGTCGAGGCCCGCGCGCAGTGCCTCGACGCGATCCTTGACGGCGCCCCAGTCGGAGACGATGAGCCCGTCGAAGCCCCATTCGTCGCGCAGGAGCTCTGTCAGCAGCCACGCGTTCTCCGAGGCGAAGACGCCGTTGATCGCGTTGTAGGCGCTCATCACGGTGGCGGGTCGCGCCGTTGTGACGATGCGTTCGAATGCGGGCAGGTAGATCTCGCGCAGAGCGCGCTCGTCGACGTCCGCGCTGACCTGCATCCGATCGGTTTCCTGGCTGTTGACGGCGAAGTGCTTGACCGAGGCGCCGACCCCACTGCTTTGCAGACCCTGCACCCATGCGGCTCCGAGCTCGCCGGCGAGGCGGGGGTCCTCGGAGAGGTACTCGAAGGTGCGGCCGCCCAGCGGCGAGCGCTTGATGTTGATCGCGGGGCCCAGGACGACGTCGACTCCCAGGAAGCGGGCCTCTCGCCCGATCGCCTCGCCGATTTCGCGCATCAGCGCCCGGTCCCAGCTGGATCCGGTCGCCGCCCCGGGCGGAAAGCACGTCGCCGGCCGTGAGGAGTGGACCCCCAGATGGTCGGATTCGCCGTCCTGGCGGCGTACCCCGTGGGGCCCGTCGGCGAGGACGAGTGACCGGATGCCCTCGGCCGCCCGCGTGGACGCGAAGTCGCGGCCGGTCAGCAGCGCGGCCTTGGCCTGGAGACCGGCGTCCTCCTCTGCCGTCGGCTCGGGCGCGCTGAGGACGTCGAGGGGGATCTCCTCTCCCGCTGACACCGCGGCGAGGCCGCGTTCCAGGTCCGCCAGCACACCGTCGGGGCGCGGCAGCATCGCCGCGATCTGGCGCGGCGTGACGTGGTCCTGTCCGCGCAGGCCCGCCGACATGTGCTCCGCCGCCTCGGGGATGTACTTCGTGACCACGCCCTTGAGCACGGCCACGGCCTCGGCGTCGTCCATCATCTCGCCGAGCGGTGTGTCGACGGTGACGGCACGGCGTGTGGACGGCTCGACCTCGAAGGGCTCGGTGTACACGTGCGTGCCGTGCCCGGCCTCGTGCACAGCGCCGGAAGGCAGGACGACCTCCGCGGTGGCGCCCACCGGCACGACGACGGTGAGCTCGACCGCGCCGTCGGTGAGCGTCCATGCGCTCGACGCCGTGCCATAGGGCGTGTGCAGGAGTGCCGAGGCCGCGGTCAATCCGCGCCGCGGCGGCCGAGGCGCCACGCGGAGGCGGCGGTAGCCGGGGGCGGCAGGGGCAAGGCCCGCGACCACGCGGTGCATCCAGTCGCCGACCGACCCGAAGGCGTAGTGGTTGAACGAGGTCATCCCGCTGGGGTTGACGGTGCCGTCGGGCAGGAGCGAGTCCCACCTCTCCCAGATCGTGGTGGCGCCGAGCTCGACCGTGTTGAGCCACGACGGGCTCTCGGTCTGCAAAAGCAGACGGTAGGCGGCTTCAGCGTGGCCGTTCGCGCTCAGCGCGTCGCAGATCAACGGCGTGCCGATGAATCCGGTGGAGATCTTGTACCCGTTGCCGCGCACGATCTCGGCGAGCCGGTCGGCGGCCCGCCGCCGCTCGTCGCCATCGTCGATGAGGCCGAAGACGAGCGCGAGGGAGTAGGCGGTCGCGCTGTCGGAGAGCAGGCGACCGGAGCGCGCGACATATTCGCGGTGGAAGGCGGTGCGCACCTCGTCGGCGAGCGCGCCGTAGCGGGCCGCGTCGTCGTCACTGCCGAGGAGCGCGGCGGCGTCGGCGACGATCCGTGCCGAGCGGGCGAAATAGGCGGTCGCCACGATCTCCGGGTAGGTCTGCGCCGCCTCGGGGCGACCGGCGGGGGCGGTGGGGTCAAGCCAGTCGCCGTACTGGAACCCGGCGCCCCAGATGCTGTCGGCGCCCGCTGCCGCCTCGACCTCGTCGACCCAGGACGCCATGCTGTCGAACTGCCGGCGCAGCACATCAAGGTCGCCGTAGGACTGGTAGAGCGTCCAGGGGACGACGGTGGCGGCATCCGCCCAACCGGCCATCGGGCCGTTGTACCCGACCGTCACCGCGGGCACGATCATGGGGGTTCCGCCGTAGCGCTGCTGCTCGGCGGCGAGGTCGCGCAGCCACGACGACAGCATTCCGGCCGAGTCGTAGAGGTAGGCGGCGGTGGGAGCGAACACCTGGAGGTCGCCGGTCCAGCCGAGCCGCTCGTCGCGCTGGGGGCAGTCGGTGGGCACATCGACGAAGTTGCCCTTCATGCCCCAGACGATGTTCTCGTGGAGCCGGCCGACGAGGGGGTCGGAGGCCGAGAACCATCCGGTGCGCTCCATGTCGGTGTGCAGCACCTCGGCGATGACGTCGTCGGCGCCGACTTCTCCGGGCCAGCCCGTGATCTCCGCGTAGCGGAAGCCGTGGAAGGTGAAACGGGGTGCCCACTCCTCGGCCCCCGCGCCGCCGAGCGTGTAGGTGTCGGTGGCCTTGGCGGCGCGCAGGGGGCCGGTCGCGAGCTCGCCGTTCTCAAGCACCTCGGCGTGGCGGAGGGTGATCGTGTCGCCCTTGTTGCCCCTGACGCGGATCCGCAGGCGCCCGACGAGGTTCTGGCCGAAGTCGACGATGGTCGCCCCCGAAGGGCTCCTCGTGATGTTCTGCGCGGTGAGCGTCTCGACTCGGCGGACGGGTGGGCCGTCGGGGGCGGTCAGCACGCCCGCATCGAAGGTGCGGACGGTCACGCTCTCCCACGCGGAATCGTCGAACGCGGCGGTCGACCACGCCGTGTCGAAGAGCCGCGCGTCGAAGTGTTCGCCGTTGTAGAGGTCGGCGGAGCGGATGGGGCCCGCGCCCGCCTTCCACTCGGGGCCGGATGCCACGGTCTGGCACTCCCCGTCCTCGTACTCGATCTCGATTTGGACGATGACGCCGAGTTCGGAGCCGTAGAGCGCCTTGCGTCCGTCCCATCCGAGGAACCCGCGCCACCAGCCGTCACCGAGCCATGCGCCCACCGCGTTCTGTCCGCTGGCGAGGTGGCCGGTCACGTCGTAGGTCGCATAGCGCACGCGCGACTCGTAGGCGCTCCAGCCCGGAGCCAGCTCGTCGTGTCCGACGCGATGGCCGTTGACCTCCAGCTCGAACACGCCGTGCGCGCTCGCGTGGACACGAGCGCGAGACACCGGCACATCCCGCACCGGGAAAGTGCCCCGCACGAGCGGTGCGGACTCGGAGGCGAGCGCACCAGCCGCATTTGGTCCCACCATCTGCGCGAGCCACTCCGAAGAGCTCAGCAGGCCCGCCTCAACGGTGGTCCACTCGCTCCACGCCGATGGGGAACCGTCTTCTCCGGCGACACGCACGCGCACGGCCCGCCGCTCCCGGGAGGAGAGCGGCGCGAAGGGCCATGCGACCAGTACCGACTCGTCGCCCTCGACCGGCACCGTCGTGCCGTCGTCGCGTTGGAGCTCGTAGCCGGACTGGCGCCACCCGGCCGGCGCCTCCGGAACGATCCAGCTCATGCGCGGTCGGGTCTCGGCGATGCCGATCGGATCGCGGTGGTGCTCGAAGCGCAGGCGTGTGGGGGTGATGGTCACGGAGACGGCCTCCTCGGGCTCGGTGCCGGACGGGTCGAGAGTGGGCGTGTCGGCGGCGGTTGCATGGAGGGCGGTGGGGTCGCGATCGTTTCCGGCGCGCTCACCGGACCGACCGAATCCGGGTGGTGGCGAGCCCTCCGGCCAATGTGCACACGGCCGCGACGGTGTAGAGCAGGGCGTAGTTCTTCTCCCCTGTGGCGCCCGCGCCGACGGCCAGGAACGCCGGCGCGATAAGCGGTGCGACCGCCTGCGGGATCGAGGTCGCGAACCCGGTGATGCTCATGAAGCGGCCGGCGTCGGTCTCGCGCTCGGGCAGCACGTCGAGCAGGAGCGCCTGGTCGACCGCTGCGAACGCGCCGATGCCGACGGAGGTGAGCGCGGCTCCGACGATGAGCAGGGGAAGATCCGCGGAGACGGCCATGACGATCGCGCCGGCCGCGAACAGAGCCCCTGCGCCGAACACGAAGACGCGGCGGCGGCGCAGCCGATCGGAGAGGAAGCCGCCGCCGATGGCTCCGACCGTGGTGGCCACAACACCGAACAGTGAGATTCCGGCGATCACCCCGGCGGCTTCATCGACGCTCACCCCCATGCGGGAGGCGAAGAAGAACGCCGTGAACGTCGTGTTGAGGGTGAGCCCGAAGTAGAAGAGGAAGCGGCCGAGCCAGTTCCACGAGTAGTCGGGGTAGGTGCGCGGGTCGTACAGGTACTTGCGCAGCAGCGACCCGGGTGTCAGCGCCTCGGGGAAGGTCGCGCCGCGGGTGTCGTCCTCGTGGACGAACACGACGAACAGCGTGACGAGCACGATGCCGATGGCGCCCGGCACGAGGAAGAGGAGGAGGTTGTCCCGCGTCAGCTGTCCCGCAAGCGCGACCCCGAGAACAGGGGCGACCTGGGTGGCGAATCCGGTCAGCCCGGAGACCTTGCCGCGCTGGGATTCCGGGAGCCGGTCGGCCGTGGAGAATTGCAGGTTTCCGAGCACCTGTCCCCAGCCGAGCTGCGCGAGGATCCAGCCCGCTCCCAACAGGACGATGTCGGGGGCCAGGGCCATCACGCACAGGGACGCGGTACCGAGCACCATTCCGGCGATCATGAACGGGCGCCGGCGCCCCAGGCGCGTGCGAGCACGGTCGCTGAGCACGCCGAGGACGGGACCGGCGACCATCACCGCCAGCGCCCCTGAACCGGTGATGTAGCCGAGGTACTCCTCGTGCCCGGGTGCGAGCTGATCGACGCGGATCGACAAGGAGATCGCCAGCGGCGTGATGAAAGCGACGAACACCCCGAACTGGGCGAAGACCATCAGCCAGATGTAGACCGCCCCGACCTCGGGCAGGGTGTCGCCCGTGAGCGCCTCGTTCGGCGGGGACGCCGGCTGCGCACCCGCGGAGGACGGTTCCTGGGCTGGCGCGCCGCTGGGGTTCATGGTCATGGCGATGGCTCCAGGGGGTGCGTGAACGCGCGACCAGCAACTATTGCGCGCTAGTTGTGCAATGACGTGATCGTAGACACATTCACTAGCGCGCGCAAGTAGGGGCAATTGGGCGGGCCCAGAGGCGTCCACCGCGCGAGTACCACTGGTCGGCGGCCAGGAGCCGCGGTCGCGGGGCGAGATCGGGGCCGATGTCGTGCACGCGGACCCACGGAGCCGCCGGCGGGCCCGATCGATCAGCGAGAGCAGATGTGGGGAAGCGATGCCGCCGGGGCCCGCCGCGCCCGAGTTCAGGCCGAAAGGCGGATGCTCACGTGGATTCGCGCCGCACGATGGTCGCGTCGACGTCGACGTGCCCGTGGGGCCGTGAGCGGCCGCCCACCTCGTCGAGGACCCACTGCGCGAGATGCCGGCCGAGCCCGGCGGTGTCGAGCCGCACGCTGGAGATGGAGGGGAGGAACACCGCTGCCAGCGGGCTGTCGTCGTGGCCGACCACGGCGAGGTCCGCGGGCACGGACACACCCGCGCGGATCGCGGCGCTCACGGTGGCGGCGGCGGTGTCATCGTTGTAGGCCACGACCCCGGTCACCCCGGCCGCACGCCATTGCGCGATCACGGAGCCGGCGCGCTCGTCGTCATGGGCCACCGGCCGCACGTCCAGGGTCTCCAGACCGAGCCGCCGGGCGGTCTCCTGAGCCGCGCGCGCACGTTCGGCGACGATTGCGGCGATGCGCGGATCCGGTGCCGCGGCGAAGGCCAGGCTCCGGTGGCCCAGTCCGTGCAAGTGCTCGACCTGGAGCCGCGGCCCGGTGGTGAGCGCCGGCGATCCGCGGAAAGACGCCGGCACCTCCTCCGGGGAGGGAATAATCCTGCCAACCCCGTTGGCGCGCATGGAGGCCACGTCCTCAGGGCCGAACGAGCTGAAGCCGACGACCACATCGGGGTTCAGCGACTCCCACAGGGGATGCGCCTGCCCGCTGGGGTGCGGGGTTGAGGTGACCAGGCTGTAGCCGGCCTCGTCGAGGAGTAGGGACGCCTCCTCCAGGTAGCGCCGCATGCTGTAGTCCACCGGCCAGTCGGGCAGAACGAACAGGATGATCCTGCTCTGACCGCTTGCGAGTGCCTGAGCGGCCCGGTGCGGCCGGTAGCCGAGGCGGACCGCCGCGTCCAGGACGCGGCTGCGGGTAGCCTCGGAGATCTTCTGTCCGGGGGTCTCGTTGAGGACGAAACCGACAGTCGCGCGTGACACGCCGACTTCATTGGCGATATCCGCGGCCGTGGTCCGTCGTTGCGAAGCCCGCCGTGCCATCGTGTTCTGTCTCCCGACCGTGCATATGCTTGCGCGCGCTAGCAATGTGACAATACCAAAGCGCCCAGTGTGTCGGTCGGCAACGGACGGGTCAGCGGTATGCCCGACGGGCCGCGCAGGGACCATCTCCGTGTGCGCGGGAGGCAGGTGACCTCCAGCCACTCCGCTTCGGACCGTGTGGTGCCGGATATGCGCAGAACGGATTCCTTGGGGCGCGCGTGGCTCTCTCCATAACGTCGTCGTCGCTCGAGGGCTGGTCACGCGTGCATGCCGAGGATGAAGAGTGACGCGCCGCCTTGGGATCGGTCGCGATGGCGGCCGCGGTTTCGCGGGCCCCGACGGTGTAAGCGGATACGTCGCGCGAGCCGGGGCAGCACGGTGACTGTCCGCGTTGACGGGCGACGAGATCATCCCCGCGCGGCCCGGGGCCGCGGTGAGCCACTGCCGACGGCTGGGAGCCCGAGTTCGATTCCCATCATCTCCCCCACTCTCGCACGAGCCCTGAGCCGCGGAAACGCGCCCCAGCGCAGGGGTATCTTTGCGCGCGAAGTGCACCGGAAGGTCACGGCTCCTACCCTCGGGCCCATCACCCTGATCCACGTTCCCACCCGCCGGTGAAGAATCTCCACCGGTCCTCCCGCCGACGCCCGTAAGCCGCGACGTCAGACAGCGACCTCCATACACCTTTGGGGCCGTCACAGGAGCCGGTGGCGGTTTTCTTCGGCTTCCGCGCGGACCAGTTCGATGAACCGATCCGTCACCGCCGCCTCGATCTCGTCGCCATCTCCTTCGGCTTCCGCGGAATCGTCATCAGTGTCGTCGCAATCCAACTCGTCGTAGGCGTACTCACCGAAGAGCGCCCGGCACCCGCCGATGCCGGCGACGAGGTCCTCCAACAGATCGCGCGAGGGCCGAAGCGGGTCCAGCGGAGTGGCGCGGATGGACGCGAGAAGCTCCTCGCCCACCTCCGGATGGTGGCCGTAGCGCTGGGCGGTCTTCTGGACCTCCTCGATGGTCAAGACCAGCCCCTCCGGGTCGGGGATTCGGCCTTCGGCGACGGCCATCGCCTGCCGGACCAAGCCCGTCACGACGTCGTAGGGGGACTCGTCGGCGTCCAGCAGTTCCAGGACAAGGGTCGGGGTCTCGTGCGGCAACGCAGAGATGTTGTCCGACTCCTGCACGACCAGCGTCGGCGTGATCCCCGACGCCTCCGACACCACGTCGGCCGCCGCCTGAAGCCAATGAGCTGCGGCAACCGCGGCCGCGGTGGGGTCGACCTCGGTGAACAGCTCTTCGGATCCGAATGGGTCGGCGTTGAGCATGCGGTCGGCGGCTTCCACCTGCGCGGGAGAAGCGCCCGCCCGGTCCAGCATCACCGCCTGGCGGGCGCGTCCGGTCAGGTCGCCCAGCTCGGCCTGTTCGATCGCGGCCGTTTCCGCCTTCGCCTCGGCGACGACCGCCGCCGTCAGTTCCGGATTGCCGATGGTGTGGAGTACGCGGCCGACGCGGTGCGCGCACTCCTCGACCGGGCTGTAGGACTGGGTGAGGAACCCTCCGGACGGAAGGTTCGGATCGGCGATCGCCTGGGGGACCTCGGCGAAGGCGTCGCGCTCCCCCTGCCGGCGCCACCCCTCGCTGTTGGTCTCCAGGCTCTCCGCGGCGGTGGCGGGGTAGGTGTAGGTACGCCATAGGGCCTCGGAGAGCTCGGTGAGCTTCCCCGCGAGCTCCTGAGCATGAAGGTGGTCATCGTGTGCACCACCCAGCTCCGCAACCATGGCCGCCGCGTCCCCGCGCCCCGTCCCCCAGCACACGATCAGCGCATTGCGTTCTTGATCAAAAGCGTACCTACTCACGAAACAACCCTCCCAGCTACAAGTTGGGCTCCACCATCCCATCGCGCAACGACATACCCATGCGGATTCGCAGAGAGCGAAATGCCGGGTCAAGATCAAAATGGCCGACCTCCACAACAACGACCCAGCGGAACGTGTGCTCCGTATGTGCTCGGTGGTCATGGACCGGGCCGGATGCAAACGGCACCGATCGGCACCGGCTGAATTCGCATCGGGGATCAGCCGACACAAAACGGCATTCCCGGCGACTGTCCGGCAGCTGCCTGGGCAACTTCTAATCCGACGGTCGCAGGTTCGAATCCTGCCAGGTGCGCCACCCATGACCTGGTGTTTCTGCGTCCGCATCGGCGGACAGGGACACCTGCCGGGTTCCTGATGTGTCCAGACCACCCCCCCAGCCCCAACCACCGCCAGCGTCGTCGTCCCGCGACGCCGGACGATGGCGCGCGTGTCACGCAGCATCAGGGCGGCGGTCTTCTCAGCAGCGCGTTGGCGGCCTCGGGAAGGGCACTGGTATTCCCCCATCACCCCCATCAGACGCTCCCTCACTCGGTTGCGCCAACGGACGCCAACGGACACTGTCGGCACCCGCCACGTGTGAAGGCGCTGTCACCAGACGGGCTGGGGACCGCCACGGGGGTGCAGGAGGCGAGCAGAGGGCTGTCACTGGGCTGTCAACCGCGGCCGATTCGAGCGTGTGCACGTCGACCGTCTCGCCGCTCCCGATTCCGGGCGGCTCTTGGCGTGCGTCCCTCGATCCTCGTCCGGTGGCTTACCCCGGTGGCGCTTCGCCCGGGGGATGCACCCGGGCGCCGGGAGCGGGACCGGAGCCCTCCGCTTCAGCGTGGCCGGCCGGGCTGATGCATGTGACCCCCAGCACTCGAAAAATATTTAATTACTATTTATTCTTGACGTTACCTAGGTCACTCTGACAAGCTCTCCCGCAGTTCGAGGGAGGCGTCCGCGCTGGTGAGCGTGTTCGCCCTAGGCCAAGGAGGACCCCCATGGGCAGACGACCGCCGCGCCCGCTCGGCCGCGCGCTCGCCGCTCTCACCGCCGTCCTGTGCACGCTGGCACTCGCCGGATGCGGGGCGAGGCTCGGAGAGGACGGCCGTATCGGCGTCGTCTACATGGACGCGCAGGGCTTCTACGCGGGAGTCCGCCAGGGCATGCAGAACTACGCGGAGAACTCCGGCCGCGAGCTGCAGCTCCTGGAACTCAACGCCCGCGGCGACGCCTCCGAGGAGAGCACCTTCGTCGACGTCGCCTCGTCGGCCGACGTCGACGCGCTGGTCCTGTCACCGGTCTCGGCCACCGCCTCGGTCCCCGCCGTGCGCCTGGCGCACGAGAGCGGAGTGCCGGTGATCTGCTACAACACCTGCATCGAGGATGAGGCCGCCAAGGAGTACGTGACCTCCTACATCCTGGGCGACCCCCACGAGTTCGGGCGCCTGCTCGGCGACGCCGCCGCGGACCACTTCGAGGACGCGGGTGTGGAGGATCCCGAAATCGCCGTCCTCAACTGCGAGTTCGTCGAGGTCTGCGTGCAGCGTCGCGAGGGTTTCGAAGAGGCGCTCTTCGACCGCCTGCCCGAAGCCCGGATCGTCGCGAACCAGGAGGGCGCCACGATCGACGAGGCCGTCGACGTCGGCGAACGGCTCCTCACCGCACACCCCGATCTGGACGCCTTCTACGGCGAGGCGGGCGGCGCCTCCATGGGCGCGGTCCGCGCCGTGAGCAACCGGGGTCTGGCCGGGGAGGTCGCGGTCTTCGGCAGCGACATGTCCACGGACGCCGCCCGCGCCCTGTCCGACCACGAGATCCTCAAGGCCAACGTCGACATCTCCGGCACAGCGGTCGGGCTCCTGGCGGGGGAGACCGTCGCGCGCATCCTCGCGGGCGACCCGTCCGAGGAGTTCGTCACCCAGGCGCCCATCGACCTCTACACCACGCCCGAGGACGGCGAGGAGTGGCTGGAGGAGCACCCGGACGGCATCCCCTGACCGGCCTCCGACGCACCCGCCCACCCTTCGTCCCACCTGTGGAGCAGCCATGAGTGACACCCCTGCCGCGGCGCCCGGCACCAAGGTCGTGGCCCGCGTGCGCGGCGCGACCAAGAGCTACCCCGGAGTCACGGCACTGGACCGCGCCGACTTCGAGATCCGCGCCGGAGAGGTCCGCGCCCTGCTCGGGCGCAACGGCGCCGGCAAGTCCACGCTGATCCGTCTGCTGTCCGGCGTGGAGACGCCCGACGAGGGCGAGATCGAGATCGGCGGCCTACCGCTCGGCCAGGGCGGCATCCGCCGGGCGGCCAAGCTCGGCGTGGGCACCGTCTACCAGGAACTCAGCCTGGTCCCGGAGTTGTCGGCCGCGGAGAACCTCTATCTCGGCTCGTGGCCCAAGGGAGGCGGGCGCATCGACTACGGCGCCATGAGGGCCGGCGCCGAGGAGGTGTTCGCCGAACTCGGCGTCGCCATCTCCTGCGACACCCGGGTCGGCGAGCTCCCCCTGGCCCAGCAGCAGCTCGTGGAGATCGCACGCGCCTTCAGGGCCCGGCCCCGGCTGCTGATCCTGGACGAGCCCACCAGCGCCCTCGCCGCGGCCGAGGCCGAGGCCGTCCTGGAGGCCGTCACGCGTGTCGCCGCGAGCGGCGTGGGCGTCATCTATGTCAGCCACCGCCTGGACGAGATCCGCCGCGTCGCCGACACCGTCACCGTCATGCGCGACGGCGCCGTCGTGGAGACCGTGCCCGTCCGGGGCGCCACCACCGCCCGAATCGTCTCCCTCATGCTCGGCCACGAAGGCGGGGAGGAGGCCGCGCCGCGGCGCCGCACCGCCGCCACCGGGGCTCCCTTGCTGTCGGTCCGCGACCTGGCGGTCCCGCCGAAGGTCGAGAGCGTCTCCTTCGACCTCCACCCCGGGGAGGTCCTGGGGCTGGGCGGCCTCATGGGGTCCGGGCGCACCGAGCTCCTGCGGGCCCTGGCCGGCTTCACTCCTTCGCAGGGCACCGTGGAGGTGGACGGGGCCCCGGTGGGACGCCCCACGTCCCGGGCCATGAGGCGCCTGGGCGTGGGCATCACCCCCGAAGACCGCAAGGGAGAGGGCGTCGTCCCCCTCCTCGGCGTCTCCGAGAACATGGTCATGACCTGGTTCGGAGGGGCCTCGCGGGCCGGAACCGTGCTGCCCTCGCGCGTCTCGTCCATCGGCCGCGACCTCATCGGCCGGCTGTCGATCAAGGCGGCCAGGCCGGACACCCCGATCGTCAACCTCAGCGGCGGCAACCAGCAGAAGGCCGTCATCGGCCGCTGGCTGCACGCCGGAAGCCGCATCCTGCTCCTGGACGAACCCACCCGCGGCGTGGACGTGGAGGCCAAGGCCCAGATCTACGGCATCGTCCGCGAACTCGCGGAGCAGGGCGCCGCGGTCCTCTTCGTCTCCAGCGAGCTGGAGGAGCTGCCGCTCGTGTGCGACCGCGTGCTGGCCCTGCGCGCAGGACGCCTGCAGGGCGAATTCACCGGCGACGACATCACCCTGGACAACATCATGGCCGCCGCGATGGCGGCGTGAACGGCGAGGTAGCAATGACCACGACCACCACCAAGGCCACCGGCGGGGCGGTCTCCGCCCGCGGCGGCTTCATCGGCCGCTACGGGCACCGCCTCAACGAGATCGGTCTCCTAGCCGCCATCCTGATCCTCTACGTCGTCCTCGGACTCACCGCCTCCGGGTTCCTGAGCCCTGACAACCAGCTCGGCCTCCTGCGCAACGCCGCGACGATCGGCATCGCGGCCTGGGGCGTCACCCTGGTGATCATCGCCGGGGAGATCGACATCAGCATCGGCCCGGCCGTCGCCTTCGCCTCGGTCATCGTCGCCAAGGGCGCCACCGAGTGGAACCTCGGCGTGATCGGCGCCATCATGGTCACCCTCGCCATGGGCGTGCTGTGGGGCGCCCTCGCCGGGTGGCTCAGGGCGCGGTTCAACGTGCCGTCCTTCATCACCACGCTGGGGCTGTGGAGCGTCTTGGGCGGCCTGGCGCTGTACATGACCGACGCCCTGCCCGTGCCGCTGCCCGAGAGCGGCCTCCTCGACGTGCTCGGCGGATCCGTCCTGGGCGTGCCCACCGCCGCGGTGGTCATGCTCGTGCTCTTCGCGGTCTTCGCCTACGTCGCCAAGTACACCGCTTACGGACGGTCCGTCTACGCCACCGGAGGCAACGCCGCGGCGGCGCAGCTCGCCGGGCTCAACGTGCCCCGGGTGCGCGTCCTGCTGTTCGCCACCACCGGGCTGCTCTCCGCCATCACCGGCGTGCTGCTCGCGGCCCGCCTGGGCTCGGGCAACGGCGGTGCCGCGGCGGGGCTGGAGTTCGACGTCATCGCCGCCGTCGTCATCGGAGGCACCGCGCTCGCCGGCGGGCGCGGCTCGCTCGGCGGCACCTTCCTGGGCGTCGTCTTCATCACCGTCATCGCCAACGGCCTGGTGCTGCTCGGAGTCAACTCCTTCTTCCAGGACGTGGTGCGCGGCCTCATCATCGTCGGGGCCGTCCTGATCAACGTCGTCATCAGCAGGCGCAGCGCCGCCACCAGGCTCGCCTAGGAGCGTTCTCCAGGTGGTCTGCGGACCACCGTCCAGCGGTTTCGTGCATCGCGAGGTGCGACGGTCGACCCGGTCGTACTTCGCGGGTGCGGAGACGCGGCGCAAGGCGGCCTGGCGGACGCGGGCCCGGACGCACCCGAGAGAACGCGACCCAGCCCGAACGGGGGAATTCACGTCATGAACACAACGGCCTTCGGCGCCCCGCCGCCCGCGACCATGCGCGGTGTGCGGCTCCCCGGTGACTCCACCGCGGTCGTGGCCACCCTGCCCGTGCCCGAGCCGGGCCCGGGCCAGGTGCTGCTGAGGATCGGAGCCTCGGGGATCTGCGGCAGCGATATCGGCTACATCTACCGTGAGCACAAGACGCACCGGGGCGTCGACGGCCCCGCATACCGGGGTGTCGTCGCCGGCCACGAGCCCTCGGGAACGGTCGTGCAGGCCGGTCCGGGGTGCCGCAGGTTCGGCCCCGGCGACCGGGTCATCGTCTACCACATCGCCGGGTGCGGGCTGTGCGACAACTGCCGCCGCGGCTACATGATCAGCTGCACGGACCCGGGCAGGGCCGCCTACGGCTGGCAGCGCGACGGGGGCCACGCCGAGTACCTGCTGGCGCAGGAGTCGACCTTGGTCCCCCTGCCCGACGAGCTCTCGTTCGTGGACGGCGCGCTCATCGCCTGCGGCTTCGGTACCGCCTACGAGGGCCTGAGGCGCGTCGCGGTCAACGGTGACGGGGACCTGCTCGTCGTGGGCCTGGGACCGGTCGGCCTGGCGGCGGGCGTGATCGGCCGGGGCATGGGCGCGGCCCGGGTGATCGGGGTGGAGCCCAACCGGCGGCGCCGGGAGTGGGCCGCCACCCTGGACGTCTTCGACTCCCTCGCGTCGCCCGATGAGGCGGCCGAGGAGGTCGCCCGGGTCACCTCCGGAAGGGGCGCGGCGACGGTGATCGACTGCTCCGGATCGCGTGCGGGCCGTTCCCTGGCCTTGGAGGGCGCGGCCGAGTGGGGCCGGGTCTCCCTGGTCGGCGAGGGCGGCACCCTGGAGACCGAGGTGTCGGACACCCTCCTGCACAAGCAGCTCACCCTCTACGCCTCCTGGGTGACCTCGCTGCCCGCCATGGCCGAGCTGTCGGTGAACCTGGTCCGGTGGGGCCTGTCCCCGGAGCGGGTGGTCTCCGACCGCTTCGACCTCACCGAGGCCGACGCCGCCTACCGGCTCGCCGCGGGCGAGAGCCGGGGCAAGGTGTGCCTGGTGAACGGGGAGGAGCGGTGAACTCCCCCGTCATGATCCGGCGCGACGGCTCCGGCGCGCGCGAACTGGTCGTACTCGACAACGGGGTGGTCCGGCTGACCGCGGCCCCCGGGCTGGGCGGCCGGGTGCTGTCCGTGCGCCACCGCGGCCGCGAGCACCTGTACCGCAACCCCCGCCTGCTCGGCGAGGACCTCCGGCCCGTGCCGGGCGCGGTTCTCGGCCCGGTGGACGGGCCGATGAGCGCGTGGAACAACGTCGGCGGCGACAAGACCTGGCCCGCGCCCCAGGGGTGGGACGGCCCCGGCCAGTGGGCCGGTCCCCCCGACCCCGTCCTGGACTCGGGCGCCTACGGCGCCGAGGCCGCGTCCGCCCCCGACGGCTCCGCCACACTCACCCTCACCAGCGGTGACGACCCGCGCTCGGGCCTGCGCCTGCGCCGGCGCCTCACGCTGGAGCCCGGCACCGCCGGCTACCGGCTGGACCTGGAGGCGGTCAACGTCTCCGACCGCGCCCGCCGGTGGGCGCTGTGGAACGTGACCCAGATCGACGGGGCCGCCGCCGCAGGGGACGGCGCCGGCGGCGTCTACATAGGGGTCCGAGGGCCGGGCCCGCACACCGTCCCGCTCGTCGCGGGAAACGGGCATCCGCGGGTCCTGGGGCACACGCCCTCGGTGGTCCGGGTGCCCCGGCAGGACGTCGTCGGCAAGGTCGGCTTCCCCACAGCGTCGGGATGGCTGGCCAACGTGGGCGCCGCGGGCACCCTGACCCTGCGCTTCGGCGTGAGCGAGGGGGACGAGTACCCGGACGGCGGGTCCAGGGCCGAGGTGTGGCTGGAGGCACCGGTGGAGCGGCCGCTGGCGCACCTGGGCGGGCTGTGCCCGGTGGACCGGGTGACCGAGGTCGAGGCGCTGGGGCCGCTCACCGAGCTCGAACCGGGTCGGGGCGTATCCCTTGGCATCGCGTTCGGCTTCGGGACCGGCACGGGGCCGGTGGCCGGGGTGACCCCCGACGGCTTCTGGAGCGAACCGCCCCGCTGGGGCGCGCGGGAGCCCGGCGGGCGGCGCCTGGCCGGGACCTTCACGTCCTCGCGCTCCGGCACCCTGGTCCACGACGCGTCCGGCCGTACGGTCGCGCGGACACGGGCCGGCGAACCGGTGCGCTTCGACGCCCTGGTCCCCGCCCCCGGCACGGACACCGCGCCCGCCGTCGTGTTCGCACCGGCGGAGCCGTAGCCGGCCCGGGGCCGGGAGCCCCGGCCGGACCGAGCGCACCTACCAGTTTACGGAGCGATATGACAGAGACCCGGCACAACGGAGTGACGGCCGTGATCACCGGCGCGGCACAGGGCATCGGGGAGGCGACCGCCCGGCGCCTGGCCGCCGAGGGCGCCTCGGTGGTGCTGACCGACCTGTCCCCCCGCTTGGCGGAAGCGGCCGCGCGCATCCGCGCGGAGGGCGGGCGCGCCCTGGCGGTGCGGGCCGACGTGAGCGACGAGGACTCCTGGGACGAAGTCGTGGAGGCCGCCCGGAGCTCCTTCGGGCCGGTGGGCGTCCTCGTCTCCAACGCCTACACCTTCGAACAGGCGCCCGCCCACGAGACCGCGCTCGGCTCCTGGGAGCGCCAGCTCGCCGTCAACCTCACCGGGGCCTTTCTGGGCGTGCGCGCCTGCGTGGGCGACCTCTCCGCCAACGGCGGCAGCGTCGTCATCACCTCCTCGGTCCACGCCTGGTTCGGGCTCCCCGGCCGGCCGGCCTACGCCACCACCAAGGGCGGTCTCACCGCCCTGACCCGCCAGCTCGCCGTCGAGTACGGGCCGCGTGTGCGCGTCAACTGCGTACTGCCCGGTCCCGTCCTCACCGCCGCCTGGGAGGAGGTGGGCGAGGAGGACCGCCGCGCCAGCGTCGCGCAGACCGTCGCGGGCCGTTTCGGCGACCCGGACGAGGTCGCCTCCGTCATCTCCTTCCTCGCCTCCGCGGAGGCCTCCTACGTCACCGGAGCGAGCCTGCCGGTGGACGGAGGGTGGAGTATCTACAAGGCGTCTTCGTGACGGGGCGCCTGGAACGGAGGAAGTGATGGCGGCTTACTCGGGGCGCGGCGTGCACGGCCAGACGGTGCGGTTGCTCGGAGAGCGCGTGCTCTCCGGCCGGATCGGCGAAGGGGCGACGATCGACCTCGCCTCGCTCAGCGAGGAGCTCGGACTGAGCCTCACCGCGATCCGCGAGGCGATCAAGGTCCTGGCGGCCAAAGGGCTGGTGGGCTCGCGGCAGAAGAAGGGGACGTTCGTGCGTCCCCGCGGCGACTGGAACCTGCTCGACCCCGACGTGGTCCGGTGGCAGATCGCCACCGGCGCGGGAGACGTCTTCTTCCGGGACCTGGCCGAGCTCCGAGACGCCCTGGAACCCTCCGCGGCCCTCCTCGCGGCCCGGCGCCGCACCGACGCCGACGTCGCCGAGCTGCGCACGGCGCTCACGGACATCGCCGACTCCGTCGGCGGCCCGGCCGAGGAGGCCGCGACGGCCGACGTGCGCTGGCACCGCGCACTGCTGGCGGCCACGCACAACGAGCTGTTCATCCGCACGGAGGTCCTCCTCGCCACGGGGCTCTCCGAACGCGACCGCCTGGTCCACGGAGGCGCGCCCGACGACCCGGTGCCCAGCCACGCCGCCGTAACGGAGGCCGTCGCCGCCGGCGACCCCGCCGCCGCCGAGTCCGCCATGCGCGCGCTGCTGGACCAGGCGCGGGAGGACCTGCTGCGCGCCACCGAGGACGACGTGCCCGAAGACGATCTGGAGACAACGCAGTGAGAATCACCCGCATCGAGACCTTCCTCGTCCCGCCCCGGTGGCTGATGTGCCGGGTGGAGACCGACGACGGCGTCGTCGGCTGGGGCGAGCCCGTGGTTGAGGGGCGGGCGGAGACCGTGCGGGCGGCGGTCGAAGAACTGTCCGAACTCCTCCTCGGCCAGGACCCCACTCCTATCGAGCACCACTGGCAGCGCCTCACCAAGGCCGCGTTCTACCGCGGAGGGCCGGTGCTGTCCAGCGCGGTCGCGGGGCTCGACCAGGCGCTGTGGGACATCGCGGGCAAGCGCCTGGGCGTCCCCGTTCACCAGCTCCTCGGCGGCCCCGTCCGCGACCGGGTGCGCGTCTACGGCTGGGTCGGCGGCGACGAGCCGACCGAGCTGGTGGAGGCGGTCTCCGCCCGCGTGGAGTCCGGGCTGACCGCCGTGAAGATGAACGCCTGCGGGGTGATGGGGCGTTCGGCCACCGTACGGGAGATCGACGGTGTCGTGGAGCGGCTGGCCAGGGTCCGCGAGGTGCTGGGGCCGGACAGGGACGTGGCCGTGGACTTCCACGGGCGCTTCAACGCGGCCACCGCTCGCAGGGTCCTGCCCCTGCTGGAGCCCCTGCGCCCCATGTTCGTGGAGGAGCCCGTTCTGCCCGAGTACGGGCACCTGCTCGACGACGTCGTACGGTCCAGCCCGGTGCCGATCGCCACCGGGGAGCGCCTGTTCAGCCGGGCCGACTTCCTCCCCGTGCTCCAGGCGGGCATCGCGGTCGCCCAGCCCGACCTCTCCCACGCGGGAGGGATCTCGGAGGTGCGCAGGATCGCCTCCCTCGCCGAGACCTACGACACCCTCCTGGCCCCGCACTGCCCCCTCGGCCCCCTGGCCCTGGCCGCGAGCCTGCAGATCGCCTTCGCCACACCCAACTTCCTCATCCAGGAACAGAGCATCGGCCTCCACTACAACCGCGACGCCGAACTGCTCGACTACGTCCTGGACACCGATGTCTTCGCCTTCCCCGACGGGCACATCCGCCGCCCCGAGGCGCCGGGGCTGGGCGTGAGCGTCGACGAGGACGCCGTGCGCAGAGCGGACCGGACGGGCCACCGCTGGAGGGCGCCGGTGTGGAGCCACACGGACGGATCCTTCGCGGAGTGGTGAGGAAGGCGTGACGGGCATCATGTGCGAACCGTGGAGCACGGACCGCTTCGAACTGGGGGAAGGGCTGCGCCGGCACGGCCGGGACCTGTTCATGGTGGACATCCTCACCGGCAGGCTCCTCAGGCTCGACCCGCTGGTCCCGGGCCCGGCTGAGGTGCTCGCCGTCCTCGGAGTGCCCTTGGGCGCGGTCGCCCCCGTCCTGGGCCGGCCGGGGGCGCTCATCGCGGCGGCCGGCACGGGGGTGGCGCTGCTCGCCGGCGACGGCGGGCTGCGGTGGCTGGCCCGGCCCGAGGCCGGTTCGGCCACCCCGATGAGGATGAACGACGGCTGCTGCGACCCGCGGGGAAGGTTCTGGGCGGGGTCGATGGCCTACGACGGCACCCTCGGTGCCGGTTCGGTCTACCGCACCGACCCCGACGGCGCGGTCACCCGGGTCCTTGAGGGCTACACCGTCCCCAACGGCCCCGCGTTCACGGCCGACGGTGCCCGCATGTACCTCGCCGACAGCGCCGAGGGCAGGATCGACGCCTACGAGGTCTCCCCCGGCGGAGCGCCGGGGGCGCGGACCACCTTCGCCCGCGTCGGGGAGGGAAGCCCCGACGGGATGCAGGTCGACGCCGAGGGGCACCTGTGGGTCGCCGTCTGGGGAGCCGGACGGGTGCACCGCTACGACCCCGACGGGGCCCTGGAACGCGTGGTGCCCCTGCCCGCCGCGCAGCCGACGAGCGTGTGCGTCGTCGACGCCCCGGAGCCCCGGCTGTTCGTCACCTCCGCCGCGATCGGCCTCGACCGCGCCGGTCCCTGCGACGGCGCCGTCTTCTCGGTCCCCGTGGACACCTCCGCCCCGGCGGCCCACCCCTTCAGGGGAAACCTGTGACCCCCCCATAGGGCACCGGCGCGGGTGGGACCCCGCCGCTCCCCACCGCGACCGAGCCGGCCTTCTGAAGCGGACCCCCGCTATCTGTTCGATGATGCCGGGCTCATGAACCGCTGGGGAGTGCGGTCGCGCTCTGCGTCACCGGTCCGGTGGGGACGGCCCGGCGGATCCCGCGGCGCGTCAGGTGGAACTGCGTTCGATCAGGCGGAGGGAGAACACCTGGCGCCGGTGGGTGTGGCCTTCCGGGTCGCGTTGCTCGTCCAGGAGCATCTGTGCCGCGGCCCGTCCTAGCTGGTAGCCCTCGACCCGCACCGTCGTCAGCGGGACCGCGGTGGTGTTGACGGATTCGATGTCGTCGAAGCCGATGATCGCGAGGTCCTCCGGGACGCGTCTGCCCGCTCGGAACGCCGCCTGCACGACCCCCAGCGCGAGCAGGTCGTTGGCGCAGAAGACCGCCGTGCCGGGCCGGGTGGCGGCGAGCAGTCGCTCCCCGGCCCGGCGCCCCTGCTCGATGGTGAAGTCGTCCACCTCGATGACCTGGAGGTCCTCTCGGGTGCGCCCGGAGCGCAGGATCGCGCGCAGGCACCCCTCGTACCGGTCGCGGGGGGAGCGCATGCTCATCGGTCCGGTGACGAAGGTGATCGCCTGGTGTCCGCGGGCGAGCAGGTGGGTGGCGGCCTGTTCACCGCCCAGGACGTCGTCGACGGCGACCGAGCAGATCTCGGGGTGGTCGGCCCAGTTGTGGATGAGGACGAAGGTGAACCCGCGTTCTTTCAGGCGGTCCAGCCATGGCTCCGACACCTGGACGGGCGTGATGATCAGGTTGCGGATGCCCTGGTGGGCGAGCTGGTCGAGGTAGTCCTCCTCGCGGCGCGTGTCCAGGTCCGTGCTGCACAGCACCGACAGGTGGCCCGCCCGCTGGAGGGTGTCCTCGGCCCCGCGGGCGATGTCGGCGAAGTAGGGGTTGCGCACGCCGAAGAGGACCAGTCCGACGGCCGTGCTGCGCCCGCTGCTCAGGTGGCGTGCGGCGGAGTTGGGGACGTATCCCAGGGCGTCGATGACCGCCTGCACCCGGTCGCGCGTCGCGACGGATACCACCGCGGGGCGGTTGATCACGTTGGAGACGGTGGCGATCGAGACGCCGGCCTCGGTCGCGACCGTTTTGATGCTGACCGTCTTCACGTTGTCCGTTCCTCTGTCCTGCCGATTCCGACGTGGACACCGGTGAGGGTCCGTGCTCGTCCTCCACCCGCGCGTGACGGGCCTCTCGGGGAAGGCTTCCCCGACCATGATCGGTCCTCGCGGCGGCACACCTCCACCGCGGCGGTGGTGCCTCCCGGCAGGCAACCATGTCCGAGCGCTTCCGGGCCATCCCTGTCGCCAGCGCGGCGGCGCACCCCGCCCATGGTTTCGAATCGTTTCAATTATTCAATCCGATGCTCTTTTGCTGCCACGCCTCCGGGAGGAGCCGCCCGGCCATCGGGGATGGCGCGTTGCCCACACGGCGCCCCAGGGAAGCCTCTCCCGCACGTCCCACGCTTGTGACCGCAGTCACCCCTAGGGGTTGACGGCATCACATTCGCACGGCTAGGTTCACCTCCAGATTATAAAACGTTTCAAGTTTTCAATGTCGACTGTGTGCCGATCGACTCGCCGAGCCGGTGCACCGCACGGATGCAGGACGGAGGAGCCATGCCCGTCACGGACGCGCCGCCGGACGCCCCGACCCGGACGGGGCCCGCCCCCGGCACGCGGCCGCCACGCGGACGGAGCCGGCGGGGCGCGCCCGTCCCGTGGTGGTTCGTCCTGCCCGCTGCGGCGTTCTTCGCCTTCGTCGTCCTGGTCCCGAGCGCGCAGGGGGCGTGGTTCGCGTTCACCGACTGGGACGGCCTCGCCCGAGAGCGGCCGTTCGTCGGCCTAGAGCGGTTCCGCGAGGTCCTCGACGACCAGGACGCACGAGCGGCGGTGGGCACCACCCTGCTGATCGCCGTCGCGGTCACCGTGGTCCAGAACCTCATCGGCCTGCTGCTGGCGCTGGGCCTGCACAGCGCCGTGAAGTCCCGCGATCTCCTGCGGGTGCTGTTCTTCGTCCCCGCGGTGATCACGCCGGTGGTGGCGGCGTACCTGTGGCGCTACCTCTACGCTCCGCGGGGGGCCGTCAACGCCGTGCTGGAGACGGTCGGTCTCGGGTTCCTCCGGCAGGACTGGCTGGGGGACTCCTCGATCGCCCTGTGGTCGGTGGTCGTGGTGGTCATCTGGCAGTTCGCGGGGATGTCCATGGTGATCTTCCTGGCCGGGCTCCAGACCGTCCCCAAGGAACTCCACGAGGCCGCGGCCGTGGACGGGGCGGGACCATTGCGGCGCTTCTGGAACGTCACGCGTCCGATGCTCGCGCCGGCGATCACCATCAACCTGATGCTCTCCGTCATCGGCGGGCTCAAGCTCTTCGACCAGGTGTGGGTCATGACCCGCGGCGGTCCGGGCGGGGCCACCGACACCCTGTCGACCGTCATCTACCGGGAGGCGTTCCAGTTCAGCGAGTTCGCCTACTCCACGGCACTCGCCCTGGTCCTGACCGGTTTCGTCATCGTACTCAGCGCCGTGCAGTACGGCTACCTGCGCCGCGAGGAGAGGAAGACCGCATGAACCGCTACACCTGGCGGACCGGCGTCCTCGAAGCGGCGCTGATCGCCGCGGCAGCGGTGTTCGTCTTCCCCCTCTACATCCTGGTCGCGACCGCCCTGGAGCCATCGGGGACGGCCGCGTCCCCGGTGTCGTTCCCAGCGTCCCCGACCCTGGTGAACTTCGCCGACGCGTGGGGACGCGCGGACCTGGGCTCGGCGATGCTCTACAGCCTGCTGATCACCGTCGCCAGCGTCACCCTGCTGGTCACGCTGGCGAGCCTGGCGGCCTACCCGATCGCCCGGTCCACCCGGCTGTGGTCCAAGGGCGTGTTCGCGCTGTTCATGCTCGGACTGCTGCTGCCCTTCCAGCTGGCGATGATCCCGCTGTACTGGACGATGCGGGACCTGGACCTGCTGGGCAACCCGGCGGCGCTGGTCATCTTCTACGCCGGCCTGCAGATGCCGATGTCGGTGTTCCTCTACACCGGCTTCCTGCGCGCCCTGGACCCGGGATATGAGCAGGCCGCCCTGATCGACGGCTGCGGACCCGTCCGGGCCTTCGTGAGCGTGGTGTTCCCGCTGATGCGCCCGGTGACCGGGACCGTGGTCATCATCAACACCATCTTCGTGTGGAACGACTTCCTCACCCCGCTGATGTACCTCAGCGGTACCGAGCAGCAGACCATCCCGGTGGCCCTGTTCGGCTTCGTGGGCCAGTTCGTCGCTCAGTGGCCCCTGGTGTTCGCCGGACTGATCATCGGCATCGCCCCTGTGCTCATCGCCTACTTCGTGCTGCAAAAACACGTCATCCGCGGCTTCGCGAGCGGCTTGAAGGGATGACCCCGGCCAGGGGACGACGCCGCCGACCTCACAGAGAGTGCACCGACCATGAGACCACGCCGACTGCTCACCCGCGCGTCCGCCGCGCTGCTCACCCTGCCGCTCCTCTCCGCCTGCGGCGGTGGCGACGGCGCCGCCGACGGCATCACCGTGTTCGCGGCCGCCACCGAGCGCTCCTCCATGGACGCCGTGATCGCCGCCTTCGAGGAGGCCCACGGCATCGAGGTCACCGCGAGCTATGCCGACACCGCCGAACTCCAGAGCACCCTGCGCACCCAGCTCAGCGCCGGCACCGGACCGGATGTGTTCACCGTCTGGCCCGGCAACGGCAACGCCGCCGCGCTCCAGGTCCTCCAGCCGACCGGGTTCCTGGCCGACCTGAGCGACAGCGACTTCGCCGGACGCATCGCCGATGGCGACCGGGCCGTCACCGACGTGGACGGGGCCACCTACATCGTGCCGGTCACCTATGCCGGTGTCGGCGTCCTCTACGACACCGCGGCCCTGGCGGAGATCGGGGGCGAGATCCCCAGGACCTGGACCGAACTCATCGACCTGTGCGCCCAGGCCAGGGACGACGGCAAGGTGCTGTTGTCCTTGGGCAACCAGACCGACTGGGTGACCCAGCTCGTCACCTACTCACTGGTGGCCACCCTCGTCTACGCCGACGATCCCACCTTCGACCAGGACCTGGTCTCCGGGCGGGCGAGCTTCGCCGAGTCCGACTGGCGCGGCGCCTTCGAGGCGTACCTGGAGATGGACGAGGAGGGCTGCTTCACCGACAGCCCGCTGGGCACCGCCTTCGAGGCCTCGGTCAGCGACGTCGCCCAGGGCAACGCGGTCGGCGTCGTCCAGGTGACCGCGACCCTGGCCCAGCTACGGGAGGAGACCGGAGACGCCGAGCTGGGCATGTTCGCCCTGCCCGCCACCGACGACCCGGAGCAGACCCTGATGCCCGGCGCGGTCGGCGCGGCCTACGGTATGGGAGCCGAAGCCGACAACCCCGAAGACGCGCGGACGTTCCTGGAGTTCCTGGGCTCGGACGAGGGCCAGCGGATCTACGCCGAGGAGGGCGGATCGCTGCCCGCTCTGCCCGACGTGGAGATCGACGCCGACCCGGCGCTCCAGACCCTGATCGACTACCAGGCCGACGGGCGGACCGTGCCCTTCATGGACCAGCTCTGGCCCAACCCCGAGGTCCAGCAGGAGCACTTCACCGTCGTGCAGCAGCTCTTCGCCGGCGACACCGACGTCGACCAGGCCCTGGCGCGCCTGGACGAGGCCTACCGGCAGGACTGACCCCCGCGCGCCGCTCACACTCCCCGCGGGGCGGTCCCGGCCGCCCCGCCCCGGCCCGTCAACATCCGACCTCACCGCACACCGTTCGAGGCACCGGTTCACCGCCGGCACCACGGCCGAGGACGGCACCCCCCACGCCCCCGCTGATGGGAGAGGCCGATGTCCCACCGCCCACCACAACTGATCGCACTCGCCCTCGTACTGACCCTAGGACTGCTCGTGGCCCCGATGAGCTCGCCCCCGGTCGCCGCGTCGACCGATGTGACTCCCGTCGACCTGAGAGTGGAGGACGCCCAGGCCCCCCTGGGCATCGACGTCGCGCAACCGCGCCTGTCGTGGCGGCTGGAATCGCGGGAACGCGGCGTGCGCCAGAGCGCCTACCGGATCCAGGTGGCCGGATCGGAGGCCGCCCTGCTCGCCGGCGACGCCGATGTGTGGGACTCCGGCACGGTCGACTCCGACGCCTCCGCGCACATCACCTATGCGGGCCCCGACCTGGAACCGGCCACCCGCTACCACTGGCGCGTCCGCATCCTCGACGCCGGCGGCGCACCGACCGAGTGGAGCTCCCCCTCCTGGTGGGAGACCGGCCTGCTCGATGACGCCGACTGGCAGGACGCCGCGTGGATCGGCAACCCCGACAGTCCCCGGTCCCCCGACGCCGACCACCCGGCCGCACCGCGATTCCGCGCCGAGTTCGAGGCACAGGGACCCGTGGAGCAGGCCCGCCTGTACCTGAGCGGCCTGGGCTACTCGGTCGCGCACATCAACGGACAGCGAGTGGGCACCGCGGTGCTGGACCCCGGCCAGACCGACTACAGCGACACCGCCTTCTACGTGACCCACGACGTCACCGGCCTGGTCACCGAAGGGGCCAACGCGATCGGTGTCGAACTCGGCCGCGGGTTCTACGGCATCAGCACCGACAACGCGTGGAACTGGAACACCTCACCCTGGTGGTCCGACCCCGAACTGCGGGCCCTGCTGGTCATCACCCACCCCGACGGGACCACGAGCACCGTCGCCTCCGGCGGGGACTGGGGCACGACGTTGGACGGCCCGACCCGCTACGACGAGGTGTTCGTCGGCGAGACCTACGACGCCCGTAGGGAACAGCCCGGATGGAGCACGCCCGGCTACGACGGCGCGGCGCGATGGGACCGGGCCGAAGCGTCCCCGGGACCCGACGGTGAGCTGCGGGCGCGGCCGCACGAACCGATCCGGGTCACCGAGACCATCGCCCCCGTGGAGATCACCGAGCCCGAACCCGGGGTGTTCGTGTTCGACCTCGGCGTCCAGATCGCCGGATGGGCCCGGCTGAACGTCGACGGCGACGCCGGCACCGAGGTCTCCCTCCGCTATGGAGAGCGGCTCGACGACGACGGCCTGGTCTCGATCCCCCAATACGACGACTTCCACACCGTCCCCCGCGCCCAGACCGACATCTACACTCTCGGCGACCGGGAGGGGCCGCAGACCTGGGAGCCCTCCTACACCTACAAGGGGTTCCGGTACGTCGAGGTCCGCGGACTGCCCTCGGCCCCCACCACCGGCACCCTCCAGGGGAGGTGGACGCACAACGACTTCGCGTCCATCGGCCACTTCGACAGCGGGTCGGACCTGCTCAACACCATCCGCGGCAACACCCGCCGGGCCCTGCTCAACAACCACCAGCACATCCCCACCGACACCCCGGTCTATGAGAAGGCCGGGTGGACGGGCGACGCGCAGCTCACGGCCACGACCGCGAGCTATGAGTTCGACATGAGCCGGTTCCACCGCAAGTACCTGGACGACATCCTGGACTCCCAGCTGCCCTCGGGAGAGCTGCCCACCATCGTCCCCACCTCCGGCTGGAGCTACGAAGGCGCCCCCGGGTGGCCCGCCGTCCACGGGCCCACGCCCGAGTGGGACATCGCCCTGTTCACACTCGCGCTCAACCTGTACGAGATGGAAGGCGACGTGCAGGTCCTGGAGCGCTACTACGACGCGATGAAGCTCTACTTCTCGTGGGTGGACGCCCGGGTGGACGAGGACGGCCTGTACCCCTACGGTCTGGGCGACTGGGTCGCCCCCGGCGGCGACCCGCCGGAAGGCCCCGTGCTGAGCGCGACGGCCCACGTCCACCTCATGGCCGCCCAGCTGACCGAGATCGCCCGGATCCTCGACCAGCCCGAGGACGAGGCCTTCTACCAGGCCCGGGCCGAGCAGATCGGTGACGACTTCAACCGCGCGTTCCTCGACGAGGAATCGGGCCTCTACCGCACCCCCGGAGTCGAGGAGTACCGGCAGACCTCCAACATCCTTCCGCTGGCCTTCGACCTGGTCCCCGACGAGCACGTCGAGGCGGTCGCGGACAACCTCGTCGCGGACATCCGGGATCGCGGCGACCGGTTGAACACGGGGGTCATCGGCACCCGCTACCTGCTCCCCGTCCTGTCCCACCACGGCAGGACCGATGTGGCCTACGCGGTGGCCACCCAGACCGAGGAGCCGAGCTGGGGCTACTGGATCGAACTCGGCAACACCTCGCTCCAGGAGCACTGGCAGGCCGATACCCGTTCCCTGAACCACCACTTCTTCGGCTCCATCGGCCATTGGATGTACGCCGATCTCGCCGGGATCACCCCGGCCACGCCGGGCTACGCCACGGTGCGGTTCAAGCCCTACCTCCCCTCGGACCTGGACCACGCCGAGGCCCGCACCCGAACGGTGCGGGGCGAAGTCGCGTCGAGCTGGCGCCGCGACGGCGCGGACGGCCTGGAAATGGAGGTGGTCGTTCCCCCCAACTCCACCGGTGACGTCCACGTCCCCCTCCTCGGGCAGGGCACCGGGCGCGTGGAGGCTCCCTCCGAAGCCGAGTTCGTGGAGGAGAGGGACGGCTACGCGGTCTACACCGTCGGGTCCGGGACGTGGAGGTTCGACGTGGCCTAGCCATTCTCGCCGTGCACCCCGTCGTCGTCTCCGGTCGCAGCCACAGGGCGCGCGGGTCTCCGGACGTGGAACCCGGGGCGATGTTCCCGAGCGATGACGACGGCGGGGTTCACACCGGCGCGGAGCGCAGCGAGAATCCCGGACATCTTCAATGCCCTGTTCGTCCGCGAGGCGTGCCGGTAGGACAGGGCCTTGTCCGGCGCGCCGCGCCGCGGGTCGCGGGAATCCCGCCGTGTGCTCGACCATGCAGGCGATCGGGGCGACGCGTCCCGGCGGGCACCTGGGCTTCGTGGGCGTGAACTACGACGTGGCCATCCCCGGCATCGGCCTGTTCTTCGCCGGCATCCACGTACACGGCGGCCCCGCCCCGGTCAGGCGGTTCCTGCCCGACCTGATCCGGCGCATCTGGGAACGCGAGATCGATCCCGGGCGGGTCTTCGACCTCACCCTGCCGCTCGACCAGGCCGCCGATGCCTATGAGGCGATGGACAGCCGCCGCGCGATCAAGGTGCTGCTGCGGCCCTGACCCGCCGCCGCGTCCGCGGCGTGTCGGCAGGCGCGCTCAGCGCGATCAGGCGGACGCCGCACTCCGCCGAGTCGACAACACCGTCATCACCCGGTCGACGTGGCCCACCCGTGGGGAGCGGCGACAACGGCGACTACGCGTCCCCATGCACCGGCCTCCCGCTGCGCGACCCGACCAGCTCGTGGACGGTGACGAAGCGGAACATGCCTCTGCGTGCGACCACCCGGCCCAGGCTGTTACCGGCCCCGGTGTCCCCCGGACGGTGCGGGGGTGTAGCGGGCGGTGCCGGCCCGGCCGGGTGCGTCGGCGGCGTGGCCGGTGAACACCGGTGCGTGCGGGGCACGCGCCAGGGGGTTTCCGGCCGAGAGAGGCTGGTGCGCTCGTCCTCACGATAGGCGCGGGTCACACGGTAGGGAGGTTGAGTTTGTACCCCCATAAACGCGACCTTCCCCGCGCGCCCCGGCCGCGGTTGCATGGGGGCGGCCACATGAGACTCCCAGGTCGGCGCGCCGACCGGGACCAGTTCAAGGGGATCGAATGCGCACCGTCAACGCCTACGCGGCGACCTCCGCCACCGAGCCGCTCGTGCCCATCACGATCGAGCGCCGCGAGGTAGGGCCCAAGGACGTCCTGATCGAGATCGCCTACGCCGGCATCTGCCACTCCGACATCCACACCGTCCGCGGCGAGTGGGGCCCCATCACCTACCCGCAGGTGGTGGGCCACGAGATCGTCGGCTTCGTCCGCGAGGTCGGCTCGGCCGTGACCAGGCACCGGGTCGGCGACCGGGTGGGCGTCGGTTGCGAGTCCGGCTCCTGCGGCGAATGCGAGCAGTGCCTCAAGGGCGAGGAGGTCTACTGCCTCAAGGGCAACCTGCAGACCTACAACGGCCTCGACCCCCTCGACGGCAGCATCACCCAGGGCGGGTACTCGCAGGCCATCGTCGTCGACGAGGACTTCGTCCTCAAGGTGCCCGAGTCGCTGGATCTGGCCAGGGTCGCGCCCCTGCTGTGCGCGGGAGTCACCTTGTACTCCCCACTCAAGCACTGGAAGGCCGGCCCCGGAACCAAGGTGGCCGTCATCGGCATGGGCGGGCTGGGCCACGTCGGGGTCAAGCTCGCCCACGCCCTGGGCGCCGAGGTGACCGTGCTCTCGCGCACGCTCGCCAAGCAGCAGGACGGCCTCGACCTCGGGGCGGACCACTACTACGCCACCGAGGATCCGGCCACGTTCGAGAAGCTGGCCGGCGCCTTCGACCTGATCCTGAACACCGTCTCGGCCGGGCTGGACTACAGCGCCTACGTCGACCTGCTCGCCGTGGACGGCACCCTCGTCATCCTCGGGGCGCCGACCGAGCCGGTCCAGGTCGACGCGATGTCGCTCATCGCCTCCCGTCGCAGCATCGCCGGATCGGCCAACGGCGGCATCCCCGTGACGCAGGAGATGCTCGACTTCTGCGCCGAACACCACATCCTGCCCGAGACCGAGCTCATCGAGGCCTCCTCCATCAACGAGGCCTACGAGCGCGTGCTGGCCTCCGACGTCCGCTACCGCTTCGTCATCGACGCCACGACGATCGCCTGAACGCCGAAGACACTGATGCGGGTGCGCCCGAACGCCGTCGGGCGCGCCGCGTCCTCTCGCCGGACCGACCGCCCCATCCCCCACTCCGCACGACGCCGCACGCGCCTGTACGGCACGGGCGGGACGGGCCCGCACACACGTATGGCCCGCCCTGATCCGGGAGCCGGCGACCTCTTCGACGCGGACGTCGCCGGCCCTGTACATCAGGGTCGCGCGCACGGTGCTCTCCTTCGGTGATGCCCGTCGCCGCGAATCGTGAGATGTGGCGGAGGCGCGTGGATCAGGTGGATCAGTGCGGCGTGCTCACCGCACAGAAGGCACGGAAGGCGTCGCGTCCTGGGCGCGGCGGCGCTGGACGCGGGCGAGTGCGATCGCCGGGACCAGGGTCAGGGCGGCGATGGCCGTGCCGACGGCGACGGGACCCGTGGCGCCCAGGCCGGACTCCAGGGCGATGCCGCCCAGCCAGGTGGCGGCCGCGGTGCCGGTGTTGAAGGCGGCGACGCTGAGCGAGGAGCCGAGCGTGGGCGCGTGGGCGGCGTAGCGGACGGCCAAGGCGATCAGTACCGGGTTCGCGCCGAGGCCGAAGAGCCCGAGCAGGGCGATGAGAACGACCGTGGGCAGCGGGGCGCTGGAGACGAAGCAGATCGCGAGCAGGATGGCGGTGGTCGCCGCGGGCGCGACGATGGTCGCGGTGTGCGGGCGGGTGTCGCCCAGGCGGCCGCCCAGGACCGAACCCGCCAGCGATCCGATGCCGAAACCGGCGAGCACCAGCGGTACCAGGCCCGCGGAGATACCGGTCCGGTCGGTCAGCAGCGGCGCGATGTAGGAGTAGGCCGCCAGCACACCGCCGGTCGTGGCGGCGCAGGCCGCCAGCGCCAGCCACAGCCGCACCGACCCCAGCGCCGTGAACTCCGAGCGCACCGAGACCGGCTGGTGGCGGGCGCCGATGTGGGGGATGTGGCGGATGATCAGGGCCACCGCCGCGACGGCGAGGGCCGCCAGGGCCCAGAAGGTGCCGCGCCAGCCGATCAGCTGTCCTGCGAACGCGCCCAGCGGTACGCCCAGAACGGTGGCCAGCATGCCCCCGGCGTTGATGATGCCCATAGCTCGGGAGGCCGCCCCCGGGCCCGCGATGCGGGTGCCGACCACCGCGGCGATGGCCCAGAACGCACCGGTGGCCAGCGCGGTGAGGAACCGTGCGGCGAGCACCACCCAGAGATCGGGGCCAACGGCGACGATCACATGCCCCACGGCGAAGACACCCAGGGCCAGCGCCAGCGTCAGGCGCTGCGGGACGCGCAACGTCGCCAGCGCCATCAATGGTGCGCCCACGATCATGCCGACCGCGAAGACCGTGATCAGCGCCCCCGCCTGGGCGACGCTGACGCGCATGTCGCCGGCGATGTCCGGTAGCAGGCCCGCGACCACGAACTCGGTGGTGGCCATCAGGAACACCCCCATGGCCAGCACGTAGATGGCCAGGGGGAGGCGGGCGGGCCGGCCCTCGCCGGCCGCGGGTGAAGCCGGTAGGGCTTCGTCGCGCATGACGGACTCCGTGTCGTCGTGGGGCCTTCGCTGTCGAAACCGACTAACGCTGTCGAAACCGACTAAACCCGCACCCACAGCCGCCGGGAAGGTTGCGTTCGCGGGGGGATAATCTCAACCCCCTTCGCGCCCTCACCTGGACTTATGGTGGACCGTATGGACAACCGCGCGGACATCAGGGACTTCTTGGCCAGCAGGCGCGCCACGCTGTCACCCGAACAGGTCGGCCTGCCCCCGGGCATCCGCCGCCGCGTGGCCGGGCTGCGGCGTGAGGAGGTCGCCGTCCTGGCCGGGGTGAGCACCGAGTGGTACACGCGGCTGGAGAAGGGACACATCGCCGGCGTCTCCGAAGAGGTGCTGGACGCGGTCGCCCACGCCCTGCGGCTCGACGACGAGGAACGCACCTACCTGTTCGATCTGGCTCAGGCGGCGCGTCCCGGCGGCCACCTCAAGGCGTCGCGCCGCAGGGAGGTCGACCTCGCGCCGCCCGTGCAGTGGATGCTCGACTCCATCACGATGTCAGCGGCGTTCGTGCGCAACGGGCGTCTGGACGTGGTCGCGACCAACGCCCTGGCCAGGGCGTTGCACGCGCCGATGTTCGCCAGCGAGACGACGACCGTGCACGGCCGGGCCAACTTCGCGCGCTACCACTTCCTCGACCCCGCCTCCCGGGACTTCTTCGTCGACTGGGAGTCGGGGGCCGCGGTGACCGTGGCGCTGCTGCGTGCCGAGGCCGGGCGCGAACCCCACGACCGGGCGCTGCGCGAGCTCATCGGTGAGCTGTCCACGCTCAGCGACGCGTTCCGCTCCCTGTGGGCCGCACACGACGTCCGCATCCGGCACGAGGGGACCAAACGGCTCCAGCACCCGGACGTCGGCTTCCTGGAGCTGACGTACCGGTCCATGGACCTGCCGACCTCGCCGCGGGCCGTGCACGACCTCTCGCTCTACACCGCCGAACCGGCGACCCCGCACGAGGAGCGGCTCAAGCTCCTCGCGAGCTGGACCGCACCCGGCATGTCCGGCAGGCGGGAGAAACCGGCTCCGCGGACCGTCCCCGAAACCGGCCAGAGCGAGGGCTAGTACTCCAGCGGGACGTTGTCGCCGAGCCTCGGAATATCGAGCGGTGGGAAGCACAGACCTTCACCGTGCCCTGGTCGAGGGCGATGGTGCGCTGCCCCGCCGGGCGCTTCGCTTCAGCGCGGGCACCGCCTCGCGCCACAGGGGAGGCGCCGCCACTGATTCCGGGCCGGATGCCCGCGGTGCCGGACCACGTCCGCCTTGTGCTCACCGCCCGACCCCCCGAGCCCCGGCTCTATCCCCGGTGATCCCGGCTCAGGTGCGGAGCCGCGCCGTGTCGTCGCGGATCGTGGAGATGATGTGGTCGCGTGCCCGCCGTCCTTCAGGGATGGGGTACAGCGGGTAGACGTGGATCTGGCCCGCCCCTTCGTGGAAGTCCACGTCGACTCCGGCGCGTTCGGCGGCGGCGCGGAACCGGTGGGTGTCGGGGTTGAGCACGTCGTGTGTGCCGATGAAGACCGTGCACGGGGGCAAGCCGTCCATGCGCCCGTTGATCGGGCTGGCGAGGGGGTGGGCCGGGTCGAGGTCGCCGGCCCACAGGTCGCCCGCGAACCGGAGCCCGGCGCGCGACAGCTCCGGGTCGCGGTGCTCGACCGCGGGGATGTCCGGGTTGTCCATGGTGACGTCCAGCCACGGGGAGATCAGGATCAGCCGGCTCGGCCGGTGCCCCCCGCCGTCCCGCAGCCTCTGAGCGGCTGCGAGGGCCAGGCCCCCGCCCGCCGAATCGCCGATCAGCACCGTGTCCCCCGAGCACCGGTCGACGATCTCGCGCGTGAACCGCGCGATCTCCGGGACCACCGTGTCGGCGGTCCCCTGCGGGGCGAGGGGGTAGATCGGTGCCCAGACGCGCGCACGCAGCCGTGCGACCAGCTGGTGGATCAGTCGCCAGTGCATTCCGCTGATCTGTTCGACATAGGCGCCGCCGTGCAGGACCATGACGTTGCTCTGCGCCGGTCCGGTACGCGGGGTCACCTCGTAGCACGGCCAGCCGTAGCGGAAGTGCAGTGTGATGGCGCAGTACCGGTCCATGCGCCGTGGCGGACCGATGGGTTCGGGCCGGATCTGCCGGGTCTCGACCTTGCGACGCACGATCGTGGGGTCGCGGTACTCGATCCTGGCGCCGACCACGGATGCCGCGCTCTTCCATACGCGGCTCGACAGACTCGGCACGGCGAAGCGTCCTCTTCCTATCGTCTGGCCCGGCGGCGCGGTGGCGTCCGGCCGGATCGAATCGACCGGTGCCCTCCCGGCGCGCTGCCGTCCGGCGGATGCGGTACATCGCCGCGCAACGTGCCGCCTCGGCCGGTCCGCGCGCCGACACCGGGCAGCTGACCTCGCCGCCGGCGAAGAAACGTTCGGTGCGACCGTTTCGGGGCGTAGTGGGCCGAGGCCGGGCGGACCATGGTCATGTGCGGCGGCCGAATCGTCTGGCGGGTTTTCGTCCGGCTCCCGGCGGAGGCGGGGCGCTCTGCTGGCGGAGGACGTCGCGGATGTAGGTGTACTCCTCGACCAGCCGGCCGGCGTCGACGAGCAGCGTGCCGTAGGTGTAGGCGTGCGCGACCCCGCCGAGGCGGCTCGCGGAGGTGATCTCGTCGAGCCGGGAGATCTCCGTCCGCGCCCGGTCCAGGTGGGCGTCCAGGTCGCCGACGCGGTGGCCGAACCGGGTGGAGTGATCGGGGCACAGTGTCAGGGCGGCTCCCCGGAGATGGGCGAGCATCCGGCCGAAGGCGTGCAGGAACTCCGCGTCGGGCCGCCGTTCCCGCCCCTCTTCGCTCTGGTCGGCCAGCCCGCGGGCCACCGAGCCCAGCTGGGCGGCGATGCGGTCGAGGCCGTTGAGCACGGTCTCGGCCCCCGGGAACGACGCGCGGCCGCGTCCGCCCGGTGACAGGAAGCGGGCGGGGTGCAGGTACTGGCTCTCGCGTGCGGTCTCCACCGATGACCGCGCCTGCGCGACCAACCGGCCCATGGCGCTCGCGCGCGCCCGCCAATCCCGGTCGGGGTCCTCGTCGAGGGTGGCCTCGCACAGGGACTCCGACATGTCCTGCAAGAGGTCGCTCACCGACTGGATCAGCGTCTCCACGGCCCGGGTGGCGCCCGTATAGCGCAGTGGGGGGAAGAGCAGCAGATTGACGGCCACGCCGATCGCGCATCCAAGGACGACCAGGAGCACGATCTCGGTCAGGTAGCTCAGTCTCTCGGAAGAGGTCGCCCCGAGGACGAACTGGGAGAAGGCGAAGAACGCCGCCGTCGGCACGTGCTGCCCTTGTGATCCCAGCCCCCGCCCGATGACCAGGGTCAGCACGGCGACGACCGCGAAGGTCAGCAGATCCGGGCCCGCCGCGAACGCCAGCAGGCCCTGTACCGCCACGCCCGCGCTGACGGCGAGCATGTAGTACACCGACTGGACCACGGATCGGTAGATCGTGATCTGGAGCATGAGGAGCGCGGAGAACGGCGCGAACGCCGGCGCCGTCGCGTCCAGGACCCCTGCCGCGACCGCCCAGGCCGCGGTGGCGGCTATGGCCCCCTTGACGACGGCGGACACGGTCTGCCGCTCTCCGCTGCGACGGCCGCGCACCCGCCGTATCCATCGGAGCGAGCGCCCGATCCGGAGCCCGCCGGCCTCTCCGGCGAATGTGGCGGACGGGCCTGCGGTGGACATCCATCGCCTCCATGGGGACGGGGGGACGGGAGCACGCGGCGAACGGGGGGCGGATCGTCACGGCTCCGCAGCGGTCTCTTCCGGGCGCCGCCCGTCAGCCGGATCGGATCTCGCCTCCGGTCGGGGCGAGAACCTCGCCGCTGTAGTAGGACGACAGGCGGTCGCCGGCGAAGAAGACGTAGGAGGGGGCGATCTCGTCGTTGGCCCGGCGCAACTGCGCGGTGGTGAGTTCGGCGAAGTCGCTCATCTCATCGCGCGGCCGCGGAGTCATCGGGGCCGTGCGGCCGGGGGGTTCCTGGGTCTGTTTCGGTGGCCTCGTCATGGTCCGCCTTCCCTCCTGCGTCGAAACGCCCGGAAGCACCGCGCAGACCCGGGGCGAGCGCGCGCTTCCGGCTTCAGGGCCATGCGGTCGCCCCTACCGAAACCGCGACGGCCCGAAACGCGTCGGGAGCCGGTGACCGATGGTGGTCGGCCCTGGCGGCGGCCGCGGGTGTTTGCCCATCAAAGAGCCGGGCACGGGAGGAATCGGGCCCAGCACAACGCGAACACGACATCCGGCCACCTCCGCGCCGAGCGGCACCCCCGCCCCCACCCCGCGCGACCGGCCAGACGCGGCACCCGCCGCACCATCTCCCTGGACGCACCCCGCGGCACCGACGACGACGGCCACCCCGACACCCTCGCCGACACCCTCGGCGAACACGACCACGACCTCCAGCGCGTCATCTACCGCGAGGCACTGAAAACCGCCCTGGCCACACTCCCCCACCGCCGGCGCCGCATCATGCTCATGCGCTACTTCGGCAACAAGACCCAGTCCGAGATCGCCGGCACCATCGGCGTCTCCCAGATGCAGATCTCCCGCCTCATCCGCCAGACCCTCGACGAACTCCACACCCACATCACCGGCCAGAACCGACCCCGCTATCCATGGCCCCGTCCCGCCCCTTTAAGCGGCGGGTTCCCCGCCCGATACCGCCGATGCCGGCCCCAGCACGTCATCGAGCGCACGGACGATGGCTTCGGGCTGCTCGTAGGGGATCTGGTGGCCGGCTCGCTCCGCGACCGCCACCCGCCCCCACGGGGACTGCGCCGCCAGCGCGCGGTGGTCGGTGGTCAGATGGTCCAGCTGGGCCCGGGGCATCCGCGGCCGCCTGCCCGCTGCGACGACGCGGATGGGCACACTCGGCAGCCCGGTCTCCCGTCGTACCCGTGCGGTCTCGGCCATGGCCTCCGGCATTCCGGCCAGTGTGGTGGCCAGCTCGCGCAGGGCCGGTGCGTTCCGGCCGCCGAAGGCCGCGCGCAGGCGCAGCAGCCACGGCACGGCACGAAACGACAGGCGGCGGACCAGGGCCGAGCCCGGAGGGGTTCCGGCGGCGGTCGGATCCACGAACACCAGTCCGGACACGTCCTCGGGATAGCGGGCGGCGTAGACCTGGGTGACGAGCCCGCCGTAGGACCAGCCCAGGAACACCGCGGGCAACTCCAGGGGCAGGGCGCGAAGGAGCCGGTGCAGGCCGTCGGCCATCTCGGTGACGGTCGCGGCCTGTGCTCCCCCGGACCGGCCGACACCGGCGCGGTCGTAGGTCACCACGGTGGCCCGTTCGGCCAGCGACCGCTCCAGCTCCCCTCCCCAGGCGCCCACGCCCTGGCCCGATCCCCCGCCGTCGAGGACCACCGTGGGCCCCGCCCCGAGGATGCGTACGCAGAGCACGTGGTCGCCCATATCGACATGCATCGGCGCCGGTGTGCCGTCGTCTTCGAGTTCCTTGCCCCATGTCATGGAGTCAACTTACATTGACTCCACTTTTGTCGTCAACTAAAATTGACTCATGGGCGCGTTGGCCGCGGGCTTCCGCCGGCCGGGCCGAGGCCCCCGGTGGGTCTGCTGGGAGCCGGCCCCGGTGCGGGCGGGGCGGCGGTCGAGCGGCGTGATTGGGGCCCGGGGGCGACGGGTAGTGGCCCCGGCAGTATTCGGGCACTACCCATGCGTGTGAGGAGGAAACGTGACCGAAAACGTGGGGGATTTCCTGCTGCGGCGGCTGCGCGAATGGGGCGTGGGCCAGGTGTTCGCCTACCCCGGCGACGGAATCAACGGACTGACCGCGTCCTTCGAGCGCGCTGGGAACGAACCCGCCTTCATTCAGGCTCGCCATGAGGAAATGGCCGCTTTCGAGGCGGTCGGATACGCGAAGTTCTCCGGGACCTTCGGCGTGTGCATGGCCACCTCCGGGCCGGGAGCGGTCCACCTGCTCAACGGGCTGTACGACGCCAAACTCGACCACGTCCCCGTCGTCGCCATCATCGGCCAGACCGCACGGACCGCCATGGGCGGCAGCTACCAGCAGGAACTGGACCTGCGGACGCTCTTCAAGGACGTGGCCGCCGAATACCTCGTCGAGGTGAACGTGCCCGAGCAGCTGCCCAACGCCCTCGACCGCGCCATCCGCGTCGCGCTGGCCGAAAGGGCGCCCACCGCGCTGATCATCCCGGCGGACGTCCAGGAACTCGACTACAGCGCGCCGAAGCACGCGTTCAAGCACGTGCCCTCCAGCCCTCCCGGCCTCTCCTTCGGCGCCCCGATCCCGCCGGGCGACGACATCGCCCGCGCCGCCGACATCCTCAACGCGGGCGGGAAGGTCGCCGTCCTGGCCGGCCAAGGGGCCCGCGGAGCAGCCCCTCAGCTGCGCGAACTCGCCGAGCTCACCGGTGCGGGTGTCGCGAAGGCGCTGCTGGGCAAGGACGTGCTCCCCGACGACCTGCCCTATGTGACCGGCGCGATCGGCCTGCTGGGCACCCGGCCCAGCTACGAGCTCATGCGCGACTGCGACACGCTGCTCATCGTCGGCTCCAATTTCCCCTACTCCCAGTTCCTGCCCGATTTCGGGCAGGCCCGCGCGGTCCAGATCGACCTCGACGGCAAGTACATCGGGATGCGCTACCCCACCGAGGTCAACCTCGTCGGCGACGCCGCCGAAACGCTCACCCGGCTCATCCCGCTGGTGCGCCGCAAGGAGGACCGGTCGTGGCGGCGCACCATCGAGTCCAACACGGCCTCGTGGTGGGACACCATGGACATGCAGGCCATGGTGGCCGCCGAGCCCACCAACCCGATGCGCATCGTCTGGGAGCTGTCCCTGCGCATCCCGGAGAACGCGATCGTGACCAGCGACTCCGGGTCGGCCGCGAACTGGTACGCACGCCACCTGAAGATGCGCGAGGGCATGCGAGGGTCGCTGTCGGGCACCCTGGCGACGATGGGCCCCGGGGTGCCCTATGCCATCGGCGCCAAGTTCGCCCACCCGGACCGTCCCGCGATCGCCCTGGTCGGCGACGGCGCGATGCAGATGAACGGCCTGGCCGAACTCCTCACCATCCGCCGGTACCACCGGCAGTGGGAGGACCCGCGCTGCATCGTGTGCGTGCTGCACAACAACGACCTCAACCAGGTCACCTGGGAGCTGCGGGCCATGGGCGGCGCCCCGAAGTTCGAGGAGTCGCAGGCCCTGCCCGACATCTCCTATGCCGCGTTCGCCGAGCAGATCGGCCTGGGCAGCGCCGAAGTCCGCGAGCCCGATCAGATCGGCCCCGCCTGGGAGCGCGCCCTGGCCGCCGACCGGCCCTTCGTCCTCGACATCCACTGCGATCCCGACATCCCGCCGATCCCGCCGCACGCCACGCTGGAGCAGATCACCTCGACCACCGAGGCGATGCTGCGCGGCGACCCCGACGCCTGGGACATGGCGATCCGCGGCCTTGAGACCAAGCTCCAAGAAGTCCTGCCGAAGCGGACCTGACCGCGCGCGTGCCCGCCCGACACGACGCGTTCGGGGGCGCGGGGGCGCCGGCGGCCCATGAGCATCCGGCCACGGAGGAGGTGCCATCGTGCCCGACCCGGTGATCTGGCTGCGCGGGGACACCGCGGCCATCGGCCCCCTGCGCGCGGATCTCGCCGAGGAGTACTGGCGGTGGGAGCAGGAGATCCCGACGATCGTCGGGTACAACCGGCAGACCCCTGAGCCGGTCGAGACGACGCGCCGCGTGCTCGTCGAGGCATACGCCGGGGTCGCGGACCGCGAACTGCGGTTCACGATCTACGACGTCACCGGTCGGTCGCCCGCGCCCGTCGGCTTGGCGCAGGTCGCCATCAATCCCCCGCGCGCGACCGGCGAGTTCTCCGTGGCCATGGGGTCCTCGCGCGGCAAGGGCGTGGGCACCGAAGCGACCAGGCTGGTTCTCGACTACGCGTTCCACGTGGCCAACCTCGCGTGTGTCCACCTGTCGGTCATCGAGTCCAACGCGGGCGCGATCCGGGCCTACGAGAAGGCCGGGTTCAAGCGGGTGGGGGTCCGGCGCGACTCCAACCAGTGGCTGGGACAGCGGGTCAACGACGTGCTGATGGACGCCGTTCCGGCCGAGTTCGCCGGGCCGTCGCTGGTCAAGAAGATGGTCCTCGGTTCGTGACGGCCTCCACCGTCCCGCATGTTCGGTACGGCTCGCCGACTTCCCACAGGCGCACGGTGCCATCGCTGTGGCCGGTGGCGAGCGTGGTGCCGTCCGGGCTGAACGCCACCGAGTTCACCGCATCCTCGTGTCCGGTGAGGGTGGCGGCGGGTTCAGGAGTCTCGGCGGCGGTATCGGGTCGGCCGCCGTCGCGTTCGGCCTGCAGTGCGATGACGCCCACGGTGACGACGGTGGTGATCGCCACCAGGGCGGTGGCGATGGGCCAGGCCCTCTTCCGCCGCGGCCTCCCGGGGGCGTCGGCCGGTTCTCCGGTCGCGGCGCGCGGCGAGGGGGCTCCCGTAAGGGATTCGGTGGGTTCGACGAAGGTCGGGGTGGGGGATGCGCCCGGTGGATCCGCCGGCTTCGACGAAGGTCGGGGCCGGGGGACGCGTGGTCGGTTCGGACCCGCCTGCGTCGACGGGTGGCCGGGCGGTGCCGGGTGGTCTCCAGGCGGCGCGGGCACCGAGGGTGCCGAAGCGGGCGAGGATCGCCTCAGGGGTGGGCCGCTGGTCCGGGTCGTGGTTCCAGCAGCCGGCGATGAGCGCGCGGATAGGGGGTCGATGTCGCCGGGGTCGGGGGCGGGCCGATGAGGCGGCGGATCGTCGCCGCCATCGAGTCGGCGTTGAAGGGGTTGGTACCGGTGGCGGCGTAGGCGAGGACGGTACCGGGGGAGAACATGTCCGAGGCCGGACCGACGTGGGAGTTCTCGGTCCGTTCGGGCGACATGTAGGGCAGGGTGCCGAACACCGCCTCGCGGGTGGTCAGGCTCTCGGAGTCCAGCGGCCGGGCGATCCCGAAGTCGATGATGCGGGGCCCGTCGTCGCTGAGGATGATGTTGCCCGGTTTGAGGTCACGGTGGACCAGCCCGTGGTCGTGCACCGCCTTGAGTCCCTCGGCCAGCCCGACGGCCAACGCGTGCAGGACGGGAGGCGCGATGGGGCCGTTGTCGCGGACCCGCTGTGAGAGCGTGGGGCCGGGGATGTAGGCGGTGGCGACCCACGCGGGATCACCCGCCGGATCGGCGTCGACGACCGGGGCGGTGTGGAACCCTCCCACCCGACGCGCGGCATCGACCTCTCGGGCGAACCGGACGCGGAAGCCGCCCTCCCGGACCAGGGCGGGGCGGATGACCTTGACGGCGACGTAGCGTCCCGAAGGGGTGGTGGCGAGGTAGACACGGCCCATGCCGCCTTCGCCCAAACGGTGGGTGAGCCGATGGCCACCGATGCGCGCGGGATCGGACGGCTCCAGCGGCTCCACCCGTCGGCCTCCCTCCAAGGCGCTCGGAGCCGCTCCGGAGCGCACCCCTTCCCGTCGTACTCGGCAGGGCGCCCTTATCGTAGCCACAGCGGATTCGGGCACGCAGGACATGTCACCCGATCGCAACCGGCCACCCGAACCCTCCCGATGAGGCGAGGTGTTCTGACCATGGCGGCCCCTGCTCCGCCTCGGCGGCGGAGCCGAAGAGCCGGCCCCATGGCGCTCGCCGTCCTCCATGTGGCGGGCGCGTGAGGCCGGCGCGGAGCCGGGAGGCCACACGGGCGCTGTTCGTCAGGCGGGCGCAGGGAAGAACACGGTAAGGGACGGATGGTCGATGGGCGGGTACTCCCGGCGGCTGTAGGCGTCGACCTGCGCCCCTCCCCCAAGAGAGTGGCGATCTCTCCGCCGCTTTCTCCCGGTCCACGTTTCCGGATGCGGTCGGCTCGGGACGGCGCGCCCGGTGGCTACCTCCTCGGCTCGTACCGCATCGCCACTGCCCCCGAGCCGAGTTCCAGCCGGCTCACGAGGTTCAGGTCGACATGCTTCGATAGTCCGGCGAACAATGTCGGCCCGTGGCCCGCGAGTCGGGGATGCACCACGAACTCGTACTCATCGATCAATCCCAGCTCCGTCAACGCCTGTGGGAGCGTGACGCCTCCCGTGAGCAGTCCCCTGCCCGACTCCCGCTTGAGCCGCTGAACGGCCGTGCCCAGATCCCCGCGCACGAGTTCCGCGTTCCAGTCGACCTGCTCCAGGGTGCTCGACACGACGTACTTCCTCGCCGCGTCGATCGTCTGGGCGAAGGGCTCCATCCAGTCGGGCCTCGCTCCGGTCGGCGCCGGCGGCCGCCACGCCGATTCCATCATCTCGTACGTCACGCGGCCGAAGAGAAGGGCATCGGCCCGGTCGAGGTTCTCGACCGCGTGACGATGCATGTCTTCGTTCGGAGGGATCGCGCGATGATCGCAGCACCCGTCCAATGTGACGTTGATGGAGTACCGAAGGGGTTGCATTTCGCAAGAGTACCGCCGATGGAGCAGACCGGCGGGGTGTCGGCCGGGGTGCGGTCCGGTCCGCCTCAGCTGCGGAAATGTCGGCGCCCGTGAGGAACCCCGCGCCCCCGGACGTGCGCTGGAGCCGCCGCTCAGCCCCCGATCGGTCGTCGCGACCCGGTCGCCCGGGCGGGTGCAGGCGCCTGGGGGGCGACCTCGTCGCCGCCCCCGGCCGCCCCACGCGGGTCCGTCACCGCTGGTCGAGCTGTTCGCGCCAGCCCTGCTCCTTCTGGACGTACTCGTTGACGGAGAAGTCCGCGAAGTCGCTCTCGTCGGTGACCCGGCGGACCTCCAGCTTCGAGCCGGCCCCGAGCGGAGCCCGCTTCGCCCACTGCACGGCCTCGTCCCTGCCGGCGGTCTGGATGATCCAGAAGCCGTTGAACAGCTCGTGGGTCTCGCCGTAGGGACCGTCGGTGACGATGGGGTCCTCAGCGGCGAAGTCGACGACGCACCCCTCCTCCGCG